>NZMW01000005.1 GCA_002694685.1 Balneola sp.
TTCCACCCGTTCCCATCCCGAACACGGACGTTAAGCCCTGCAGCGCCGATGGTACTGCACACGCGGTAGAGTAGGTCGTCGCCTTCTTTATTTTTTATACAACCCTATACCTAAACAGGTGTAGGGTTTTTTTATGTCTTTAACCGACGCTTACCTATAATTGGTTAAATACAGGAATGAACAAAATTTGCTTTATTCGCCAATATAATTTGCTCATCTTTTTTTCATTATATCAGCCTTTTAAATATATTCGATAATCGGAATAATTAGTATTTAATATGGTTTTCTATGATATCGACTGACTTTACTTTTTCAAGTTGGGCAAAATTTGTGCAAAACATTTATATGGAGTAGTGTGTAGAATTAGAGTATTATGGGGCAGTTGTTTTTTGTGGGAGTAAGTGGTGTTGATTAAGTAATACTAAACTAATTCGGTTGTGTATTTCTACATGTAACCAAAAGAAGACTTTTAAAAAATAAATTATTTATGTCTGACAAATTATTTAGTCTTAAAAATAAGCTGGCAATAGTGACGGGTGGTGGTACAGGATTAGGTTTTGGTATCACAAAAGCTTTTGTAGAGGCCGGTGCTAAAGTAATAATTACAGGGAGATCGGAAACCGTTCTTAAAGATGCATCGGGTGAATTAGGTGACCAAGTAAGCTATATAGTAAGTGATGTCTCGGTTGTTGAAGAGTTACCGTTGTTTGTAGAAAAAGTAGAGTCTGAATTTGGAGAGATAGACACATTGGTTAACAACGCCGGCATAAATATGAAAAAGCCTTTAACTGAAGTCACAGATGCCGAATTCCAGAATATAATTCAGACTAATGTAAATGGATTATTCTCGTTAACAAGAGAAGTTGCTAAGGGAATGAAGAGGAGAAAAAGAGGCTCTATAATAAATATTACCTCAATGGCCGCTATTTATGGAATCCCAATGGTTACTGCATATACCACATCAAAAACTGCAGTACTTGGGATGACAAAGTCCTTAGCTGTTGACTTATCTCCAGAGGGAATACGAGTTAATGCTATTGCTCCTGGCTTTATTGATTCACCAATGCTTAGAAAAGCCTTTGATTCTGACCCTGACCGTGAAAGAAGAGTGTTAGAACGTACACCAATGAAGAAATTAGGAGAAGCAAGAGATATTGCAATGGCAGCCGTGTTCCTTGCTTCAGATGCAGCGAAATTTGTAACGGGTGTAAATTTACCTGTAGACGGAGGGAATTCAATTGGCTTTTAATTCAAACTATACAAAAAGGTTCTTCACTTCAGTACTGCTAGTTATCGGGTTGAATCTATTTAGTAATCTATATGCGGAAGATGGCTATGAAACCTGGCTTAGATATGAGAAGATAGATTCTCCTGAATTATTAAAGGAATACAGATTATTATTTAAGAATGTCATAGTTAAAGGCGAAAGCCAGACTATGAAAGTAATCAGTATAGAGTTGAAAAAAGGTTTGTCCGGTTTATTGGGAAAGAATATTGAATTCAAATCTTTGATAAATAGCAGTGGGAATTTAATTATAGGAACTCCTACTACCTCTGAATTTATTGCTAATGCCGGTTTAGAAAATGAACTGGCAAAGATTGGTGATGAAGGATTTATCATTCGAAATGTAAAGAGCAATGGTAAAACGGCTATTACAGTAGCGGCAAACTCTGACATTGGGACCTTGTATGGTACTTTTCATCTTTTAAGAATGATTCAAACACATCAGAGTTTTGAAAATATATCTATTACATCTTCTCCGAAGATACAGCACAGGGTTTTAAACCATTGGGACAACTTGAACCGGCTTGTAGAAAGAGGTTATGCAGGTCTTTCACTATGGGACTGGGGAACTCTTCCCGAATATAAAGATCCTCGATATACTGATTATGCCCGTATCAATGCCTCTATGGGAATTAACGGTACTGTTCTTAATAATGTAAACGCTGATGCTCGTATCTTAACTGATCAATTCCTGGATAAAGTAAAAGTACTTGCAGACATCTTCAGACCCTACGGAATAAAAGTTTTTATCTCAATTAACTATCAGGCTCCGATTACTATTGGAGGTCTCGATACAGCTGATCCTCTAGACGAAAACGTAAGGGCATGGTGGAAAGAAACAGCGAATGATATATATAGCCGTATTCCTGACTTTGGAGGATTTCTTGTTAAAGCGGATTCCGAAGGTCAACCCGGACCGTTTAAGTACAATCGGAATCATGCAGAGGGAGCGAATGTATTGGCAGAAGCTGTAGCCCCACATGATGGTGTAGTTATCTGGCGAGCTTTTGTTTATAGCCCTGAACAAACAGATCGATTTAGAGAAGCCTACGATGAGTTTCTTCCGCTTGATGGTAAATTTAACAAGAATGTGATTCTCCAGGTTAAGAATGGCCCAATTGATTTTCAGCCGAGGGAACCTTTCTCGCCGTTGTTTGGAGCAATGAAGGAAACCAGTACCATGCTGGAGCTTCAGATAACACAGGAATATTTTGGTTTCGCAAACCACCTGGCCTACATGGGTACCTTATTTGAAGAAGCTGTAGATGCCGATACTTATGCCAAGGGCGAAGGCTCGACCGTAGGCAAGGTAATCTCCGGCGAAGTTTTTGATTATGAGCATACAGGAATTGCCGGAGTAGTGAATTTAGGAACAGACCGAAACTGGACGGGGCATCCGTTTGTGCAGTCGAGTTGGTATGCCTTTGGTAGATTAGCTTGGGACTATACTCTAAGTGCTGATCAAATTGCAGATGAATGGCTCAAAATGACTTTCACAAATAACAATGAGTTTGTTGAGCCAATCAAAGATGTTATGCTGAAGTCGAGAGAGGCTGGTGTCAACTACAGATCGCCATTAGGTCTAACCCATTTATATGCTCAGGGCCATCACTACGGACCTGCCCCTTGGACTTCTGATCTCCCGCGACCAGACTGGACAGCGGTATATTATCATAAGGCAGATGAAGAAGGCTTAGGCTTTGACAGAACCGAAACAGGATCCAACGCCATTGAGCAATATAATCAACCACTCCAAAGTCAGTTTAGTGAAATAGAGACCACTCCGGAAGATCTGTTATTATGGTTCCACCATGTTAGTTGGGATTACGAAATGGATTCCGGAAGAAACCTTTGGGAAGAATTGGTGCATAAATATTATGCCGGTGTAGATACGGTGCGATGGATGCAGGAGCAGTGGAATAGCATAGAGGGCTTGATTGATGATGAGAGATTCAAACATGTAAAAGCACTTCTCAAAATTCAGGAAAAAGATGCCGTCCGGTGGAGAAATTCATGTGTGCTATACTTCCAGACTTTTTCACATCAACCAATACCGGAAGGCTTGGAAAAACCCGAGCATGATTTGGAATACTATAAAAAACTTGAACAAACAGAATATGTACCTGACCCCAGGTATTATTAAAGCAAAGGAAATTTATGCGTGATCTCGTTCTCCTATTAATAGGTTTATTTTTGGCCGTTGGTTGTACTCAGAAACAACAAACTGACGGACTAAAAGATGCATATAAAGATGACTTTTATATAGGTGCCGCTGTAAATACTAGTCAATATTCAGGGCGGGATGCCAGAGCCCTTCCTATCCTAAAAGAGCACTTTAATTCAATTACTCCTGAAAATGATTTGAAGTGGGAGAATATCCATCCGGAACGGGATACCTATAACTTTGAAGAAGCTGATAAGTTTGTTGAATTCGGAGTACAAAATGAGATGTTTATCGTTGGGCACACTTTGGTCTGGCACAGCCAAACTCCGGATTGGGTTTTTGAAGATGAAGAAGGAAATCCAATTAGCAGAGAAGAACTACTGGCTCGAATGAAAGATCATATCTATACCGTAGTTGGCAGATACAGAGGTAAAATTGATGGATGGGATGTAGTAAATGAGGCTGTGAATGATGATGGTACAATCCGGGAATCACCTTGGTATAATATCATTGGAAAAGATTATATAGCCAAAGCATTTCAGTTTGCACATGAAGCCGATCCTGAAGCTGAGCTTTATTATAATGATTACAACCTTCACCTACCGGATAAAGCAGATGCTGCTGCCGAATGGGTCAAAGAAGTTCAGGACAGTGGAGTCAGGGTTACAGGAATAGGAATGCAAGGGCATTATGGACTCGATTATCCAACTAAAGAAGCGCTGGAAAGAAGCATTAATTTATTTGGTGAGCTTGGCATTGTAGCTATTACTGAATTAGATATTGATGTGCTTCCTTCACCATTTCAATACACCGGAGCGGATATTAGCAGGAGGGCAGAACTTAGGGATGAACTTAATCCATACACAGAAAATTTACCCGACTCTATGGTGCAAAAACAGACCGACCAGTTTAAATTGCTCTTTGAAGTATTTCATAAGCAGTCTGATGTGATTAACCGCGTAACAACCTGGGGTGTTACCGATGGGGATTCATGGAAAAATGGCTGGCCAATGCCGGGTCGAACTAATTATCCGCTGTTGTTCGATCGTGAAGGAAATCCAAAGCCGGCAGTTGAGGCGTTGAAAGATATAGCAACTAACTAAATGCTTAGTTAGGATTTACCGAGAGGTAATGGAGTAAGGAATAATAGTCAGTGATTAATTAACATCTTAAAAACACCCGAATGAAAAAAGAACGTGCAAAAATAGGCGTAGTAGAAAAAATTGGATACAGTGCGGGTGATGCAGCCTCCAATCTATTCTTTCAAACATTTGTCAACTACCTGCTCTTTTTCTACACAGATGTGTTTGGGATTTCGGCGGGTGTAGCAGGAACCATGTTTTTGGTTACCAGAATATTTGACGCGGTGACTGACCCGATTATGGGTATTATTTCAGATCGTACAATATCTAAGTACGGTAAATTCCGTCCTTATTTGCTCTGGCTGGCTGTCCCTTTTGCCGTTGTTGGATTCTTTATGTTTGTCACTCCAGACTTCGGGGACACTGGAAAGATCGTTTACGCGTATATCACTTACACATTGATGATGGCGATGTACACGGCTATTAATGTTCCTTATGCAGCTCTTATGGGTGTTATCACTCCTAATTCAATCGAAAGAACCGGGATTTCATCGTATCGATTCGTTGCGGCTTATTGTGGTTTATTAGTTGTGACAGGTCTTACAGAGCCTTTGGTTGGTTTCTTTGGTGATGGAAATGAACAGGTAGGGTGGATGTGGACAATGGGGCTTTATGGCTTAGTTGCAGCCGGCTTATTCTTATTTACTTTCTTTACTACAGAAGAACGGGTCGAGCCGCCCAAGTCGTCAAAAATAGATATCAAAACAGACGGAAAAGATTTGTTGAATAATCTGCCTTGGCTTTTGATTGCCGGTGCAACTGTTTTCCAGTTGATGTATGTGGTAATTAAAGGGGGGACTACTCCGTACTATATTGACTACTATTTGGGGGAGCACTCGGTAGGGTTTCTGGAAATGGTAGGAATTAGTCCTGGAATATCTTCTTTCCTAACAACAGGGGCTCTTGCTACTTTATTAGGAGCGTTATGCACCAAGTTTTTATCTCAAATGTTTGACAAGAAGAAGACATATGTGGGAGCTCTGATGTTGAGTGCAATTTTTTGCCTTCCGTTCTTCTTGTTAGATGAGTCCCAGACAGATCTTATTTACATCAGTAATATTTTATCTGGGTTTTTCTTTGGTCCGGTTTCAGTATTACAGTGGGCAATTTATACAGACACTGCAGACTTTGGTGAGTGGAAGTTTGGGCGCCGTGCTACAGGTTTGATTATGGCAGCGTCTCTTTTTGCACTTAAGATGGGTGTTGCCCTTGGTGGGGCTTTAACCGGTTGGGTGTTAGGTTACTATAACTTTCAGGCAAATGAGGTGCAAACTGATGAAACCATTTATGGCATAATATTTTTAATCGGTGTTGTAGCCGCTGTAATTGGCGTGCTTGGGGCTTTGCTTATGACGTTTTATCCACTTGATGGAGATAAAATGGAAGAGATTGAAATTGAGCTTGAAGCTCGTCGAGGAGAGTTGGATACGGCAACTCCAACAACGTAAATTAATAAAGTCATCTAGATCAAAAAGAGATTAAAATGAAATCCATACACTCAATGAGTTTGAGGTCAAAAACCAGAAGCGTCTTTATATTGGTCATTGTTATCTTCGGTTTAAGCTTACAGGCGTGTACCCAACAAGAAGAACAAACCCAATCTTTGTATAAGGCTTATGAAGATGCTTTTTTGATTGGAACTGCTTTAAATCGGGCTCAAATATTTGCTAATGCACCGGAGCTCACCAGAGATACTGTACGTGCTGACCGAAGAGGATATTTTTATTCTAGAGAAATCATCCCTGATCCAGAAGGACTTGAATTAGGTCTAAAACACTTCAATGTTATCACTCCAGAAAATGTGATGAAGTGGGAAGAAATACATCCAAGTCCGGGAGTATATAATTTTGAAGCAGCTGACCGGCTAGTTGATATTGCTCAGCAAGAAAGCAAAACAATAGTCGCTCATACGTTGGTTTGGCATAGTCAGGTGCCGGACTGGGTCTTTGAAGATGAAGACGGGGATGAGTTGACTCGGGAAGCGTTACTCAATCGAATGAAAGATCACATTCAAACAATAGTTGGCCGCTATAAAGGAAAAGTCTATGGTTGGGATGTGGTAAATGAAGCATTTAATGAAGATGGCAGCTTCAGAGAATCTCGCTGGTTTGAAATTATTGGTGAGGATTTCATCTCGAAAGCATTTGAATATGCTCATGAAGCTGATCCGGATGCACAGTTATACTATAACGATTACAATATGGAGAATCCTGAAAAAAGGGCGGGAATCATCAAACACCTTCAAAAAATGTTGGATGAAGGCGTGCCTGTTACCGGTGTGGGATCGCAAAGTCATTATAGCTTAAGAAACTTCCCGGAGTTTTCAGAGATAGAACAATCCATTATTGACTTATCATCCCTTGGGGTTGATGTGATGATTACAGAACTGGATTTAAATGTATTACCGTCAGCCTGGAGTGAAGACGGCCCCACGAAGGAAGGGACAGATATTTACCAGGATGGACTGCCGGAAGAAGTAGAGGAAGAGTTCACGAAAGTACACAAAGACCTTTTTGAGCTATACCTTAAACATAGCGATGTTTTAACCAGAGTTACATTTTGGGGTGTTTCTGATAATGGTACATGGCTCAACTACCTGCCGACTGAAAGAGTTAATTATTCATTGTTATTTGATCGGGATAATCAGCCAAAGCCGGCATTTCATGCTTTAATTGATGTAGCAAATAATCATTTCAAAGTTCAAGAATAGGAATAATGTCAACTATTGAGTCCGCAAAAGTAATTGTATGCAGTCCTGGCCGTAATTTTGTTACACTTAAAATCTATACGGACCAAGGAGTTTATGGTCTTGGAGATGCTACATTAAATGGACGTGAAAAAGCTGTGGTTTCATACCTGGAAGACTATGTAATACCATGCTTAATCGGTCGCGATCCATCAAGGATTGAAGACATTTGGCAGTACCTTTATAAAGGGGCTTACTGGAGAAGAGGTCCGGTAACCATGTCTGCAATAGCTGCAGTTGACATGGCACTTTGGGATATCAAAGGAAAAATGCTTGATACCCCTGTCTATAATTTACTGGGAGGTAAATCCCGGGAAGCGATTATGGTGTACGGTCACGCTAATGGTAAAGATATTGCTGAAACGGTAGATGAAGTCGGCCGTCATTTAGATGAGGGCTACAAGGCAGTAAGAGCACAAAGTGGAATTCCGGGTATTGAAAGCACTTATGGCGTTTCAAAAACAAAAGACAATTATGAGCCTGCGGTAAGGGGTGATCTGCCCAAAGAAAGCTTATGGTCTACAGAAAAGTATCTGAATTTCATCCCAAAGTTGTTCAAGGAATTGAGAGATACTTATGGAGACGAACCTCATTTTCTGCATGATTGTCATCACCGTTTAACACCCATAGAAGCTGCCCGGCTCGGTAAAGATTTTGAGCCATATCATCTTTTTTGGATGGAAGATTGTACTCCGGCTGAACTTCAGGAAAGCTTTAGAATTATTCGGGAGCACACCACTACTCCATTAGCCGTTGGTGAAGTATTTAATACAGTGTGGGATGCTCAGTTATTGATCTCAGAAATGCTTATAGATTACTTGAGGACATCAATAGTAAGGGGTGGGGGGATTTCGCATATGAAGAAAATTGCTTCATTTGCTGAGATCTATCATGTACGAACCGGGTTTCATGGTGCTACAGACTTATCACCTATTACCATGTCGGCTGCTCTAAATTTCGATTTATCGATAAATAATTTTGGCATTCAAGAATACATGCCCCACAATGAGTTGACTCAAGAATTATTCCCAAACAGCTATCAATTTAAGGGCGGTTTTATGTATTTGGAAGAGAATAAACCTGGATTAGGAGTAGACATTGATGAAGAAAAAGCCTCAAAATATCCATACGAACGAGCTTATCTGCCGGTAAACAGAAAAGAGGACGGTACACTTTTCAATTGGTAATTTTTTTCACAAACGTGTTCTTTTTTTTCTTAGAAATATTCAAAAAACTCTTTCTTGAATAGTATCAGAAGGGAATGTGTTAAGTATTGTGAAAAATGTACTTTTTAATCCATTATATTTTACACTATTTTTGAGCAAATATTGCCCAATGTAAAAAGCACAAAATGAAAGTTACTTTAAAAGATATTTCTGAAGCTACAGGTTTTTCTGTATCAACAATTTCTCGAGCCATTCGGGGTGAGGGGCGTATCTCTGAAAAAAATAGAAGAAAGATTTTAGCTTCAGCTCACAAGTTGGGTTACCCGCTTCCTACGAACGGAAGAAAGCTTCCTAAGAATCAGCCACCAAATATTGCGCTGATCACTCAGTTTCACCCCGGTGAATTTTACGCTTCGTTTTTTAATGGATTCACAGAGGCTGCTCGGGAAAAGGGAATAACAGTTAGTCTTTTTAGTGTAACACACGACATTGATTCAGTCGGCTCTTTAATTGAAAAATTACGCTTATTAGGATATGCAGCGGCTGTGATTTTTGTACCTCAGCTAAAAGAAGAACAGTATTTGCATATTTTACATGCCACTCCCAAAGACTTCCCAATTATCTCATGTTCTAATATTGACAACTCCGTTCTTGATACGGTGACTTTTGATGCATACCAAGGAGCAATTTTAGCTGCAAGGCATTTATATGAGCAAGGCTATCGAAAACTTGGAATTATAGAAGGACCACATGTAATGCCGGAAGCACGTTTCAGGACAAACGGTTACACCGATTTTGTTAAGAGTCATGATGACGTGAGTCTGGTCTGGGATTATAAAGGAGATTATAGGTTAAATGCAGGAATTGAAGCCTTTCACGCATTTGAAAAATTAGAAGAAAAACCTGAGGCTATATTTACTGCAAATGATGCAATGGCACTTGGGTTTATGGAGACTGCACGCGAGGCAGGGTATAAATTTCCGGATGATATTGCACTTGTAGGTTACGATAATCTTCCAATGTGCGAAAATCATTATCCAAAATTGAGTTCAGTAGAAACTAATTACACAAGGCTTGCAGAAAATACCATTGATACTTTGCTAAACCGCTTGGAAAAGCCTGTGAATCATCAAGGTATTGTAAGCTTGGTGCCGGTTTCGTTAAAAGTACGTCAGTCTAGTACACGAGTCATATCTAAAGAATTAGTCGAAGACAACTGAGCAAAATTAACGCAAATTTTAAAAAAATTTGCTCACTCAGTTTCTTTTTTTCCTCTATTTGGATAGATTGTTTATTCAGAGTAAATATTATTTATGCCGATTAGAGTTATTTAAAGCAGTAAATGCCGTGGGGATTGAAATCTTCTCCGCACATTTATTTGAGCAAATTGTTGTTTGATAATGCACAAAAAGTTGTTTTAGTGCTCATCTTTTTGTTATAGTTTCTTGGAGCTCTTGGAATAAATTTTAAAATAAAAGAGGAACGTAGGATGTACTTGGGGATTGACCTTGGTAGCTCATCAATTAAATTATCTTTATTAAGTACTGAACTGGGATCAGTTGTCGCATCTGTAACCTATCCGGAAGTAGAAATGAAAATTGATGCTCCTAAACCGGGATGGGCAGAACAAGATCCTGAAGTCTGGTGGCACAATTTTCTTACCGCCTACAAGAAGTTGCTTTCAAAACCGGATGTAAATTCCGAAGCAATTAAAGGCATTGGAATATCTTACCAAATGCATGGCTTGGTAATGGTTGACGAAAATCAAAAAGTCTTGCGCCCCTCGATTATTTGGTGTGATAGCCGTGCAGTAGAAATGGGGAATAAGATATATGAAACACTGGGGCAGTCTTATTGTCTCAATCACTTGCTAAATTCGCCAGGTAATTTTACGGCTTCAAAGCTGGCTTGGGTAAAAGAAAATGAGCCTGAAATCTTTAGCAAGATGGATAAGTTCATGTTGCCGGGTGATTTCATAGCAATGAAGCTCAGTAAGAAAGTTACGACTACAGAAGCAGGATTTTCTGAGGGTGTTTTTTGGGATTTTGAAAACCAAGAACTAAATGATGAGCTTTTAGGTCACCTCGGTTTAGAGGAGCATGTTATTCCTGATACGGTTCCTGCAATAGGCGGTAATGTATCCGTTGATTCTGAAGTTGCACAAGATTTGGGATTGAATGAGGATGTAAAGATCAATTATCGCTCTGGGGATCAACCCAATAATGCTTTTTCATTAAATGTTTTAAATCCAGGAGAAGTTGCGGCTACAGCAGGTACATCCGGGGTTATTTATGCTGTCACTGATAAAAATGTGCATGATAGAAAATCACGCATAAATACATTTCTGCATATTAATAACACGGTTGAGCAAAGGAGGAATGGAATCCTTATTTGCATTAACGGGACAGGTATTTTGTATAGCTGGCTAAGAAAGCTCCTAAACACATCAAAAAGTAATTTGCCTTACAACCAAATGAATGAGCTTGCCGGTCAGGTTGAAGAAGGAGCAGAGGGTGTGCGGTTTTTCCCATTCGGTAATGGAGCTGAGAGAGTGTTGGAGAATGAAGTAGTAGGAGCACACTTGTTGAACATGGATTTCAATCAGCATGACTCGGCTCATATAATCAGAGCCGGATTAGAAGGAATTGTTTATGCTCTTAACATTGGCTTTGAAATGTTAGCTGATATGGATGTGCCGGTTGAGACCATTCGTGTTGGGCATTCAAATTTATTCTTAAGCAGCGCTTTCCGTCAGATATTTGCAAACGTCACAAATACAACCCTTGAGTTGTATGATACTGATGGAGCTGCCGGTGCTGCAAGGGGAGCTGCATTAGGGGATGGGTTTTATGAAAATGCAGAAGAGGCCTTTAAGTCACTGAAAAGGATTGAAGTCATTAAACCGGATGAAAATAAAGTTAAGGTTTACAAAGACCTTTATGCAGAGTGGAAGACCACACTTGATGAAATTATTCAAACAGAAGACCAAGCAGTTGCTGTTTGAGATAAAGAATTAATATTAATTTATACACTAAGTTTATGAAACCGTTGATTGGAGATAAGGAATATTTCAAGAATGTTGGCCAGATAAAGTATGAGGGTCCTGAATCAGATAACCCTTTAGCTTTTAAATATTATGATGAAAGTAAAAAAGTGGCCGGTAAAACCATGAAAGAGCATTTCCGTTTTGCGGTGGCTTACTGGCATACCTTTTGTGATAACGGTACCGACCCTTTCGGTGCTGCAACACATCATCATCCCTGGGCTACAAGTACCGATCCCATTGAGGCAGCAAAAGCAAAAATGGATGCTGCTTTTGAATTCTTCACAAAGCTTGGTGTTCCCTACTATTGTTTTCATGATGTGGATGTGGTTGAACTTTCAGAGGATATTCTGGAAAGTGAGAAGCGTATTCAGGATATGGTTGAGTATGCAAAAGAAAAGCAGAAAGCTTCAGGTGTGAAATTGTTGTGGGGTACAGCAAACATGTTTTCCCATCCTCGTTATATGAATGGTGCTGCTACAAACCCGGATTTTGATGTTCTTGCATATGCCTCTTCTCAGGTTAAACATGCGCTGGATGCTACAATTGAACTTGGTGGGGAAAACTATGTTTTCTGGGGCGGCCGCGAAGGATATATGAGCCTTTTAAATACCATGATGAAGAGAGAGCAGGATCATCTTGCTAAATTTCTTGAAGCAGCCAGAGACTATGGCCGGAAGAATGGATTCGAAGGTACTTTCCTGATTGAGCCGAAACCCATGGAACCAACCAAACACCAATATGATTTTGATGCGGCTACAGTAATAGGATTCTTGCGTCACTATGGACTGGATAAAGACTTTAAACTGAATATTGAAGTGAATCACGCTACGTTGGCGAGTCATACTTTTCAGCATGAACTGCAAGTTGCAGCCGATGCCGGGTTATTAGGCAGTATTGATGCAAATCGTGGCGATTATCAAAACGGTTGGGATACAGATCAATTTCCTACAAGTATTTATGAAACAGTTGAGCAACTTTTGGTTATTCTGGAGGCTGGAGGGTTTACTACCGGAGGTATTAATTTTGATGCCAAAAGAAGAAGAAATTCTACGGACTTAGAAGACCTCTTTATTGCTCATGTAGGAGGAATGGATGTTTTTGCACGTAGTTTGTTAGTAGCAGATAAAATTTTGACTAAATCTGATTACAAGAAGCTACGTACTCAGCGTTATTCATCATTCGATTCAGGAAAAGGAAAGGCATTTGAAAACGGAGAGCTAACTCTGGAAGACCTTCGCGCTTATGCAATTGAGAATGGTGAGCCTAAAAGAACCAGCGGTAAGCAAGAGCTGTTTGAAAATATCATTAACCAGTACATATAGTTAAAAAAGCGATTTCAGTCATTTTACACTTTTGGGTTAAATTAGCGCTGAAATTATGCGCACAAAAAGAATCCATGCAAAGGTTAAAATATTTAACATTGCATGGGTTTTTTTATGGGATAGATATTTTCTGTTTTCTTAAAGACACCTTTTCAGTAAGCTATTCTAACGATTAAAAAGGCATTTCATGCATTCTATTAAGCGGCAAGGGCTTAGTCTTATCATTTTTAGCATGACCTTTTCCAGTTAAACCTCATCTAAGATTTTGAGCAAAAGTTGCTCAATAATTAAAAAAAAGTTGCTCATTTAATTTTTATTATTACTCCCAATAATTATATTAATAGGGCAAACAAAAAAATGTGCGGATATTTTTTTGCGAAAGCTTGTAAGCGCTTTTTAAAAAGACTGAAGCCTAAGTTATTTAAATAAATTTAAATAGAAGCAGCCATGTTTAATTTCAAGCAGATCTCCCTGTCAATAATTATCCTTTTTATGGGGGTTAATTTCTCACTTGCTCAGGGCAATTCTACCTCAGGGAATGGTCGTATTACAGGTACAATCACAGATGCCAATTCAGGAGAAACTTTGATTGGTGTTAATGTCACTATTAAAGGTACAAGTATTGGGTCTGCAACAGATATAGATGGACAGTACACAATCCGTAGGGTTCCAGCCGGAGGGCACACTTTGGTGATAAGTTATATTGGGTACAACAGTGTTGAAGAAGTTATTCAGGTTACCGGAGGTGAGACTTTGGAATTTAATGCTGAATTGATGCAGGAGACACTGGAAGGAAATGAGGTGACAATTAGCGCACAGCGAGAAGGGCAAATAGAGGCTATAAATCAGCAAATACAGTCTGATAATATTGTCAATGTAGTATCTGAAACTAAAATTCAAGAACTGCCAGACTTTAATGCAGCTTCTGCATTAGGCAGACTCCCGGGTGTATCAACTACACAAAGTTCCGGAGAGGATAACAAAGTGGTAATTCGTGGACTTTCTCCTGAATACAATTCCATTGAAATTGAAGGTGTGCAATTAGCTTCAACAGGTAGTTCATCAATCGGGCTTTCATCAAATCCTGATGCAGGTGGAGGGCGAGTGAATAATGATCGTAGTGTTGACTTGACCATGGTGTCACCTTACATGATTCGCATGATTGAGGTTTACAAATCATTGACTCCCGACATGAATGCAAACTCGATTGGTGGAACTGTAAATATGGAGCTTAGAAAAGCACCTGAAGGCTTCCATTGGGATGCTATGTGGCAACAAGGTTACACAGCTAAAAGCAATACGCTGGGTAATTATCGTGCCGTTGGTTCAGTTAGTGATCGATTTTTTAATAACAAATTTGGTGTTTACGCTTTAGTTAATGCTGAGTCGTATGACAGAAACTCTGATAATTTAAATACCGGCTATGGAATAGCAGGGTCAATTGAAGAGGCGGATCCTGAAACCGGATATCGTCCTGTGGAAGTAAATAATGTCAGCTTTAACCGACATCTGGAAAATCGAAATAGATTAGGGGCCAATGTTATTATGGATTATGACCTGGGCAAGGGTTCCTTAAAGTTCGTGAATATGTTTGCCTCCATAAGGTCTGACTTTACGGATCATAACCAGAGCGTAAACTACAACAACGGACGTATGGACTGGAGGTTGAGTCTAGGTGAAACCGAAATTCAGCAGCAAGTGCATTCATTACGTTTGGACTATGACTTAGACTGGTTAGTTGTTGATTTTTCAGGTAGTTATACAGGAGCAAGAAATACGTTAGAAGATTCTCCGGTATTAGCTTTTAATCAAACTCAAGCTGTAAACCCTGCACCTCGGGAAAATGTACAACCAGAAGACTTGGTTAGTCGACAGGAAAATTTTCGAGGGGTTGAAAATGTTATTCTAAGAAGCGGAAACCTGTTTAGTAACTACTATGCAGAAGATAAATTCACATATAAAGCTAATTTCGAAATCCCATTCAATATCGGTTCAACAGCTAATGGGTTTTTCAAAACCGGAGCACAGTATGTTGACCAAACTACTTCCACAGATCAAGAAACACCATATCTAGGATTTGATGGTAACGCCAACTCTACTGATGGTGGTATTGCGAATAGCTTAGCAAGAACGTTGCGGGATGAGTTTGGACTTCAAACTAATGATCAAGGCTTCTTTACCGGAACGACTTTACAAGCACAGAATGAAGATTTGTATGACCCTTTTATAGGTAACAATTTTGGGAGCATTTATTTTGCATCAGCGACAGACCGGTTAGTTAATATTCTAAACTATGTGATTGGCAACCCGGATTTTGATGCTTCTAATTCAGAGATAAGCTCTGGAGCTCAGGGTGGATGGTATGATGGCCCTTATCAACAGCTATCCAATGATTACTCTTATGATGAGAATTATTTTGCCACTTACGCCATGTCCAAAATCAGCATATCTAAGCTAATGGTTATTGGTGGAGTAAGGTATGAGGAAGTAAACTCTGAATTCTTTGCTTATAACGCCCGTGATCAGCGTAATGCTCAGGCTCAGATCATGTACGACACTACCTCAACCGCAACAAATCGCTTTATGTTGCCGATGGTTCAAGCCAGGTATTCCGTTACCGATTGGATGGATGTGAGGTATGCCTACACTCAAACGTTATCACGTCCTGATTACAACTTACTATCACCAAAATTTACTATTACTCAGGGCAATTCTATTTATACCGGTAACCCGGAATTAGAGCCTGCCAAAGCCTACAATCATGATATTAATGCAACATTTCATGCAAATAAATTGGGCTTACTTTCATTGGGGGTTTTCCAGAAAACAATTGAGAACTTTGTTTACAACGCGAGCTACAAACTAAATCTCGCTGAAGAAGCAGGTATCGACCAAACTTCAAATTATCAACTCGTTTGTAGTCAGTATTACCGCGATAAGTATGGTGAACAATATCCTTCTATAAACAGCTGTCAGGATGGATCACTTTTAATTTCACCGACTATCAACCCTTCTACAGGTGCAACAGCTACTGTTAACAAACCACTTAATAACCCAAATGATGGATTAGTACGAGGTATTGAAGTCGACTTCCAGCATAACTTCTGGTACATGCCAAAGCCTTTCAACAATATGGTTTTTGGTGTTAACTATGCACGGATCTTTTCTGAAATAGAAACACCTTTTTATGATGAAGATTTTAGAATTGAAGGTGAGGGACGTGATGCAGAGCGAATTGATTTCTTAGTTGATTCTTCATTCACATCAAGATTAGCAGGACAGCCTAATCACGTTATGAACACTTACCTGGGATTTGACTACAAAGGTTTTTCTACAAGAGTCTCAGTACTACTAACTACCAATACATTTGGAGGCAGTGGAGGTCGTTATCCCGAAAATGATCGATTCAGTACTGACTATCTAAAAATAGATTATTCAGCTAAGTATAAGCTGGAAATGTTGGGCGGAAGCAGTGAAATATTCTTAGACGTCACCAACCTGAACAATGCTAATAATCAACAGGTGCAGCGATCTATAAATGGGGATACGAATATCCAGAATTATGGGTGGACGGCTAATTTGGGCTTCAGGGTCAGATACTAAATCACAACAAAAACGAAATTTACTAATAACAATAAACAGGAGTTAATATGAAGCGATTGTTACTACTTATTTCTTTCGCAGTATTATTCAGTAGTGCATCATTGATGGCACAGAAAGATACCGTAGAGGTACAGGGTTATTATGAATCCGACTTTACATACGGAACTTTAAACCAAGCCATTACGGATGTAAAAGCTAACGGAGATATAAACAACACTGTGTTTAAGTTATCTCCCTATGAAGTGTACGTGCTGACAAGCAGTATCTTTATGGATATCGGCGAGAACCTTGAAATCGTGGCACCCAAGCCATTAAAAGCAGGTCAAGGTGATGCTGAGGCAATTCAAAATTCAGCTCCACCACAAATTGTCTGGACTGAAGAAGAAATTGACAGAACCTATATCATTCAAACTTATGGTGATGTAGTCATGGAGAATATTTGGGTAAGAGGTGCTGATATCCAAGGTAATCAAGTTCAAACAGGAATTGTTTTTGAGGATACAGTTGCCACCGGTAGTGAGCCTGATAAAGAGTACGGAACTTTTGAAGGTGTGATATTTGATTACTTCCCAATTGGTGCAGAATCGGGTGGGTCAATTACCGTTAAGGCCGATAATTTTGTTGGTGTTTTTAGAAATTCATATTTCAGAAATCTGACGGATTCTCACTTCCAGTATTATGGAAGAGCTGTTTCTTTCCCTTACCAATCCACGGAATTTCACTATGACAGCCTTTTATTTGAAAATACAACGTTTTCAAATCTTAGCCGCATCGTGATGATGGAGGGTAATCAGTACGCCTCCAATATCCACCTAAACCACGTGACCATGATTAACTCATTGGAGTGGGCTATACAGACCGGTTGGTGGGAAGATCTTTCAATCACGAACTCCATTTTTGTTAACACAAACATGATAGGTCAAAGACCTGTTGACGTATGCCCTGACGGCACTGATGCTGATATTGATGATTTTTATGCAGGTGAATGTAATCCTTTTGGTGGAGGCTTAGTTCAAAACCCAACTCTTGTAGATTCAATAGGTTTTGAAGTTGACTACACAGATCAAGACCGACAAATCTACATCGGTAATAATGTGATCTATCAAGAAGAATACCTGAAAGATTGGTACATGGAGAGTCCATGGAGTCAGGAGCAGATTCAGACTCGTAACGATATTCTCCTTCGTTTTGAGTCTCCGGCTATCGGGCCTGAAACATTTGAATACATAGATTCAACTGACAGTGAAGGGAATGATGTATTTCCACTGATGACCATAGATACTACCAGTTTTTATGACGACCCGGCTGATTTCATTGTGCCTGCTACAAATCAGGATACAATGCTGCAGTTTGTAATGTTTAAGTGGAGTGATAACTCTGATATCGACTGGTCATACAAACCACTTGCTGGATTTGAGCAAGAATGGCCTCTCCCGGAAAATATGGCTTATAACAATTCCCAATACCAAACAGCAGCATGGGGCGGATACCCTATGGGTGACCTAAACTGGTACCCTGATCAGCTTGCTGACTGGGAAGCTAATCAAAGAGATGCTGACTGGGAGCGTATAGAGGATTATTTAAACAACGGGGTGACTGTAAGTTCAGAAATCGAGGCGAGTACTCCAGATGGATTTACATTGAGTCAAAACTACCCTAATCCATTTAACCCAACCACGGTTATTCCATACTCTATGCCGAAAGCAGGAGACATTCAGCTAAAAGTATTCAATACTCTTGGGCAGGAAGTAATGACATTGTTTGAAGGACGGCAGCAAGCCGGTAATCATTCGGTAACGTTCAACGCTTCAAATCTTTCAAGTGGTATTTATTTCTACCGCTTACAAACTCAGGATGGTGCAGTTGTCTTGACCCGAAAATTAACACTTATCAAATAATAGTAGGACTTATATGCCTTGCGAGAAATATGCTCTCGCAAGGCATACCCTATTTTAACAACAACAAAATGTGAGGATTAATATGAAAAGGTTTACTACGATTAGTGCACTTTTTATGCTCATGCTTTTTTTAAGTACGAGTGTTTTATATGCGCAAAGCAACAATTTTGATGGGGATACCCTTGGGCAGCCCTATGGAACAACGAGTTGGCAAGCTGGTGATATATCAGCAACTGTTGATTCACTGGTTATAGATACTGTTACATATAGTAACGTATTAAAGGTGGAAGTAAATAATTATAACGCCGCTCCATTTTTAGCATTTACAATACCGGGTGGCTTAACACTTGCAGATTACGATACACTATCTTTTAGTGGATACTTTGCCACTGGTGACGTTGGCTATAAAACAATTTCAGCAGTTGTTTCAGAAGACTCTCTATCAGGTCCATTTCTTGACGACAGTGGAGAAAACGATGTAATAGGAAGTGTTGATAGATCAATGGGTGCTTCTACTGGTTGGGAAGAAATTAAAATCCCTATCGATAATGACAGAACTGAACTAAGTGGCACTGTTTACATTGGATTTGGGATTAGTGCAGCAGGTACCGCAAATAGTGAAAACACTGTTTGGTATGCTGATAATGTAGCTTTAAATGCTATACCTATTGAGTTAAGCTCAGGTCCTATTACAGCTTGGGCTCGTGATGCTTCATATAACGCATGGCCTATAATTAAAGACGGATCTACTCCTGCAGGTTCTGCAAGTTTAGGTGCAGAAACAACTATAGCCGGTGGTTCTTGGGCCGGTTTAAGAGGAGCGTTTGCACCGATAACAGCTACTGAAGGTGCGGGTAACGCATTTGTTATTACAGGTAAAATGGAGCTTAATGCAAGCCTTGGTTCCGGATATACTCCTCTTCGATACGCTTTAACAAACCATGAAGAGATGGGAATCATTGCTAACGAAAATACTGCTGATGCAGTCTGGAATGGTACAAGTAGTGGTTCTGGATATTCGTTTATTCCTTTATCAGGTGCAGGAACTTTAGCCAATGGTGGCGGCGGTTCGGGAACAGTCTGGACTATTAATAGTGGTAACTGGTTAAGTACTTATAGCAATAATGGTGGTCCAGCCGGGACGTTTTACCAAATTCCTGCATTAGCTGAAATAGGTGCCGGTGTTTATGATTGGGCTATTTCCGTGCAACCAGTTGGTGATGGTATGAGTGAAATTCGTTTTCTCTTAATTCATGAAGATGACGATTACTATTTTGCCGGAACAACAATGGCAGAAACAACTAGCTCAACCTTTAATTCAATAGCTTTTGGATTCCAGGGATTTGATACTGTTGAAGATTTCACACAGGTAGATTTCTCTGAAGTTGAAGCCGTGAATGATGATCCTATAGAAATTCCAACTCCTGCTTTCTTCGATCACTTTATGGCCATCGAAAGATTCGGATTCATAGGTGGTAAAGTTGGTGGTGACTGGACGCTTACTCCTGGTGACTTTACAGGAAATACATCTATTTCAGGAACAGCGGGAGCAGATACAGCAGCTCTTCGTTCAGGATTTGATGTGCCTTTCACTACAACATCTGATGAAGCTTTGGTTATTGAAGCTGAAGTTACTTTTGAGGGTGGTGGATTTGGTGAAGACGGAAGCTTTAAGTTTGGTGTATTTAGTGCATCTGATCCTGGTTCTGTAGATTCTACAGAAGCTAACGGATATACTTGGAATGGCAGCGAAGCCGGCCATAGCGGGTATCTATTTACTCCGGGTTCCGGAGTTGATGCTATTGTTGATGGTGTCTGGTACGATGCTTCTGGATCTGGTGCTTACTCAGTTGAAGAACACGAAGATACAGGAACTCCAGCAGCAGGTACATATGATTTAGCTATTTCATTGCAATCAACTTCTGCAGGAATGGATATTCGATACTCTCTAACAAGTGAAGACGGATATGTATTTGAATATGCAACTGTTGATGCAGACGGCTCTTTTGAGTCATTTGAAGCTATTAACTTTGCAATTAGCAATTCAACTACAACAGGAATGTCTATTGCTGATCTGGAAATCTCTTCAGGTGCTGCGATTACCGTTTCTAATGAAGTAGTAGATAACTCTCAGTTACCTAAATCATTCTCATTAGGACAGAATTACCCGAATCCGTTCAACCCAACAACCAACATCAATTTTGATCTGCCACAAGCTGCAGATGTTCAATTGACCGTATTTAACATGTTGGGTCAAAGAGTTATGACTCTGGTTGATAATAGAATGGAAGCCGGTGCACACAAAGTAACCTTTGATGCACGCAACCTTGCAAGTGGTATGTACATGTACCGCATCGAGGCTGGCAGCTTTATCAATACTAAGAAAATGATGCTTATTAAATAGTATTCATGATTGAATCTGATTATGTAGCAATCAGATACCTTTACAAACCTGTCTCTTTAATAGGAGGCAGGTTTTTTTATTTTCTTCATATATAGTGAATTTGAAGAAAGCTATTGTATTCAATTGATATAGATACTTTAGATTAAATACATTTTTTTATTAAACTCACTCCTTCTTTTTTATGTAAATAGAGAAGAAAATTGTTTAGGTAACTGGAATAGAATTTTAAACATAATTTAAAAGTGATGGGAACATTAGCCGTATTAGACTGGATTGTAATAGCCGGATATTTTCTGATTATCGCAGGTGTAGCGTGGTGGGTAATTAAGCAAAAGACGGATACAGCCACCGATTACTTCTTAGCTGGAAGGCATTTAGGTTGGATGATCGTCGGTACCTCTATTTTTGCCTCAAATATTGGATCAGAACACCTTGTTGGTTTAGCCGGATCAGGAACCACGGATGGTATGGCCATGGCACATTATGAACTCCACGCCTGGTGTCTGCTTGTACTTGGATGGGTGATGTTGCCTTTCTTTATAAGATCGAAAGTGTTTACCATGCCTGAGTTTTTGGAGAAGAGATTCTCCCCACTTGCCCGGACTATTCTTTCCGGTATTTCTTTAGTGGCTTATGTTCTTACTAAAATTGCTGTGGGTATTTTTGCCGGAGGTATTGTATTCAGTGTACTGCTCCCAAATATTTCATTCCTTGGATTAAATAGCTTCTGGATTGGTTCCATTTTGGTTATTGTGTTTACCGGAATCTACACCATTTTAGGAGGCTTGCGTGCAGTTGCTTATACAGAAGCCCTGCAAACATTAGTACTCGTCTTTGGCTCTATCCTTGTCCTTATTTATGGACTGAAAGCAATAGGAGGCTGGGACGCATTGTACTCAATTGCCGGAGAGGAAATGTTCAACCTCTGGAAACCAATTGTACCAGATGGGATGGAAGGGACTTGGGCTCCTGTAATGGAAGAGGATAGAATGGCTTGGTACTTCAACACCAACTATCCATGGGTGGCAATGTTATTTGCTGCACCGATTGTAGGTCTCTGGTACTGGACAACAGATCAGTACATTGTTCAGCGTGCTTTGGGTGCGCCTAATGAAACAGAAGGCCGGCGCGGAACCATTGCTGCAGCATTTTTGAAATTGCTACCTGTATTTATTTTCATCATCCCCGGTATCATCGCTTTCGCGCTTGCGAAATCAGGACAAATGGAGATTCTCACCCAGGAACTTATGACTGAACAAGGCGAGGTTAATACCCAAAATGCACAAGCTGCTTTCCCGCTGTTAGTTGCACATATTCTTCCGGTTGGTGTCCGCGGTATAGTTGTGGCCGGATTACTTGCTGCTCTCATGAGTTCACTTGCTGGGGTCTTTAACGCATCATCTACATTATTCACTATGGACTTCTATAAAAAGTTCAGACCTGAAGCTTCGGAAGAACGCCTCGTAATGATGGGAAGAATAGCCACGGTTATCATGGTAATAATAGGGCTGCTTTGGATTCCGGTGATTCAGGGAAGTCGTGGACTTTATGACTACTTACAAGGAGTGCAGTCTTATTTAGCGCCACCAATATTTGTAGTGTTTTTCCTCGGTGTATTTAATAAACGCCTTAATAAAGATGGAGCACTCTGGTCCTTATTTATTGGGTTTGGATTAGGAGTATTCCGCCTCGCAGTAGATACTCCTGTTACCTTGATTGATGGCTTTCAATACGCTGAAGGATCATTTCTTTGGATTGTTAACAATATTTTCTTCCAATACTATAGCGTGATTATTACCATCGTTTGTATAGCAACGATGTTTATTGTCAGTTATATGACTCCGGCGCCGTCCTATGAAAAAATTGCGGGCCTTACTTATGGAACGTTGAGTGAAGAAGACAAGCAGGCATCGAGAGATAGTTATACCAAGCTTGATGTTTTCCTCTCTGTATTGCTGATCGTTGTGATTGCAGGTATATATATTTTCTTCTCGTAGGAAAACCAAGCCAGTAAGTTTTACTTCAAAAAGCTCCGGATGTCCGGAGCTTTTTTTATGCAAATTGAAGGCATAAAAAAGTCCGTCTCAAATCAATGAAACGGACTAATCGTTAGTAAAAAATTAACAGCTTATTTTATCAAGACCAGCTTTCGAGTGCTTATAAATTCGCTGGTTTGGATGCGATATAAATAGGTTCCGCTTGATAGGTTCGAAGCATTAAACTGCACCGTTTTCTGTCCGGCGCTAATTCTGCTATCAATCAGAGTGGCAACTTCTCTGCCCACCATGTCAAACACTTTAAGCTGTACATAGTCAGCATTTGGAATGGTGAATGATATGTTAGTGGTGGGATTAAATGGGTTAGGATAGTTTTGCTCCAAACTAAACCCGGAAGGTAGTTCCTGATTAATAGGCTCGTTGCTGACAGGAATAACCGATGCTGTGTCAACATAAGCTTCAAGCCATTCTAAAGAAGGCCTTGGCCGGCCATTAATACCCCAAAGCATTGCATCTTCTGAGGAGCGCCACATTCCTAATCTCCATCCCCAAAAAGTAACACCTTCAACCATTGGGTGCTCCCAGAAAACCGGGAAAATATCTTGTATTTTTCGGAGCTGATAATCATCTGACTCATCAGAACCCGGGTCGCTACCCAATCCATCAATATCAAGTTCGGTTGCCTGGATAGGTAAACCTGCCGTTGCTAACTGGTCTAAACTTCTTTTGATACTTCCGGGAGTAGTTCCTGATGCCTGCGCACTGCCATTACTAAATGCATGAGCCTGAACACCAATCCGGTCAATTAAACCACGCTCTTTTAATTCGTTAATAATCTGTAGGTATTGTGAAACTGCGGATGAGTTTCCAACAATCCCATAGTCGTTAATCATGAGTTTTGTGTCTTCAGGGAAAATATCACGAGCCATCTGAAAAGCAGTGATAATCCAGTCAAAACCGGTTTCACCCTCGCCGCCTAAAGCATCCCAGTAGTCCGCATCGTTTTCAACTCCATTCGGCCTGTTATGTCCCGGCAGAGGTTCATTAACAACTTCCAAGTAATCTATGTCAGGGTATCTGTCATTAACAGCCTGAAACCATTCTTCGATTTCCTCAAGTTGTTCTTCCGGTGTTAAATCATTGATCCAGCCGGGTTGTTGTGATCCCCAAACAAGGACATGAAATCTAAATGGCAGTTCATTGTTTTTTGCGAGATTATAAGCTGCATCAAGTTGATCCCAATTCATTTCATCACGAGTCCCTTCTACGCTTCCCCATTTCCCTGAGTTTTCAGGAGTGATTTGATTCCAGTAGTCCAAAAAACGTTCGAGTTGTGTACTACTGTGTACATTACCTAACCATTTGGCTTTGCCTTCTGCAATAGGATCATAATCAGGTCTTTCAACAGGGGTAGTAATGCGAACGCTGTCTATGAAAATTGTATTGTCAACGTTCCCGCTAAAGCTGAAGTGAAGTGGGGCGCGGCCTTCTGTATTTCCGGCAGGTACAGTGAAACCAAGAGAAAATAATTGCCATTCTTCAGTAAGAGAAACATCGGCGTTTCCAATTCGCCCAAATTCGTCGAAACTTGGATTGCCAACAGTAAAGTTAGCTGTAGTTCCAGTAGCGTTTGATTTAGCCCATAATGATAAAGTATAGTTCTTTTCTTCTTGGACTGAAAAAGGCTCATTAATAGCCTGAATGCTATATTCATTAGCACCGGTAGCAGTCACGCTCACTGCGAGTGACCGGCTGCCATCCTTTGAAACACTATCAACAATGGCGAATGTAGCTACTGCATCATCTTGTAGCTCAAAAGTCCAGCCTTCAACACTTGCAGTGTCTCCTGAAGCGGTGACGTCTGAGTCTTCAAAACTGCCATTAGTATTTACAACAACATCTTGTGCAAAACTCACTGTTATCGACAAAAAGAGTGCGAGTATCAGAGAGGTTAATATTTTAGTAAACAAAGTTCTCATGATGAATAGGTTTAATATTTACTGGTTTAATTTACTTTTTATCTTGATTTGAATAAGCATACATGCCGAAAATGGTTCCAACAAAACCACCGGCTTTATTCGTGCTAAGGATAGTTCCATCGGCTCCTTCATATAGGGGTTGCCAGTTACCTTCCTCTAATGCATATGAGAAATCATATTCATCACCTCGAGCTGTGATTTTTAAATAGTATTCACTCTCTTGGTTTTGAGGTATGACTTCAGCTGCAATTTTTTCAACTTTATTACCTTCCGACTTCTCAACAAAAAGCTCGGTTTCTCCAGCTTCATTTTGGGTAACTCCCAAGAGGTAGTAATAATTCTCTCCCTGAAATGCTGTAATTCCGGCAATATCTCCTGAATGCT
Source organism: Balneola sp. (assembly GCA_002694685.1). Taxonomy (NCBI): domain Bacteria; kingdom Pseudomonadati; phylum Balneolota; class Balneolia; order Balneolales; family Balneolaceae; genus Balneola; species Balneola sp. Next base: position 25,137 of record NZMW01000005.1, read on the forward strand.
CGGGAGTATAAATCATTTTTGTTGATGCTGAGCCATAAGCATGCTGTTGGCGTCTTCCTAAAAATGAAGGATTACCAAGACCGCTTATCCTTTCCGGTCTTGCTTCAATATTTAGATATCCATTTTCAGATAGCTCCCACCAATCTTCCCGTGGGGTTCGCATCATAATCCAGTAATCGGCAAGCTCAGGTTGACTGAAATTATCGGTATAGGTGAAGTTACCGTGAGTGGGAGGAGTAGGTTCTTTTGAATAAGGTAAGTCAGGGCGTTTTATTTTGAGTGGCACCGCTTCTTCACCTTCCAGAATAACCGGCCAGCCATCTTTCCAGATAACAGGTAATAAAAAGGTCTCGCGGCCGGTATTGAAGTGAACACCATCATACGGGCGGACACCCAGGAAAATGGTCCACCATTCACCATTTTCAGTTTCTACCATATCTGCATGTCCTACATATTCGACTGAAAAATCCCGGTCAGGAGAAATGTGCCGTTGGGTGAGTATAGGGTTGCCCTCATAAGGAGTGAATGGGCCAAGGGGAGAGCTCCCTTTTAAAACTACCTGAGAATGCTGCGGGCCTGTACCGCCCTCAGCAGCATGTAATATATATTCTCCGTCTTTTTGAATAAGGTGAGGGCCTTCGATCCAGATTGGCTTTGTGCTGATATCAACCCCTCCGTTAATAATAACTTTTGGTTCGCTAATGGATTTGTTTGTTTCTAAATCATACTCTCGAATCCATACTGCACGGTGCCCTTCGTAAAGCGGTGTTCCTTCCGGAGCGTCATTGTTTATAACATATACTTTTCCATCATCATCAAAGAAAATAGAAGGGTCTATTCCACCGACTCTATCCAGCCATATTGGGTCGGACCAGTCTCCGGCAGGATCTTCTGTTGTAACCATGAAGTTACCGCCTGCATCAACTAAAGTAGTCAGCACATAAAAGGTGCCATCGTTATACTCAATAGTAGGCGCAAACACTCCTCTTGAAATACCAAGACTGTCAACGGCAAGTTGTGAAGGTCGGTCTAATACATGCCCGATCTGATTCCAATTCACTAGATCGGTACTGTGAAAAATAGGTATACCCGGATAGTAGCTGAAAGAGGAGTGAACCATATAGTAGTCTTTACCAACCCGGACAATACTTGGATCAGGATAGAACCCGGCATTTATTGGATTTACATATTCGTCAGCAGCAACCTCAAGCCCTTCATAGATCGGGTCATTCCCCTGATAAGTAAACCAGTCAAAGCTTGGGTCTGAGCTTGCCATAGGTTTATCGACATTTGAACATGAAGTAAAAAGAATCACGAAAAGACCAATGAATATAAACCACATATTTTCAAAACTATAAAACCGCTTCCAGTTAGTATTCATAAACCATATGTATTTAGATAAATGAGAATGCAATATTTGCGCACATAATGCGCAAATAAAGTACTTGATAATCTTCAATTTTGAAAAAATATTTACGTCATTTGATCAAAAACTCATTATCTGTTCATTTTAAAATCTATTTAAAAAAATCAGCCGCTAATGACTAATAAGCCATGATTTCGCATGTTAATTTGTCGTTGACTTAGGTGCTTAAAGTGAATTTATAGTCGTTTAATACAAAAAAATGTTGCCCGGCATATTTAGAGTGTAAAAAATACATTTACATGTTAAATTAAATATAGAGGCCAAATCAGATAATTTTAAGGGCCAAATGATCTTTTCACCGATCTAAGGCAAAGTAGGATATATAAATGATATTTTTGACCAAATTTTCTAAGTGCTGTTTGTCAACATTACTAAGTGTAGCATTGTTTGGAATAGTTTCACAAACGGTTCATGCCCAGGCAGGAGAAGTTACTATTTACATGGACAGTACTGCCCAAACAATTAGGGGATTTGGAGCGGCGAATATTGTAGACTGGTATGGCCCTGATTTAACAATGGATGAAGTCGATTATGTATTTGGCACCGATGATGGAGAACTCGGATTTAATATCCTGCGACTTCGTATAAGTCCTGATCCAAACGCCTGGGGTAATGGAAACCAAGTAGAAACGGCAAGAAAAGCCTATGAGATGGGAGCACTTATTTGGGCAGCTCCATGGAATCCGCCGGCATCTATGTATGATCCAAATTCAGAGCAAAGAAAAGTAGATCCGGCGAAATACGATCTTTACGCAGCTCACCTGGACTCCTTTAATACCTACATGAGTGAAAGGGGAGTGCCTTTATATGGTATTTCAATCCAAAATGAACCCGACTTCGCTAATGACTGGACAGCTTGGGAACCGGATGAAATAGTTACTTTTTTACAAGAACATGCTCCGTCAATAGATACTAGGATAATAGCGCCGGAATCTTTTCAGTTTAGAAGAAATTATTCAGATCTAATATTAAATGATTCTCTCGCAAATGCGCACACTGATATTATTGGTGGGCATATTTATGGAGGAGGCATAGCTCCATACCCGATGGCTGAAGAGAAAGGCAAAGAGGTTTGGATGACAGAGCATTACACAACAAGCGACCGCTCAGCTAATATTTGGCCTGATGCTTTATTGGTTGGTGATGAAATTCACCGAGTGATGGAGGCCGGATGGCACGCTTACGTGTGGTGGCAAATCAAAAGGTATTACAGCCCTATCCACGATGGTGTGGATGTTGTAGAGGCGGGTCAAGATTTCAATGATAACGGGACCAATGGGTCTATTACAAAAAGAGGATATGTTATGTCTCAGTATTCCAGGTTTGTACGCCCGGGATACCAAAGAGTGATTGCCGACGGACCATTTGGAAGAGGATGGGCGAGGGTGCAGGTTTCGGCATATAAAGATGCTGAAAGTGGTAAAATAGTTATCGTAGCAGTTAATGGGGAGGGTGTTGATAAAGAATTAGGGGTTGTTGTGGAGGATGGCACGCCGGAAGTACTAGCCCAATACCGAACTGATGATGATCATAATGCTGAGCAACTAGATGATATCGATGTTTCAAGTTCTGTTTTTAGTCTGAATTTACCTGCTGAGAGTATCACCACTTATGTTTCAGATTTTATTCCAGTATCCAATGAAGGAGATCTTACGGAGGCTCCCGCTTCATTTGGTTTAGAGCAAAACTATCCGAATCCATTCAACCCGACAACAAATATTAACTATAAAATACCTGAAGCCAGTCAGGTAACCCTTAAGGTTTATGATCTGCTCGGGCGGGAAGTGGCGACATTGGTAAACGGAAGAGTCTCTGCCGGACAACACCAAGTAAGTTTTGATGCAAGCAACCTCTCAAGTGGGATTTACATTTATGAGCTTAGATCAGGTGACTATACTGAGATTAAGAAAATGACACTAATTAAATAGTTTGTTGCAGGAATAAATGGAGAGCGAGAGGCAAAAAACTATCGCTCGACCTACTATTTATTCTTCTGTATTCACAGTTACCGTTGCTTTCTCTAATCCTGGAGATTGAGCGGTAACTATTATTTCACCTTTTCCTCCGTCAATCCCTTTTACAATCACCAAAGCCTTTCCGCTAAATGCTTTTCGGGTATGAGAATGAAATTCAGTAAAGTTTGTTGGATCACCATTATCTGTGGCTACAATTTCTCCGGGACCTTCTAGTGAGAATTGAATTTCATTATCAGCTAAAGGCACAATCATCCCGTCTTTGTCAGTGACATTGACCGTAATAAAGGATAGGTCTTTTCCATCAGCTTTGATGATATTTCTGTCAGCCGACGCTTCCAGTCCTGACGCCTCGCCGGTTGTTCTAACAATATCCTCGGCCCAAACCTCATCGGCTTTGTAGGCAACCACTTTAAGTTCTCCGGGTTGATATTCTACATCATCCCAACGAATTCGGTATTCAAATTCACCTTTAGCCTTGCGGCCCAGTGATTCTCCGTTTAGGAATAATTCTGCCTCATCGCCGGAAGTAGCCACATGAACGGGAGTAACTTCCCCTATTCTGTCCGGCCAGTTCCAGTGAGGAAATATATGCGCCATAGGGTAGTCGGGCCTCCAGTTCGCTTGGTAGATGTAGAAGCGATCTTTCGGGAAGCCTGCCAGATCAATGGCTCCAAAATAGGAACTGCGTGCAGAATAATAAGGAGTCGGTTCTCCAAGATAATCCCATCCACTCCAGACAAATCCACCAGCAACATATGGGTGCTGATCAATGGAGCGAAAGACTTTATCAGCTGAAGATCCAAAATCAGCCGTATATAATTCATAGGCACTTACGTAGGCCGTTTCAGGATCGCCGCCTTTACCCGGGCTGATAGGTGAACTGATTGCATCAACAACCGGAAATAAATAGGTGCCACGACTTGACACCGCAGCCGCATTTTCAGAACTGATTATCACACGGCCAGGATAAGTTTCTTTGAAAGAAGGATAGAGAGGAGAGGTGGTTATTCCACAGCATCTAAGGTGTGCATATTCTCCTTCATCTCGGATTCCCTCTCCTTGGTAGTTCAAGCTAATTACTTCAACAGGATCCGGAAATTCCATGGGAGGTTTGGCAAAATTCATGGATGCTGTTGTAAGTCGAGTAGGGTCTTCATCTTTCATAATCTTGCGGAGCTTCATCGCAAGGTCGGCGCCGGCCTGTCCGGTGTATTGCTCGCCCACTTCATTTCCGGTACTCCAAGCAATTATCGAAGGGTGATTTTTATCGCGGCGGACCAAGGCTCGTAAATCTTGCTCGTGCCAGTCTGGAAAAATTAGATGGAAGTCGTAAGGAGTTTTTCTGCGCTCCCAAACATCAAAGGATTCATCAATAACTAGAAATCCCATGCGATCTGTTAGCTCCAGCAGTTCCGGAGCGGGCGGATTGTGTGCTGTTCGAATTGAGTTGGTCCCCATTTCACGCAGTATTTCCAATTGTCGTTCAGCGGCTCTGGTATTGAAGGCAGCTCCCAGGGCTCCTAAATCGTGATGCTGGTTCGCGCCTTTAATATGCACATGCTCACCATTTACGATAACACCGCGATCACCGTCCATTTCAATGGTTCGGATACCAAATTCAGTCTCGTATTTATCAACCCTTTTCCCATCCTGATATAGCATCGTTACTGCTACATACATATTTGGAGTTTGGGTAGGAGGAGGGCCCCAAAGTTTAGGATTTTCAATTTGGACCGAGCTTTTTAAGCCACCATTACCTTCGGCTGAAATTGAGGTTCTTACAGGTTCAAATCTTTGGACAACACCTCCTGTTCTATTTCCTTCAGCATCTAAAGCGTAGATTTTTGTTCGCGCTTCTACATTGACTTCTTCTTCAGTGCGGTTATCAATTGATATTTCTAAATCTATCGTAGCTAATTCTTCTGAAACTTCGGGTGTTGTAACATAAGTACCCCAATGTGCTATGTGTACTGGATTCGTTTTAACTAACCAAACATTCCTGTAAAGACCGCCTCCGGGATACCATCTTGATGACTCCGGTGGATTATCTAACCGAATGGAAAGCTGATTGTCACCGCCATAATTTAAATATGGAGTCAGGTCAAGACGCCATGATGCATACCCAAAGGGCCAGCCACCAACGAGATTGCCGTTTAGCCAAACCATGGCATAAGACATTGCACCATCCACATCAAGAAAAATAGATTTCAGGGAATCAGAAGCAGGGATATCCAGATCTTTCCGATACCAGGCTACTCCGGGACTGGGAAGCCGACCCATTCCGCCTGTCACTTCTGCATCAGGGCCTTCAAAAAAGGGTCCTTCGATAGCCCAGTCATGTGGGAGCGTGACTGTTTCCCAGGAGCTATCATCAAAGTTATTCTGAACAAATGGGAAGTCACTGCCGGGATTCCCTTTGGGTCGTTCAAATCGTTTAGCGGGGTCACTGATAAAGTCATTGCCGGAAGGCATAATCCACGGTTTTAGAACCATTTTTTCAGCTTCCACTTCTAACGCATTTTCGGGTTCAGTATCTGCGGCTTGGGCATCGTTGTATTCGGTAAGCTCAGGACGTACGTCATAAATCAACGTATCGGTATCTTCTGCTGACTCATACTTCATGAACTTCCAATCATCATTGATGGAAAGACGTTCTCTTTGGCTTTGTTCCGAACAGGCAAAAAGTGAAAAGAAGACTAATAATAAAGGAAGATGCTTAAAAACTGGGAGGCTGTTATTCATTGTGATAAGTATTGTGTCTTGAAGTTTACCTTCAGCTGTAAAGATGCTTTGATTCCAACAAGTAGAGCTTCTGATATCTGTGACTAATATATAAAGCGTATTTGTAACATTAATAAAAAAAAGGTAGAATAGGCAAATATTTAATAGAATTTTGCTCAATTAATGAGCAAAATTTGTCTTTAAAGTCGTGAGCTCATTATCGTAAATGAGCTCCTAACCACATTATTTATAATGAATCTATTAAAAATCGCCTTTCTTTCACTGTTTTTTTGTTGTTTAATGACACCGTCTTTTGCTCAGGTACGCATTAATGAAGTTGTTGCAAGCAATAGTAATGGATTACAAGATGAGGACGGGGACTCTCCCGACTGGATTGAATTGTTTAATGCGGGAAATGAAACAGTAAATCTTGCAGGATTTGGTATTTCAGATGATTCCGAAGAGAAGTTTCAGTTTACACTGCCTAATGTAACAATAGAAGCCGATTCATTCCTTGTATTATATGCAGATGACAAAGATAAATATGTGGACTCAACCGGTTCTATTCATTTGAATTTTAAATTAAGTTCTGATGGAGAGACCGTTTTTCTTTCTTCTGTTGACGCTGCTTTGATGGATTCCCTGACCTTTCCCAAACTTGAATCAGATGAATCTTTTGGACTTTCTTCGGCTGTTGATGGTGGGTATTTCATCTTCACAAATCCTACCCCATCTGCAACTAACCCGGAGGAGGGATATCTGACTCGGCTGGAAAAACCGGAAATGGATACTCAGGGCGGTTTCTATTCGGGATCTGTGGAAGTGACTATATCAAATGGTACTCTTGTTGACCATATGTATTATACAACGGATGGAACTGATCCGACTTCTACATCGCCTGTATTTGGGGCAGAGCCAAAGACTTTTAATAGCACAACCGTACTAAAACTTCGGACTATTCAGGATGGGATGCTTTCAAGTGAAATAGAAGTGCAAACCTATTTTATAGATGTAAACCATGATCTGCCTGTTGTTTCTCTGGTTACCGATCCGGATTACTTTTTTGATGAAAGCGATGGGATTTATATAAATTATGAAGCTGAAATTGAAGTGCCGGCGCATGTAGAGCTGTATGAAGAAGATGGATCAATGGGTTTTAAAGCACATATTGGCACGCAAATTTATGGCTCATACAGTCAGCGGTTTGATCAAAAATCACTGGCAATATATTTCAGGGGAGAATACGGTCCTTCTGAACTTGAGTATGAACTCTTTGAAGAAAAGAATATTGACAAATTTCAGTCTTTCATACTTCGTAATGCCGGTAATGACTTTGGCGGAGCTCACATGCGGGATGCAGCCATGACTACAATTATTGAAGATGTTGTTGATCTTGACTACCAGGCTTACCGCCCCGCCGTGCTGTATATAAATGGCGAGTATTGGGGCATTCAGAATATCCGGGAAAAGATCAGTGAGCATTTTGTTGCCTCCAATCATAATATGGATGCCGGTGATGTGGATCTTTTAGAAGCAGGAGAAGTACCTCAGGTAGTGAATGGCTCAGCAGATGACTGGATGAATTTTTGGGAAGAGCTTGAGAATGCTGACGTAACCAATCAGGAAGAATATGATGCCGTGGTATCACATATCGATATAGATAATTTTATCGATTATATGGCTACTGAAATTTTCTATGCAAATACCGATTGGCCGGCCATTAATAATAAATTTTGGAAAGAAAGTTCTCCTGAAGGAAAGTGGAAGTGGATTATTTACGATACCGATCATGGGTTCAACCTCTACAGCGGAGACGGGGATTACAATCTTGATATGTTTGAGCACACCCTTCAAACAAATCCGAACCTCCTCAAGTATGGAAATCCTCTTTGGTCAACCTACATCTTCCGAACGCTCATTGAAAACGAAGGCTTTAAAACTCAATTCGTAACCCGATTATCCGGACTTATGAATACTGCTTTTGAAACTGACCGAATGATAGCGATTATTGATTCTCTAGCGAGTATCATTGAGTCCGAAATTCCTGCTCACGAAGAGCGCTGGGGTCTTGTAAGCGGTTGGACAGGTCAAGGACCATTCATTTCACAGGTAGAAGATATGAGAGATTTTGCCCGAAGAAGGCACACTTATGTGTATCAACACATGCAAGCCCATCTCGGCCTATCAGATTTAGGCGGTATTACCGTAGATATCTCGAACAACAAATATGGTACTGTTCAAGTCAATCGTTCTATGGTAGATACTTTTCCTTGGACCGGCACCTATTTTGCTGATTATGAAGTTCCGGTTACGGCCATCCCAAAAACAGGGTATCAATTTACCGAATGGACGGGTGATGTAGAATCTGCAGAGCATACAATCATGGTAAGCACCCGAAGCGAAGTTACCGCTAATTTTGAGCCTGCCACAGGAATTACTTCAGATATTGTCATCAACGAAATTATGTATAATGCAGCTGATGAAGAAGATACGGGCGATTGGATTGAGCTCTTTAATAATACTTCATCAGCTATTGATATAAGTGAGTGGGTGGTAAAAGATGAGGATGATGATCATATTTTCACCTTCCCTGCCCAAACTGAGCTTGGGGCTAATAGTTATCTGGTAGTTGCTAATGACTTGGATGCTTTCAATCAGTATTATTCAAATGTGGGCTCTCTATTTGGTGAACTTGGATATGGTTTGGCAGGTGGCTCAGATCAGGTCCGTCTTTTTGATGATGAGGGAACACTGATCGATATTGTTTCTTATGATGATGAATCACCATGGCCGCCGGAAGCTGATGGCACCGGATTTACCCTTGAACTCAGCGATCCCAATACAGATAATCTTGATGCTGAAAACTGGAACGCTTCTACTGCTGAACTCGGTACACCCGGCGCAGCTAACAGTGTTTTGGTTTCAATGATCGAAGAAACCGAAGTTCCGGAGCGGATTTCACTGAAACAAAACTATCCCAACCCTTTTAATCCAACCACGAATATTACGTATGAGCTTTCTGAAAAAACATCGATAAAGCTCACTGTTTTTGATATGCTCGGCAGAACCGTATCGGTTTTAGAGCAAGGAATTCGCCCGGCAGGGGTGTATTCCTTAAGCTGGAATGCTTCAGGTCAGTCAAGTGGGATGTATATGTACAGACTTGAGGCGGGAGATGATGCTTTTGTCAAAAAGATGCTGCTCATCAAGTAATCAGTAGTTGAGATTATTTAAGCAAAAGCATTAAAAAATAGATTCCACAGGAAAGGCAAGAAGCTTCAATTCTCTCCAACTTCGGAACACTCGGCTTCGAAGTAGATTGTTTCACTATTATCGGTGTACTCTACGGGCGTGGTGTCTAAAAAAATCGAGATCAACAGCTTCAGCCATTAAGCGGTGACCTTGCTCGCTTGGATGTAATCCATCACCGTCATCAGCTATAGGAAGTAATGCAAGAGTGTCCGCCGGATTACGCAGTGCTTTATCCATATCGATTACTCCATCAAGTAAATCAGTTGTCCGAATCCATTCATTAACTATTTGTCTCTCAGCTTCACTTGTTTCGGAATAATAAAACGAGCCTTTGATTGGTAAGATAGTTGCCCCGTACACATAAATTCCATTGAGGTGCGCCTTGTTAATCATTTGTTTGTAGGCATCGATCAATTCTTCACCAACTCCCTCACGGCCAGAACCTAAATCATTCACTCCTTCAAGAATTATTAACCAACGAACCCCGCTTTGGCCTAATATATCCCTGTCGAAACGACTTAAAGCTGAAGGTCCAAGACAAGCTGCAAGTACACAATTACCTCCTATTCCGGCATTCAAAACTCCAACATCTTGAGTTTCCGGATTTGCTTGAAGACGGTTCGCCAACTCATCGGGCCAGCGGTTTTGTTCATTGGTTCCTGAACCACGCCCATCAGTAATTGAATCTCCAATAATTGCAACCGCGGCTGCTGAGTCAGATGCTTGCACATCTATGGTGTTAATGACGTACCAGTGATCGGTTTGAGCTGAGCCTGTAAAATTTTGCTGTGCTACAGCGTTACCTTCAAGAATATATGAGGTAGTTCTGGAGCCCGGATGGCCCGTAACATCAGGAGATGTTTCACCGAAGTAAATGGTGACAGCAAGAGTTTTCAGGGCATTGGTTGGAAAGTAAAAGGCATCCGAGGTGACCGCTGAGTTAGCATCCATGGTTACTTCAGTTTCCCCATCAAAATATAAGGTTCGATCGGTATCCGGGTCTATCGCTCCGCCACCGGTTGAAACAGCAATATGAACTTCTTTCATGGTAACAGGGTCAGGGCTAAACTCATTAGAGAAACGCATTCTGAGAGAATCACCGCCAATTGAAACCCGCAAAACCTGACGAATGGTATTATTACTCAAACCCGGGCTTGGAGGGTTATTTCTTTCCTCTGTAAGCTGGGGAGAAGTAGTCCAGGTGCCAACCCATTTTTCTGATTGTGCAAATCCCAAAGAACTAAGAGCAATAGTAATTACGCCAATTAAAAAAGCTGATTTTATTAAAAAACGCCGGGATGTGTTCTTGGAGAATAAAGACATAAAAGGTTCATGAAGAATTATAAGGAGCTTTATTATTTAATAAGACTGAGTTGTTTCGTTTGGATAAACTCTCCCGCCTGAAGGGTATAAAAATAAATGCCACTCGAAAGAGAACTGGCATCAAAAGTAACGGAATGTATGCCTGAGTTTATTCTGCCAGCCACTAAAGTTTCTATTTTTTGGCCCAGCATATTGAAAACATTGAGCTGTATATCGGCAGTTTCCGGTGTTTCAAATGAGATAGTTGTAACCGGATTGAAGGGGTTAGGATAATTTTGTCCCAAAGAATAAGACGTTGGCATATCCCGATCTTCAACCTCATAACTGGTTGCCAATAAAGCCACCTCGCTGTAAGCGGAAGATCCATTTTCATTAAACGCTTTTATACGGTAGGAATAGCTTACACCGGATTCAATATTTGAGTCCAGGTATTGTTCAGCTCCAGCTTCCGCAGTATCGATGACTGAGAAGTCTGTTTGGCCATCTTCTTTTCGTTCAACTATGTAGCCTTCTTCAACATCTGAGTTATCGTCCCAGCTTAGCTTGATCTGGTTAGATTCTTCCACCGAAACTTTAACATTATCAGGGGCAAGCATGATGAAAAAATCTGATACTTCACTCCAGGGCCCGGCGCCTGCAATGTTATTTGCACGAACTCTCCAGTAGTAGGTTTTATCTTCTGTGGTCCCGGTTAAATCGGTTAATGTATTGCTTGTTGTTTTGGATGCCAGGATGGAAGAGAAATCCGAGGATTCAGATAATTCAACCAGATAATTGTCAGCACCCTCAACAGAATTCCAGTCTAATCGAACATATGCTGCCCTGCCAGAGTAGACTCCTCCTGATTCTAATTCCGGTGCTAAAGGAAGGGGTATTTCTGTAGCAAAATTATATTGATTACTCCATGGCCCAATTAAACCGTCTGAGTTTTTGATAGCAACACGCCAGTAGTAGACTTTACCCTTTTCTAAATCATTAATAGAAATTGAGGTGTCTGAAGCAACAGAATCCATTAAAGCGATTTCTTTAAAAGACGCACTGGTTGATAATTGAATGTAATATTTGTCAGCTTCGTCAGCTTCATTCCATGAAAATGTAACAGCTGTATCTACTTGCTGAGCCTGATTTTCAGGAGCAGATAGTGATGTTTTACCAAAGTAAGAAGTTCCTTCAGCTAACTCCGGAATGCTCCAGTCAATCCAGGAAGAGAGGTTTTTATTAAAAGGAGCGGTTGAGATATCGGTATCCGCTGACTCATCACCTAACAGAAATTTATCAACATAGGCTTCGATTTGAGGAATCTGGCTTTGTGGAATGCTACAATGATTATGATCACCTATAAGGCTGTAAGCAAATCTATCAGGAATGCCCAATGCTTCATAAACTTTCTCAGTAGCTCGGCTTCCGGCCCAACCTGATTCGTCAGCAAGCCAAACAAAACCCGGATTTCCAGTAACAAAAAGTGCTCGGGGTGCGACCATTGCCATTAGCTCGTGGTGGTCATGAGGTAGTTTTTCTACAGAATTACTGAATTGGTTCATAGAGTTGCGGAACCATTGATAATTCGTTCTGCCCAGTGTCTCCACATTTCCTAAAGTTTCAGAATAACGCCACGTCGTATATCCTCCTCCACCTGATTCAATTGCAAAAGTAAGAGCGATTCGTTCATCAAAGGCACCCGAGAATAGAGCCATTTTACCCGCATAAGAACATCCTGATACAGCCAAATGCTCGGTGTCAATATTTGCGTCTTCAGCAACTAATTCCAATCCATCAATTAGACGGCTTACTCCCCATGTCCACGCAGCATATTGGCCGGTGTTATCTAAGTTTTGATTAGGGTAAAGCTGAAAAAAAGCATCTGAAATATTTGGACTTCCATAGCTCGTAACTTGGTCGTGCGAGAAATTCAACTGTGCTACTTGTCGATCGGAAAAGATTGACCCGGGTATTGGATTGAATCCCATTCCAATGACAGCAGGGTATGGACCATTTCCATCAGGTAAGGATATGTCGGAGCTGAGTGTCACTGTTTTTCCATCGACGGTAACATTCACGGTAAGAGTTCCATCAACAAAGCTCGCCTCAATATTTTCTGGTTTTCCGGGTTTGTTACCGATTTCATAATGCTGAATTTCAGTAGCTATCTCAGCGCGTCGATATTTCCAGTCAGAAAAGTTTGAAATTCGTCCGCGGCCATCTGACCAAAGAAAAGGATCCGGGAAAGATTCTACAGTTGGCAACTCACTAAAGGCAGGTAAATAGGGAGTCGGGCAATCTTCACAAGTATTCTCATCTTGATAGACAAAAGGGAGAACCTGTCCCATTAAGTTATTGGTCATCATGACACTAATTAATAATGACAGGGCTGTTAAACAGATTTTCATAGTGGGCTCCAACAGGTTAGGATAGTTCTTAAAACAATAAAAGCATGCTAATCAAGGCAAATATTGCTCATTTGGTGAACAAATAATATCTATTTTGATAATATATATTGTGTAAATATATTGAAAAGCGCTTTTATCATGTCGTAATTAAGCAAATTATAAGGCAAATAGAAATGGTTTATTTGAGCAAAATTTGGTCAATTTTTAACCCGATTAATACGATAAGAGTACAGATAAAGGTGTCTTATTGACGATTTAGAAGAGTTAATAATCATTATTAATACTAACTAAGAAATACGCAGCCCATGAAATTTCTTATATCAGCAATTAGCACCGTGCTTTTACTGGGAAGTTGTTCTCAAGAGAATGTCAGTCAATCAAAGAAAACTCTGAAAGAAGTCTATTCAGGATCATTTATGATTGGAAGTGCTCTGAATGAAGCTATTGTTTCAGGAGAAGATGCTGCAGCTCAGAGAATAGTTCTTGAGCAGTTTAATACTGTCACTGCCGAAAACGTGATGAAGGCAGGTCCAATAAATCCACAACCCGGAGAATATAGTTTTGGTCCCGCCGATGCTTACGTAGAGTTTGGAAATAAGCACAACCTTTTCACTATTGGTCATACCTTGGTTTGGCATAATCAAACGCCGGCTTGGTTTTTTCAGAATGAAAACGGAAACCCTAATACTCCGGAGAAACAGATTGAACGCATGCGCAGCCATATTGAAACCGTAGCCGGAAGATATGCAGGTCGTGTTGACGCATGGGATGTTGTGAATGAAGTGATAGATAATGATGGATCATATCGCCCAACAACCTGGGTTGAAGGCGTGGGAGATGGAGATGAGTTGGTTCGAAAAGCATTTCAATTTACCAGTGAATATGCACCGGAGGCAGAATTATATTACAACGATTTCAACGCTTGGCGACCGGAGAAGAGAGACGGCATTGTGCGGATGGTAAGAATGCTGCAAGAAAATGGAATCCGAATTGACGGAATTGGAATGCAAGGTCATTGGGGACTTGATTATCCAAAAAACGAATACATAAAAGCGGCAATAGATTCTTTTGCTACGCTGGGTGTTAAAGTGATGATTACGGAGTTGGAAATTGATGTACTCCCTTTAACAAAAGAAGGGCAGATTATAGGAAGTGTGATGAGTCACCCTCAATTTCAGCTGGAGGAATTTGAAGAGTTTCTGGATCCTTATCCCGACGGCCTCCCCGCAGATGTGCAAAAGCAATTAACAGATCGGTATGAAGAAATTTTCGAGATTTTTTATGATAAAAGAGACAAAATTGATCGGGTGACATTCTGGGGTGTCCATGATGGAATGACCTGGAAAAATGATTATCCGGTTCCAAATCGTACCAATTACCCACTGCCTTATACCAGAGAAAGAAAGGCGAAGCCGGCAGTAGAGGCTATATTGAATGTGCCCGGGTAATCATCAACAAATGAACAGCCGGTTTAGAAAAAATATCTTTATAACTAAGGAAGTTTATAATCAACTTCACTCACTCAGCAATATGTACAAAGGTGAAATAATGAAACGTATAGTGAATAAAATGACCCTTTCGGGAATCGGCATTTTTTTAATCCTGAGCTTTAGCAGTTGTTTGCAGGCTCAGGATTCCAATGAAGGGTGCTTTGAAATTATTTCGGATAGTTACGCCGTGCCGCTATTTATTTCACAGCAAGATTATGCCGGCGCACAGCGAGCGATGGGGGATTTGCAATCCGATCTAAGGAAAGTATCTCAAAACACGGTGACTTTTCAATCGACTGGTTTGCCGCATGGAGACCGTATTGTAATTGCCGGAACGATTGGTATGAGTCCTGAAGTCGATGCTTTAGTTGAAGCGGGTAAAATCGATGCTTCCTATTTAGAAGGTGAGTGGGAAGCCTATCAGATTCAGGTAGTTGAAGATCCATTTGAAGGGGTTGAGGAAGCTTTAGTTATAGCGGGAAGCGACAAGCGCGGTACCATCTACGGGATCTATGAAATCTCGAAACAAATGGGTGTCTCTCCATGGCATTTTTGGGCTGATGTTCCCGTTCTCCATAAAGAAAATGTATCTGTTTTACCGGGATGTAAGATGCAGGATAAGCCCAAGGTTCAGTATCGGGGAATCTTCTTGAACGATGAAAATCCGGCGCTTTATGGCTGGGTGAATGAAACCTATGGCGGTTTTAATCATGAATTTTATGGGGATACCTTTGAACTGATTTTGCGCCTTAAAGGAAACTACATATGGACAGCAATGTGGGGTAAGGCGTTTTATGATGATGATCCGCTTAATGCAAAAACCGGAGATGAGTATGGGGTCGTAATTGGGACTACGCATCACGAACCTATGGGAAGGGCTCATGTAGAATGGGATCGGTATGGAGAAGGAGATTGGAATTACCAGACCAATGAAGAGTTTTTGAAAGAATTTTGGAAAGAAGGAATTCAGCGGCTTGAAGATTACGAAGCCACAATAACTGTAGGTATGCGGGGTGATGGTGATATGGCCATGAGCGAAGAAACGAACACGGATCTCATGGAGCGTATTGTGTCAGATCAGCGGGAAATCATTGAAGAATATTCTCAACAAGATCCCGAAAAAGAACTCCAGCTTTGGGCTCTGTATAAAGAAGTGCAGGATTACTACGAGCAGGGAATGGAAGTTCCCGATGACGTCATGCTGCTTCTTGCAGATGATAATTGGGGGAACTTAAGACTCTTGCCGGAACCCGGTAAAGCAGATGAACATCCGGGCGGCTGGGGAATCTATTATCATTTTGATTATGTAGGTGGGCCAAGAAATTATAAGTGGCTTAACACAAATCAAGTTTCCAGAACCTGGGAACAAATGAATCTGGGGTGGGAACATGGAGTAGACCGGATGTGGCTGGTAAATGTGGGTGACCTAAAACCTATGGAGTACCCGATTTCATTCTTCTTAGATCATGCTTGGGACCCTGAGGCAATGACCGTAGATAAAATGGAAGAATATCCTGCTGAGTGGGCAACTTTTCAATTTGGAGAGAAATTTGGACAAAAAATTGGAGAGATTCTAACCGCTTACACTAAATATAACGCACGACGAAAGCATGAGTTACTGAGTCCGGAAACATACAGTCTTATTCATTTTAATGAAGCAGAACGAATTGTTGATGAGTACAATGCGCTGCTCGAAAAGACGAATGAAATATATGCTCAACTTCCAGAAGAGCATAAAGACGCTTATTACCAGTTGGTGAAATTTCCTGTGGAAGCCAGTGCAAACCTGAATGAGCTTTATGTCTCGGCGGCTAAAAACCACTGGTATGCAGAGCAAGGCCGGGCACAGACCAACACAATGGCTGAAAAAGTGAAGGAACTCTTCGATTATGATGCCGAGCTGGCCGATTACTTTCATACGGAATTGGCTAATGGGAAGTGGAATCATATGATGTCACAAACCCATATTGGATATACCTACTGGCAGCAACCGGAGCAAAACAATATGCCCGAGATAAAAACCATAAATGTGCCAAACAAGGCTGAAATGGGAGTTTCAGTACCGGGCTCTGCTGCTTGGTGGCCGGCATCAAATAACGAGGCAAAATTACCGGTTTTTGATGTATTCAATAAGCAGAAAGCATATCTCGAAATATTTAACAGAAGCTTGCAGGCTTTTGATTTCACAATTTCATCCAACAAAGAATGGGTTGAATTTTCGAAAACAAAAGGTGCTATTGAAGAGCATGAAAGAGTTTGGGTGACTATAGATTGGGCCAAGGTTCCTTCCGGAAATCAGAACGCAAAGGTAACCATTGAAAGCAGTAGCGGCGAATCAGTTGATGTTGACGTTCAGGTTCGAAATCCAAAAGACAACGTGAAAGGCTTTTTCGAATCCAATGGATATGTTTCTATCGAAGCTCCGAACTATTCAGCGAAAACAAAAGGGGGAGATGCCGAATGGGTAAATGTGCCGAACCTGGGTAGAACGCTTTCCTCAATGACCATAAACCCGGTAACTGCTGAAAGTCGAACAGCCGGATCAGAAAATAGTCCTAAGCTTGAATATAATGTTCACCTAAACAGCACAGGTGAAGTGAAAGTGAAGGTATATCTTTCCCCAACATTAGATTACTACATGGGCAATGACGGTTTTAAGTACGGAGTATCCTTTAATGATGAAGAGCCTCAAATCGTGAATATCCATGATGATTTTGACTGGAACCGGGAAGTAGCGAATAACATCAATATTAAAACAAGTACTCATATCGTGAGCAATGCAGGAAATCACACTTTAAAAATATGGATGGTAGATCCGGGTGTTGTTATCCAAAAAATAGTTATTGAAACAGGTGATGTAGGCCAAACCTATTTAGGGCCTCCTGAAAGCGCAAAGGCAGGAAAGTAGCTGTTAGCAATGTTTTTAGGGTTTATAACTATAAAAAAAGCTCATTAGGATAGCTTAAAGAAGCCTGTTTTGTAAAACTATTACAGAAAACCGGAAATGGAATGCTTATATTGTTACAAATTGTTATAAAAGTGACACATAATTTAAGTAGAGGACATCGCATTGGATTTTCAGAATTTCCTAAAGAATTATAGAAAAAAGCTCTCAGAAATATTTACTGAAAGTAAGAAAGCTGAAGAGCAAACTTTGGTAAGAGGTATTGAAAAATCTACCCTAAAGCAGATCATGGATTTGTCACCTCTTAGCGCTTTTATCCCAACTGAGTATGGTGGCCACGGAGCACATACCGCTGAAGCTCTTTCTATGTTGGAAGCAAGCTCATATGAATCTCTTCCACTTTCCCTGATGATGGGTATCAACGGTGCTTTATTTTTACAGCCTACAGCTAATTACGCTGATGAGAAAGTAAAGAAAGATATTTTTGACCGTGTGATAAACGCCAACAAATTAGGCGGCTTGATGATCACAGAACCTGACTACGGTTCAGATGCCTTAAAAATGCAGACTTCATACAAAAAAATTGGTGATCAGAAATATAAAATTGAAGGTACTAAGCACTGGGGCGGTTTGACCGGCATGGCTGACTACTGGCTGATTACCGCTCGTGGAATGAATAAGAGTGGCGATCTTGGAAGAGATATTTCTTTCTTTATTCATGATACGCGCAATGGTGGGATTGAGGTAGAAGAATATTACAACAACCTTGGATTGTACATGCTGCCTTATGGTAAAAATAAAATCGACATTCAGGTTGATGAGTCTCACAAACTTAAGCCGGAAAGCACGGGCGTAACGATGATGTTAGACCTGTTGCACCGAAGCCGACTTCAGTTCCCGGGAATGGGAATGGGCTTCCTCCGAAGAATGATGGACGAAGCGATGGATCATTGTAAACAACGTTTTGTTGGTGGACAAAGCCTGTTTAATTATGATCAGGTGAAACACCGACTTTCAGAGATGCAGGCTTATTTCACAGTTTGTTCGGCCATGTGTAACTTCACAAGCACGAATATACCTTTAGAGAAAAACACCTCGCGTATGGATCTTGAGGCCAACGCTATAAAAGCATTGGTCACTGATTATATGCAGCGCGCCTCCCAATCTTTGTTACAACTAAAAGGCGCAATGGGTTACCGAATAGATAGCATTGCCGGCCGTGCAACAGTGGATAGCCGACCTTTCCAGATTTTTGAAGGTTCCAATGACATCCTTTATCAGCAGATGAGCGAGTCTGTGCTGAAGATGATGCGTAAGTTGAAAAACAATAACCTTCAGGACTTCCTGAATGAGTTTCACCTTACATCTCGTTCTTCAGAATATTTCAATGAGCACTTCAATTTTGAGCTGGATCCAAAAATGCCTCAACGCAAGCTTGTTGATCTCGGTAAAGCTTTAGGTCGTATAATTTCAATGGAGTTTACGCTGAATCTTGGCGATCAGGGTTTCAATAATGAACTCATCGAAAATGCACTTAAAACTCTTCAGGATGAAGTTCATGCAATCATGCACACTTACAAGCATGGTGGCGACGCTGATGTTGTTGAGGACTACAAGATGGACAGCTCTTGGTTTAAACTTTCATTGGTGAATGCCTAAACAGAAAATTGTAGTTATTAGCGGGGCCGGAATAAGTGCAGAGAGCGGCCTTGCTACATTTCGCGATTCCGGTGGTCTGTGGGAAGGTTACGATATCAACGAAGTAGCTTCTATTCAAGGCTGGCAAAAAGATCCCGAAAACGTTCAGAACTTCTATAACCTTCGGCGAAAGCAAGCGGCTGAAGCCCATCCGAATGACGCGCATAAAGCTTTAGCAGATTTGGAAGAGCATTTTGAGGTATCGATTGTAACTCAGAATGTTGATGACCTTCACGAACGAGGCGGGTCAACACAGGTTTTGCATTTGCATGGTGAACTCAGGAAAGCACGAAGTGAAGAAGACGAGTCTTTAGTAGTTGATGTCGGTTCAGAGTCGATAGCGATGGGCGATTTGGCAGAAGACGGAGCTCAGCTCAGGCCACATGTAGTTTGGTTTGGTGAGATGGTTCCAATGATGGAGCCGGCAGCAATAGAAGTTTCCAAAGCAGATGTTTTAGTAGTGGTTGGAACTTCTTTAGTGGTTTATCCTGCAGCAAGTTTAATTGATTATGCTGATGCAGGAATACCGAAATTTATTATTGATCCTTCCGATCCGCAGTTATGGGATCGGGAAGGCTGGACTCACTTCAAGGAAAATGCAGGAACCGGAGTGAATAAATTAGCAGAAAAACTTAAAAACGAATACTTACAGTAATGGCAGACAAGAAAGCAACCGAAGAAGAACGCGGAGTTTTAGAACAGTTTATGATTCCCTTTTATCATGTTTCAAAAAGGGTTCCGTTGTTTCCGGGAAAAAATAATACCGATTCAGAGGCCGGACTTTTTGGTATTTCTGAAGAAGACCTAAAAAAATACAGAGAGAATTACAATGAAAACGCCCGTGAGGCAGCCCTCGAAATTCTAAAAGATGATGATATTGTTGATTGCCTCGACAAGCTGCCAATGGATGGAGAAGAAACCATCATAGCTTTTGGTGACTCCATCACAGAAGACGCTCAGGGCTGGTTTACGATCCTGCAACATGTGCTTGAAATTTCTACCGAAGATGCTGATTTCAACTTCATTAATGCAGGTGTTTCCTACAATACAACAGCGGAAGCACTCCGAAGAATAGACCGCGATGTAGTTGTTCATGAGCCGGATTGGGTAATTGTGGCTTTAGGAACATTTGATGCTCAGCGACTCAATATAGCCCCTGAGCGTACACTGCTTCCGCTATCCGAAACATGGGAAAATGTTGAGACCATCCAAACAATCTTAGAAACAAGAATTGAGAATCCGATTATCTGGATTACCCCGGCGCCTGTACTTAATGAGATGCTGGAAGAGAACTTACTGTATGACTTCACCATCAAACCTGAAGACCTAAGCCCGGTACAAGATGTAATTTCAGGGAAGCAGGGAGCTATTATTGATTCTTCCGGAAAACGAATGGGTAAAACTCAGCCACAAGCATGGAATTACTTGCCGGATGGATTGCATCACTCCCTTTCCGGCCACATAGAAACGACTAAAGCGATTATTAAAAAGCTGGCTCAGCCTAAAGATGCTGAATAGAATTACTCTTTAGATTCGAGGAGTTCGTCTAAGTTGGTTTTGAAAACTCTTGCTGCAGGAAAAGAGTTTTTATAGTTATAATCAAAAACATATAGATTATTTTCTTCGTCAAGGAAATGGGGGACAATTGAAACTCGTTTATCATGTATGAAATTTAAAGGAGAATCTGTCAAAATAATATTCGCTAATTTTTCCCCATCTTTTGAATATATATCTGCAGAAGGAATGATTTTTTTATCACTAAATGTGTAAAAGAAGAGCACTATAAATTGGCTATTTCCGACAATACTTATATTTGAACCAGAAGGTTTAAATAAAAACCTTCCTGATGGTCCAGAAGCTGTTTGGAAACCTACTTCATCTGAATTTAAATACTTTTCCCAGTTATTTGAATCGTACTCCGTTGCTAATTCTGGAATCTTTTCCCCAAATACTTGTCCTTTATTAGTTTCTGTATTAAAAACGAAAATGGTTCCATCATAGAATCCAGATGTTGCTGCAATTGTATTTGGTGTTAATTGTGATGCTTTATAATTAGGTAATTGTGACATTTGTACTTCAAGTGGACTTGATTTATCAAAAAAATAGTTAAATACATTTAAGTATTCTCCGACTTTATTTTCAAAATTTGAATTGTATCGATGAAGTAAATTCCCCTTATCATCTGGATTCAAAAAATCTCGACTTACCACGATAAATTCGTCTGACTTAGGATCATCGAAGACCTTTGTTAATCCTAAGGCTTCAAGCTTCAGTACTATTGAATGAGTAAACCCTTCATTGCTATCAAAAAAAGAAATTCGATTTTGGAATCGATCAAGGACAATTAGATTACCCTCAGTATCTACATCTATAGATGTCACCTCTAAAAAATCACCTGGCCCGCGACCTCTTCCACCAAATTTTTTAATAAAATTACCCTCTGGACTGTAAATACGAATTGTTTTATCGCTCGTGCTACTGAGTATAATATTTCCGTTTTCTGTAGTGCTTATAGACCTTATACCACTAAATAGATAATCTGTAGAATCACTGTCCTCTTTTCCAATAGACAAATACCTCAGTCATACTAAGCTGAAAGTCTTGTGAAAAGCTATTCCCAGAGATTAGGGAGAAAAAGATTAGCGCTAAGGGAATGAATTTATATGCCTTCATGCCCTAAAGAACTAAAATTAGGGCAGAACTAAAAGTGCTAGCCTTGTTTAAAAGTTAACTTTCAGGTTCAGGAGATCCACGCTAGCATTGATTTGAGTATTCAGTCCTGTTGGATTAGTTCGCAGTGTTTGTATTACCGAAGGGGAAACCAAGCCAATGCTTGTCTTTTCAGAAAACTGAATTCCCACTAAGCCATCCGCAGAATTGGATGGAGTTGCTAAAGATGCAGCAGCTGATGAAGGGGTCTTCCGTTCGGAAAGAGCAAAAGCATCTATAACTCCAACGCCAAAACCAACCCAGGCGCCAATAGCTGATCCATATTGCAGGCCTTCCACCAGAGGCTTTTCAGCAATAAGCATTATAGAAGTAGTGATTATGGCTCCTGCCGCTGCTCCGTAAAAAGTATCAAGCAAAACAATAATGCTGGTATTGTTGCCATCATTAAATAATCCGGAGACAACGAGCTGTTGACCGCCGGAAGTTGCCACATCATAGGCACCGGTTCCAATTCCATATAAAGTTCCAAGGCCAACACCTACCCGAAGTGGAGCGAAATCACTGTTGCTGTTTAAGGCCATGGTCGCCCCACCAAGAATGGTTCCGTTGACAGCACCATTCAGAGTATTCCCTGCTAACAATTCTATCGTTTGGGCTTTAGAAGAATTTACTCCTGCAAAAATGAAGGTGAAGCAAAGTAAAAGTCCGGTAATTGTACGCATTATAGTCTCATAGATTTTTTGATTTAACCGAAGTTAGTAAATAATAGAAGGCAATACCATCTATCTATTACTACCCGGGATCATTCAAGGCAACAGGCAGAACTTTCCCATTATAAAACTGATGAGCATTTAATACAAAATCAGCTATATAGGCTCCCATTTGTTTAGGGGAAACAGGGGCGTCAAATCCCGGAAAAGCTTGAGCGAGCATCTCGGTTTGTACAGCTCCCAGGCAGAGGCAGTTTACCGCAATTTCATCTTGAGTAAATTCAGCGCTCATCACTTCAGATAAACCTACAACAGCTGCTTTAGCTGCGCTATAAGCAGAAAGACCGGCAAATTTTGAACTTCCCTGATATCCGGACATGCTTGAAATGTTTACGATATGACTCCCTTTCTTGAGGTGAGCTTTCATGGCTTTTGTTATACGGACAATACCGAAAACATTCACATCCATGAGTTTTTGGAAGTCTTCTATTTCAGTATCCATAAAGTCTTTGAGATAAAGGGCTCCGGCATTGTTGATCAATCCATCCAGGTCACCGGCTTCTTCAACAGCAGTGACAAGCTTTTCGATATCCCCGGGTTCGGTTAAATCTGCAGGTACCGAAATAATAGTTCCGTTATCTGCTTCCTTAGATAATTGTTTAAGCTTATCTTGTGAACGGGCTGTAGCTATTACGGTATGATTTTCGGAAGCCAGCTTTAATGCGGTTTGATATCCTATACCGCGGCTGGCGCCTGTGATTAATATCGTCTTACTCATGAAATAGATGGGTATATTGTGATTGATTCAAAGGTGAAAACAAAAGCAAAACTAAATAGTTCACTAAAGTTCGCAGATGCTTGGAAAAAGCGCTTTTTTAGTGGTAATTTGTTGTTTGATAACTTTAAAGAAAAGTAAGTTAAGGCTTGATGACTACAAAAACTGGTAAATCGTTAGTACCCAGTAATATAGAAACTCTTAAACCCTACGTGGCGGGCAAAACAATAGCGGAAGTTGCTGATCTTTACAAACCCGACAAAATTGCCAAACTTGCTTCCAATGAAAACCGGTTAGGTTGTAGTCCAAAGGTAAAGGCGGCTATAGATGAAGCTTTTCAACAAATTCAGGATTATCCCGATCCCATAGCTCGGAAGCTCAGAGCAGCCATCGCCGAACGAAATGGAGTGAAGAGTGAAAATGTGCTGTTGGCTTCCGGTTCTGAAAGCATTATTTCCATTTTGTGTAAAACTTTTTTCTTGAATAAAGAGAATGCGATTACGGCGGCAGCGACTTTTGTAGGCTTTTTTGTCCAGATTGGCGTCCGTGGTGTTCATCTCAAAAAAATTCCGGTCACTTCAGATTATAAGTACGATGTGAAAGCCATAGCCAATGCGATTGATGAACGGACTAAGATGGTGTATATCGCGAATCCTAATAATCCGACTGGCACCTATATCAATAAGGATGAATTTGAGTGGTTCATGCAGCAGGTTCCGGATGATGTGCTGGTTGTAATGGATGAAGCATATTTTGAATATGCCAAAGATGTTGAAGATTACCCACATTCATTGGATTACGATTATGACAATATCATTGTATTGAGGACTTTCTCGAAAGCATACGGACTTGCAGGATTCAGAGTCGGATATGCCATTGCTGATGAACATCTCATTTCAACAATGATGAAAACTAAGCTCACGTTTGAGCCTACAACTTTGGGTCAGGCTGGAGCTTTGGCAGCTTTTCATGATGATGAATTTCTGAAGAAAAGCGTAGAAGTTGTAGAAGAGAGCAAGAAAAGGCTGTATTCATTTTTTGATGAGCACGAGGTGAACTACAGGAAATCCATCTCTAATTCGGTGATGATGATTTTACCATCAGAACAAGAAGCGATTGATTTCACTCAAAATATGCTGGAAAAGGGAGTTATCCTCAGAAGAATAAATGCATTTGGGTTGCCAAGCTGTATTCGTATTACGGTTGGACTTTCAGAAGAAATGGATCATTTTGAGCAATCATTTTTAGAAGTAACTAAGAAGTAAGCAGTAACTATTTTATTTATGGCCAAATCAAAAACGGCATCTAAGAAGAAAAAAACGAAAACATCTGACGTGGATTGGAAAGACGTTGCCCGGCTTATGCTGACCTCCCGTGCAATGGATGAGAAAGAAGAAACGGAACTGGTTCCCAATAAAGATGTTTTATACCAATTTTCGGCACGTGGGCATGAACTGGGGCAGATTTTGTTGGGAAAATTATTAACCAACAAGCATGACGCGGCCAGTGCTTACTATCGGTCGAGACCTCTTTTATTAACGCTTGGCCTTTCTGAAGAAGATGCTATGGCGGCACCGATGGCTAAATCCGGTGGCTACAGTAATGGACGTGATATCGGAGTGGTTTGTAATAAACCGGATGCTGATTCTACGAAAGTATTGCCAATGGCCGGCGATGTTGGTTCCCAATACACGCCTGCAATTGGCTGGGCGCAAGGCATTGAATACCGCAAGAATGTACTTGAAGAAAAAGAATATGATAACGCCATTTCTGTAATTCTAGGTGGAGATGGTTCGGTTGCAACTAATGGATTTTGGTCGGCCTTAACAATTGCAACCACCCAAAATCTGCCGGTCCTGTTTTACATTGAAGACAATGGTTATGGGATTTCTGTTACCAGCGAGTACCAGACACCGGGCGGAGTTATCAGTAATAACCTTCAGTCGTTTAATAACCTCAAAATTTATGATGGGGACGGTACTGATCCTGAAGAAGCTGCTGAACTGCTTGAGGAGTCTGTAGATTATGTGCGAGACCGCAAAGGCCCGGCTTTAATTCGATTGACTGTTCCAAGATTGAATGGTCATTCCTATCAGGATAATCAGGCGTATAAAGATGATGAACTGGTAAAGGAAGAGAAAGCAAATGATCCGCTTGACAAGCTAAAAGCATTTATGGTTCCGGATCACATCACTGAAAAAACCTGGAAAAACTGGGAAAAGAAAGCCGGTGAAACTATTGAGGAAGCTGCAGAAGCGGCTTTAAACCGACCCGAACCAGATGCCTCTGAAACTGAAAAATATGTTTTTGCAGAGGATGAAGTTCAAACTATTGGCGGATTATTAGTAGAGGGGCATGAATTCCCGGAGTCAACAGAAGAAGCCACTCCTGAAAAACAGCGTATAAATATTGTAGAGGCTATTCGCCGAACACTAAAGCATGAGCTGGAAACCAATGAAAAAGTCATGGTTTTTGGCGAAGATGTTGGAATGAAAGGTGGAGTACATGCGGCCACTATGGATCTTCAGTCACAATTTGGTAAAGATCGTGTTTTTGATACCAGTCTTTCTGAAGAGGGGATTATAGGAAGGGCTGTCGGTTTGGCTTATTCCGGATTAATGCCCGTAGCTGAAATTCAGTTCCGAAAGTATGCAGATCCTGCAACCGAGCAGCTTAATAATTGTGGAACTACCCGCTGGAGAACAGCGAATCGTTTTGCGGCTCCTATTGTAGTGCGTATGCCTGGCGGGTTTGCCAAATGCGGAGATCCATGGCACAGTATGAGTAACGAGGTATTTTTCACCCATGCTATTGGCTGGCAAGTAGCTATGCCAAGTAATGCTGAAGATGCCGTAGGACTTTTACGTTCGGCAATGAGAAGCAATAACCCCACTATTTTCTTTGAGCACCGAAATTTACTGGATGCTAAATATGCCCGCAAACCGTATCCCGGAGATGATTTTGTAGTTCCATTTGGGAAAGCAAAAAAGCTAAGAGAGGGAGACGAGGTGACCATTCTAACATGGGGAGCGATGTGTGAACGATGTGAAGCTGCCGTTGATGAATTAGGGATTTCCGCGGATGTTTTAGATCTGCGAACGTTAATGCCTTGGGATAAAGAAGCAGTACTTGATTCGATTCGAAGCACAAACCGATGCCTGATTGTTCATGAGGATAATAAAACAGCGGGTTTTGGAGCTGAACTGGCAGCCGTTCTTGTGCGCGAGGCCTTTACTTATCTGGACGCCCCGGTAGAGCGGCTCACTATGCCCGATATACCTGTTCCTTATAATGTTGGGTTGATGGAGTCGGTACTTCCTACCACCCATGATATTGCCACTAAGCTCGAAGAGTTGCTTGCTTTTTAGGGTGAAGTGACTATGTTACATGAGTCTTTTTTAATTTTAAAGTTATAGAGATTACAACACGTTATTTCTATACTTAGAACAGTTAAACCCTTTAATTTTCTGTTACTTTGAGACTCGGTACAAAAATAATAATTGGCTTTTTTTGCGTAAGTCTGCTTTTGGCTTTCGTTGGCTTTATTTCTGATAGCTTTACTTCAGAGATCAGGCAGGAACAACTAAGTTCCGTTACCGACGCGTCAGAAGTTGTGATTTATACCGGAGAGATGGAACGCAGTTTATTCCAAAGCCTGATTTTTTTAAATGGAATCAGAGAAGCTATTATAGTTGAAAAAAATTATAGCACCATTCAGGAATTACCGGCTGTTGTTGAGTTAACTACAAAGTTCGAAGATGAGCTGGAACAGTTTGAAACTTCATTTAGTCAGCTTGAACGACTTTTGGGACAGGATGAGCGGTTGCCTGAAGACTTGACCGAGCTTTACAGCAGTTATGAGGTTTATAAATCTATAACCCGCCAATGGCTGGAACTGGGGGAAGAAGAGGTCGATCAGGCAAATCTAATGTTCATCAACTCCATTGAGCCTTATTTCAGAAATAATATTATACCGGAAATATCTCTGGTTCGAAATTATGTACTCACTGTTCAGGATGCTCGAAATAAAGAGCTTGATGAATCGCTTGAAACAGCAGCTTATATAAATTATTTAGCTACCGTATTATCTGTTTTACTTGCCCTTGCACTGGCCGTTTATATCTATAGATCTATTGCAAATCCGTTAGCAAAAGTCAGCGCATCGGCAAAAAAGATTGGAGAAGGTGAACTGGACGAGCGAATTGAAGTCACCTCAAAAGACGAAATTGGAGAGCTAGCCGAAGCCTTCAATTCAATGGCCGAAGGACTTCAGAATAAAACAGTATCAAAAGCTTATGTCGATAATATCATCGAATCTATACAGGAAGCGGTATTTGTTTCAGACAGCAACGGAATTTTGATTCGGGCAAATTCAGCAGCAACTGAATTAGTAGGTTATAAGGAGGATGAAATGCTTAATACTCCGGTAAAAAACTACTACAACCTCAAAGAAATGGGTAAACAGTACGATGAATTTCATTTGGATAAGGGCTCTTTTGAATTTTCATTAATCAATAAGAATAAAGAGGCATTTCCAGTGCTGTTTTCTGAAGCACAACTGGTGGATAACCAGGGAGCTGAAGTAGGAAGGGTTTCTGTCGCAAGTGATATCTCAGAAAGGAAAAAACAAGAAGAAGAAATTCGGGCATCACTAAAAGAAAAAGAAGTGATGTTGGCAGAAATCCATCACCGGGTAAAGAATAATCTTGCAGTAATCTCGGGACTATTGCAGCTACAAACGTACAGTGCGAATAATGAAGAAGTTGAAAAAGCACTGAGTGACAGCCAGATGAGAGTGCAGTCCATTGCCTTGGTTCACGAAATGTTGTACGAAAGTGAGTCGCTGGCATACATTAAATATGACAAGTATATAAATGACTTACTGCAGGCCATCAGCAGCATGCATATGAATAGCAAAGAAATAAAGCTTACTTCTGAAGTTGAGCCTATTTCGTTAAGTATAAATCAGGCGATTCCATGCTCCCTGCTTATAAATGAACTGATTGTTAATGCCTTCAAACACGCATTCAATGATCAGGAAGAAGGCGAGATTAAGGTAAAACTTAGACAGCATGAAGATGAGATCACTATGGTAATCTCAGACACGGGAAGTGGTTTTGATATCGAAAAATTTAATGATTCAGATTCTCTGGGAGCTACATTGATAAAAACACTATCGGATCAACTTGGCAGTAAATTCGAGATTCTTGAAAATTCTAAAAATAAAGGCAGTGTGTTTAAGATTAAGTTTATCAGAGAGAGTCACTCCGACCAAGTGCATCCATCTTCGTTTTCTCGGAATAATCCCAAAAGTTAGGTAACAAATCAGCTAGAAAAACGTAGCTTCATTTCGAGGCTAAAAAAAAGAGTTTGCTGATTTTAAAATGAAGATTAATTAGGGCACTATCCGTTGATAAATAGACGCACTTATATATTACTATTCTGTGGAGTTATTGGCTTGCTATGCTATTTCTATCTCCGCCCATCCATAGAATACTATTCTTCCGGCCCTGTAGCTGACAGTAAATCAGCAACGGAAGATTACATAAGAGAGTTAGCCCCTGCACTTGGTTTCTCAACCGATTCTCTGGCAATGATTACCATGCGTAAACAGCATCAGAATTATGTGAAAACATTGCAGGATACGCTGCCGGGAGATATTTCTCTTTCAATGCTTAATGAGGGAGGAGTACATATTCAAAGCTGGCAAACGGTAATCGGGCAGCAAAATAAAAGCAACGGTGTTTTTGCAACACCCGGTCAGCTTTTTGAGGAAGTGGGAGCTTTGAAGGTAAATACCTCTAATGCAGGGCGGGTAATCC
Organism: Balneola sp.; assembly: GCA_002694685.1. NCBI lineage: Bacteria > Pseudomonadati > Balneolota > Balneolia > Balneolales > Balneolaceae > Balneola > Balneola sp. Next base: position 54,292 of record NZMW01000005.1, read on the forward strand.
GGATGGAAGCTCATCCAGAAAATTCAAACCTTACCTTTTTGACGGGTGATTCATTACTCACAATCGCGCAAAATTTAGTAGGCTATACTTTTGGGTATAATTTGAATCAGTACATGCTTTCAGAAAGTGTGCCTCAAGATGACAGTACTTTTGTGATCTTTGAAGAAAGAAATCAGCGGGTAATGCTGGATAACAGTGATATGGAAGAATCATTGGATATCACCTGGAAAAGAAAGGAAGGAGTTACAGATACACCGGCTGAACTATCTCTAAGTTTAAAGCCAATTATTCGTGAAATTGATAACGAAGATGGCTTTAGGACGGAGTTTGGATATAGCATTGCCTCATTTAAGGCGATGGATATTTTTGAGCCTGCAGATTTAGACTCTCAACCGATAAGTCAGACAGAAGAGGATTACACTTTCACTTTTGGTTTTTTTCTGGCGGTATTTGTTCTAGCCATTTTGATATTTAGTGTAGGTATAAGAAATATTTTTAAAGGGAAAGTAGAATGGCGCAGAGCACTGTTAATGTTCTTGGCCATCGCAGCGGGCTCTTATGGCTGGCGGGCTATCTTTTTTATGGATTCCTATAATCCATTCCTAAGCAACGCAGGGATGATAGGCGGCACGTTTAATAGTCTGCTTATTGGGTTAGTTTTGGGCTTGTACGCGGCCATGGCATATATAAGCTGGGAGGCCTTGGCTCGCTCTCAAAAACAAGGTCAAGTTGCTATCATTGATGCTTTATGGCAGAGGAAGTTCTTTATCAGTGAGACCGGCGCAGCACTCGTAAACGGTTTCGCCATAGGTGGTATAGTAATAGGTGTTATATCAGGCATTGTTTTCTTATTGGGTGAATTCTTGCTGCAGGCTGATAGTCAGTTTGGCTTTGCTGAAGCTGGAATTGGACCACGCCTGCTAACTATGAACATGAGTATGTGGACCACTACATGGCTGGTATGTGTGGCGCAGATCGGTTTCGTGTATTCAATTTTAAATCACTGGATCAAAAAGGAATGGCTTGTCGGAATATTAGCAATTCTATTTTCCGGATTTTGTATAACCGTTCTGGGAAGACTAATTGGTACCAGTGGCTCAGGGTTTGAAGATCTATTGGTTTACCTGAGTATTGCTGTTATACTTATTTATGCCCTTCGTGAATTTGGACTTCTCACAGTATCTACAGCGTGGTGGTTTTTTACTTCGTTTTTTATGATCCAGCCTTATTTAGGCTCAGAGTCTATGGAAGTGGCATACGTAGGCTGGGTTCAGTTATTCATTATGGCGGGTCCGTTAATTTACGGGTTCATTGCCTATCGTTATGGGGCGTCTGTTTCGGAAGTAGGAGATTATATTCCCGAGTATGAAGAACGTATAGCTCAACATTTACGGGTCGAAAAGGAAATTGAAATCGCCCGGGAAAGTCAATACAAACTCATGCCACTTCAACCCCCAAAAGCGGAAGGTTTTGATGTTTATGGGTTTTTTCTTCCCTCTTTTGAAGTAGGTGGAGACTACTTCGATTATGTACTAACAAAGAATGAGAGTGGTGATGCTATAGCATTGACAATGGCTGTTGTAGATGTGTCAGGAAAAGCCATGAGAGCAGCTATGCCAGCTATTTTCACTAGTGGGCTTTTACTTTCTCGCATGAAAGATGATATGCCGGATGAAGTACTTTCACAGATTTCAGAACCTATTTTTTCGCGAACAGATAAAAGAACATTCATTACATGTGCTCTTGCCCGGTACGACCTAGAATCAAAGAAAATGAGTGTTGCTAATGCTGGTCACTGCCGCCCGGTATTGAAACGAAATGGACTTGCAGAGTTTATTCAGACGCCGGCACCCGCTTATCCACTGGGGATAAGGGAGGAAGTAACCTATAAATCACAAAGTATTAGTATGAAAAAGGGAGATTTCTTTCTCTTATATTCTGATGGGCTTCCGGAAGCTGTTAATGAAAAAGGTGAACGTTTTGGGTTCGACAGTGTTCCTAGACTAATTGAATCAATTGATACAGATTCACTTTCTGCACATGAAATCGCTCAAGAGATTAAGCGTACTGTTCAGAAGTTCAGTAACTATCAATTGGCGGACGATACCACTATCATATGCCTGAAGGTTTAATAAGTATTAAACGCCTTTTATAAGGACTATTTGCTACAAATAAGGCGTCTTTATCTAATAATAAAACATAAAAAAATAGAACATGGCTCAAGATCAAAACTTTGATTTTAATGTGCCGCCTCAGTTCGAGCAGATTTCAAAAAACATCCGGCTTATTGTTGGCGGATTGATTGTAGCTTTGCTCGGGTTTTCAACTTTCTTCACGGTAGATCCGGAAGAAGTTGGAGTAGTAGTGCGGCTTGGTAAATTTGTAGAAACAGTAGAACCGGGATTGAATTTTAAAATGCCACTTATCGATCAGGTGGAACTGGTTCTGGTAGAACGACAGTTGAAACAAGAATTCGGATATCGTACAGTTCAGGCAGGCGTTCAAACTCAATATCAAAAAGCAGGTTACGAAGATGAATCATTGATGCTCACTGGAGATCTTAACCTCGCTGATGTGGAATGGGTTGTACAATATCGTATTAACGACCCTTACAGCTACCTCTTTAAAGTCAGAAATGCTGAATCCACACTTTCTGATATTTCTGAAGCGGCAATGCGACAAATTGTTGGTGACCGAACTGTAAATGAGGTGTTGACAGTAGGTCGTGCCGAAGTTTCTATTCGAGTTCAGGAACTCATTCAGGCATTGGTAATGGAATATGAGATGGGTATTACGATTGAGCAGGTTGTACTTCAGGATATCAACCCTCCAAATCCTGTAAAACCATCCTTCAATGCGGTTAACGAAGCGCAACAGCAGCGTGAGACCTTGATAAATCAGGCTCGTGCCGATTATAACCGGGTAATTCCAAGAGCACGTGGTGAAGCTCAGGAAACTATTCAGCGAGCGGAAGGTTATGCCTCAGAGCGTGTGAATACTTCCGAAGGTGAAGTGTCTAGGTTTAATGACTTATATACCGAGTATGTGAAAGCGCCACAGGTGACGAAACAACGAATATTTTTAGAAACGATGGAAGATATCATCCCGAAAATGGGTAAAAAAATTATCATGGATGAAAACGGAAATAATGTACTGCCGTTGCTTCAAATGCAACTAAATGGCGTACAGAATTCATCGCAGCAAAACAATAACGGAGGTAACTAAGATGCAACAAGCAAAAGGAATAATTGCCGGTGTTATTGGTTTAGTTATTGTATTAACTGCATTAGATGGGTTTTATATAGTCCATGAAACCGAACAGGTTATTATCACTCAGTTTGGTGACCCTGTTGGGGAAGCTATCACAGAACCGGGTCTTAAATTTAAGATTCCATTTATGCAGGAAGCGAACTTCTTTGAGAAGCGTTATCTGGAATGGGATGGAGATAGAAATCAGATTCCAACCCGTGATAAGAAATTCATTTTTGTGGATTCTTATGCGAGATGGCAAATCACAGATCCACTGCAGTTCTACCAACGATTAGGTAACGAACGTGGTGCGCAATCTCGTCTGGATGACATTCTGGATGGAGAAACCCGAAATGCCATTGCTTCTCATGATTTACTGGAAATTGTACGTACCAGTAACCGTGAACCGGATACTTCCGGCGCCGCTATTTTAGAAGTTGTAGAAGATTCTCTGCAAACTATTGAAACGGGTCGCGAAACCATTCAGGAAGAAATCCAAACGAAAGCAAATGAGCGGGCTACCGACCTTGGAATTGTGATCCTTGATTTCCGAATTAAACGAGTCAATTATGTGCAGGACGTTCGCCAGACGGTCTACGATCGAATGATCTCAGAGCGAAATAGAATCGCTGATGAGTTTAGATCTGAAGGACAAGGGGAGGCTTCCCGAATTAACGGTGAGAAAGAGCGTGACTTGAAGCGAATTCAGTCTGAAGCTTTCCGTGAGGCTGAAATTATACGTGGTGAAGCGGATGCAAGAGCGGCAGCCATTTATAACTCTGCTTATAATCGAACGAATCAGTCTCGAGAACTATATTCGTTTATGCGGTCGATGGAAGCTTACACTAAAACCATGGATAAAGAAACGAACATCATTCTTTCAACCGATAGTGATTTCTTCCGTTATTTGAACAGCATTGATTAGGTAAATTGAACCTAAATCGTATTTTAAAAGCACGGGTTAATCGCTCGTGCTTTTTTTGTTTAATTAAAATAGGTCTATGAAACGGAAAGAAAAATTTGGCCGGTTTGTTGGTGGTATCATCGTATTTGCACCGATCTATGGTGTCTTAATGTATATTTTTTCTGACACCGGATTTGATTGGATTGAAACGTTGTTAGTATCGGTGCTATGGTCAGCCGGTATGGTCGTTTTTGAAAGTTTCTGGCAGAAGCGGAAAAAACCTTCAGATTCACAAGAATAGGTTACTATTTACCACTCGCTGTTTCAGGCGTAATTGTCAGGCTGAAGCCTGCACTATTAAATACAACTGCACAATCCGCAACTCATCATAAGAAACCTCTTCGTTCAAGGCATCATAAACGGGTCGGAGAAGATCATTTCCATGTTCATTAAAGGCTTTTGTGACCCTATCAAAGTCTGCTTCTGACAACCTGGAGTGATTTTGTAACTTTTCAGGTGGAATTTCATATCCGGCCTTAACGTATTTAGCAAGGCTTTGAATTACTGTCGTTTCTTTGTTATCAAAGTGATCTGCAATCTCGGATACAGGTTTCCCTGCCTTAAACATTGCTCCTACCTGATAAGAACGGCTACTCTTTTTAATCACCTTTTGTTTTGGTGGAGCCTGAACCTGATCACCTTTAGATTTTTCTTTCAGATTGTGTTCTGAAGAATAGCTTTGAATTATTTCCAGAAATTTATCTCCGTACTTCTCTTTCTTCGCAGCACCTACACCATGTATAGTAAGTAAACTGCGTTCTGACTGAGGAAAGAAATAAGCCATTTCCATCAGAGTTTTATCAGCGAAAATAATGTAAGGTGGCACATCTCCCTCTTTTGCGAGTGCTGTTCTTTTTTCTTTCAGTAGCTTGAAGAGGACATGATCATATTCTAAAGATTCTGCAGAAGCCCGGGATTTGGCGGAGCTGGATTTTTTTTGTTCCTCAATCACTCCGAAAAATTCTTCTTCTCCTTTTAAAATTGAAATGGCTGCTGGCGTAAGCTTTACACCTCCATACTGACCGTCTTTTGTGATTACATCCTGACTCATAAGCTCACGATATAATTGCTTCCATTGCCCTCGACTAAGTTCATTCCCAATTCCATAAGTCGAAAGTTGGTCATGCTGAAGCTGTAGGAGTTTCTTTTGTTTGGAGCCAAGGAGAATATCTTTGATATGGTGAAAGCCGAATGTCTGACCGGTTCGTGCTACCGTAGATAGAAATTTTTGAGCAGGGACGGTGAGGTTTTGAGTGTCAGGCACATCACCGGTGCAGAAATCACACATCCCACAAGGTTCATCCGTGTAGGCTTCCCCAAAATAATCAAGCAATGGGATGCGGCGGCATTCGCGTGCTTCTACAAAGCCAAGGAGATCCTCCAGATGTTGATTGGCAACTCGCTGCTCCTCGTCAGACTTTTGGTTGATGAAATATCGGATTTTACCTACATCACCATAACTAAAAAGAAAAAGGCAATCTGCTCGAAGCCCATCTCTCCCAGCCCTCCCAATTTGCTGATAATAAGATTCAATGTTCTTGGGCATATCATGATGGATAACGAATCGTACATCTGGTTTATCGATACCCATTCCAAAAGCAATGGTAGCCACAATGATATTTACTTCATCATGAATAAAGGATTCCTGGTGCTGAACCCGCTTGTCCTCACTGAGTCCTGCATGATAGGGAAGTACAGAAAAGCCGTTGGCTTCCAAATCTATGGCAAGTTCATCCACCTGCCGGCGAGAAAAACAGTAGATAATTCCGGATTGATCTTCGTGCTTGTTCAGAAACTCCACAGTTTGTTGCAGTGGATTTGATTTATTGACGATATCCAGAAATAGATTTTGCCGATCAAAGCTGGCGATAAAAGTACTGGCATTAGCTAGCCCCAGACTCGTTGCGATATCATTTTGAACTTGTGGAGTTGCTGTAGCAGTGAGTGCAAGGCAAACAGCATTCTTAAATGTAGCCTTCACCTCAGCTAATTGCCGGTATTCAGGCCTGAAATCGTGTCCCCATTCAGAAATACAATGCGCTTCATCAATAGCAAAGCAATCTACCTGTAGCCCTGAAAGCAGGTCAAGGACAGAATTCTTCATCAGGGTTTCAGGAGCGAGATACAGTAAATCGATATCTCCATTTCTAACGCGTTGTTCGGTGCTGATATATTCAGCCGCAGAAAGAGAGCTGTTTAAAAAAGTGGCTGAAACACCATATGCCTTCAGCTGATCCACCTGATCTTTCATCAATGAAATAAGTGGGGATACGACAATGGTTATGCCATCAAAAAGGAGAGCCGGTATTTGGTAGCAAAGAGATTTCCCACCGCCCGTGGGCATAATGGCAAGGGTGTCCTTTTTCTGGAGGACATTCTGAATGATGTCCTTTTGAAGTGACCGGAATTTCTCAAAGCCAAAAACCTCATGGAGTATATGTTCTGCTTGTTGGATGTCCGGCATGGTAGAGGAGGAGGTTTCTGAAAATTGCATATTCTTTTTCTAAGGTAAGAGCTATGAAATCCGAATTCCTTACAGATTTTTTAAAAGAGAGGTTGGTACAACTAAAGAATGTAGGTGCTGAAAAAAGAAAACAACGCCTTTTACTTTTTCCGTCTGGAACTGTTTCTTCTCACACGGCTGTGCAAAGAAATGTCAGAATTTGTTATGAATTTATATAAAACACGGGTCCAGGAGCTATGCGCATATAGATCATCGTAAAACTCAGGAGCCATTTTCTTTAACTCAGGTAACCGAGATCCAGGGATATATGGAAAATCGTGATGCTCGTTATGGAAACCCACATTGAATGAAAGTTTATTTAATGGACCATAATAGGAATAGGTTTCCTGTCCTTCTTCAAAAACATAATGCTCGGAAATAAAATGTCCTGCCAATGGATGTAAGCTTCCAGCAAAAAATACGGATACAGCTAAATAAAGAAGTGCGCCCCAACCGGAGAAATATATAAATAGTGCAATAACCGGAAATTGAAATGCCATGTTAATGAAATGCCATTTCTTCATTTTGATAGGATGCACAAACAGCGGGCGTATAATGTAGCATAAGATCTGGTTGAAGGCCCAGGTCAATTTTCCCCATAAACCTTTAAAAAAGCCCGCTTCAGCCGCGAGCGGCAGGTCAGCATCATGATGCTCATCGCCCTGCTCGGCATGATGCATCAAATGGTAGGTCTTGAAAGACATCGCATAAGGAAAGATCATGGGGATATTTGCAAAGATAGCCAGCCAATTGTTGTGGGCTCTTTTTTTGGAAGCCAGGTGGTGACTTAATTCATGGATAGCCAAAAATAAAGAATGAGAAATGGTAGCGCCCACTGCGTATGCAAGGATCAAAAATAGAGCCCAGTGCATATTTGGAGCAAAATAAGCAGTAACCATTTGGATGCTTACTAAACCAAAAACTTTGTATTTAAGGGAGGGATCGACTCCGTAAAGCTCTCGTACCTGTGGATATTTCTTTAATATGGCCTTTCTTCGTTCTAAATGAGGCTCTTCATCCTCTGACCAGTAAAACCCTTCGTCGTCTCGTTTATGTGCCCCAGATACTGTAGTACTCATGCAGAATCTTTCATTTATAATGAATTCAATTTCTATTAATATAGCAAAAATATTGCATTCGGGCTGTTTTGAAAACTTATACAATGACCATAATATCGGGAATGAAATAGCCTGAGTTGCTATCAATCAAAGACTGTAAATTCTCTTTATTGAGAATCTTAGTTCTTAACTTCTTCCCTCAGATAGCGATTGGATATCTTAATCAAGCCAGTTCTCCAAAATCCACATCCAGCATTTCGCTTAATATTTCTTTGCTCTTTGTGGTTTTAACTTGGGCGCCAAGCTTCATCAGAATATTATAAAGCCCAAGGTGCACACGGGTTGTATATAAGAAGTGCTGAGAACCACGAGGTTCATTTCCAATGGGGGCGTCTTTAGTGAAATGGCGTATGGTATTACGAAAGTTTTCCTGCCCAAAATCGAAGATTTCATATTTATAGGGCTCGGCAAATGTCATTCCGTAATTACGGGCAAAATTGAAATACTCTTGTTCTTTGTCCGGATTGTCAGACTCTTTCTTGATCACCTTAAGTTTATAGTAAAGTTCTCTAATGGCATCTTCATTATTATCAAGATGGGTAGGAAGAAGGCGAAGATAATTCATGAAAAATTCTTCGGGAAATTGTTTTACGCATCCAAAATCAATGACTCCCAATTTACCATCATTAGTAAAGAGGAAGTTGCCGGGATGAGTGTCTGCGTGGACGTAATCTTTACCCTGAATTTGTTCGTGAAAGAAATTCCACATTAATTGGCCAAATCGATCTCTGTCCTCTTGGCTCGGCTCTTCTTTCAGGAATTCACCAAGATGGCGTCCTTCCAGATAAGTCATGCATAGTACTTTATCTGTGGAATATTCTTTAATCCATTCCGGAATTACAATATCTAACCCACCAAAACGCTTACGGAATAACTCAATTTGTTTCCCCTCGTTGGTATAGTCAGTTTCTTCCAGCAAAGTTTCTTTTACTTCATCAAAATAAGGATCGATATCTGCTCCCTTTTTGACAATTTGCTTCACCAAAATTTTAGCCAACCCTAAATCCGAATTAATAGTCTCCCGAACATTAGGGTATTGGATTTTGATAGCGACCTTACGACCATCATTCAATTCTGCTTTGTGTACCTGACCTATGGAAGCCGCAGCGAAAGCATCCGATTCAAAACTTTTGAACAGCTTTTCAGGATAATCTCCAAGTTCTCTCTTTATTATAGAGCGTACGAGCGCTTTATTAATAGGAGGAACGGAATATTGAGCCTGACTCATCACTTCAGCAAACTCTTCAGGCAGAAACCCTTGATCCATGCTCATTCCCTGAGCAATTTTCAGAGCTGTACCGCGGAGTTTTGTGAATTCCTTAAACACCTCTTTGGCGTTTCCGGAGTGAAAATCGCTATCGGTGCTTTTGTCTTCTTTTCCGGATTTTTTACGAAGATATCGCTTGGCGTAGTTGGTGCCAACTTTAAGTCCTGTTTTGGCAATTCGGCTGCCCCGCTCAAACTTCGATGATGGAAAGTCATTACTCATATAGGAAATTTAGAATTATGAATTTGAAATGTTGAATGGGTGATTCGAAATTCAACATTTAGCATTTAAAATTAATCGGAGGTGTCATCGGTATTGTCATTCTCTTCATCATCGTCATTAATTTCGACTTCAAATTCTTCTTCATCCTCAAACCAGCTTGCTACCCAGTCATTGAAATCTTCTACCTGTTGGCTGAATCCCAATGCTCCTAAAGAATATTTTACCAGGTCAAAACCTTTATCGACAATTTTTGAGTAAACAAGTTCTTCTATAAACCCGGTTATTTTGTCAATAAGAGCAAAGGTACGTTCTTGATCCTCACTGTCATCTTCCAGCCAAAACTTGATGAGGTATAGATAATGAGATCTCAGTGATGCATAGAATAAATCCCCCATAAGAAAAGCGGCGCTTGTCGCTATGTTGCCATCAGTTGTAAAGAAATCTTTAAAAAGCTCTTTTATTTCCTTTTTAAAATCAGAATTGGAACTGCAACTCCATTCATATTTGTAGAAGGTTTCTTCCACAAAAGCTCTTTTCTCCGACATCATATCAAAAAGCGTAAACATAAAATTTGAAAGCTTTTCTGAGATAGAATAGGAATCAAAGTCATCGATCTCTCCAACCATTGCGCGGTAGCGAATGACTAGAGATGGATAGTAGAATTTAAGTATGGACTTCTTGTTTGGAAAAAGTGCATAAATCTCTGAAGCTGATTTGCCGGTTTCCTTCGTTAGGTTTGGTATTGTAAACTGATCTTCAAGTTGAAGATCAACGGCAGCTTCAGTGAGTTCAATTTTTGTAGTAAGTTCTTCTGTAGTCATGGGATTCATTTAATTCATTTGCAAAACGAATGCAGTAAGCTTTCAGTTCGTTGCTACGGTATAAATTGAAAAATAGTTTTGATTGATTACTTTGATCTGATTTTAATACCATATATATGTCTGAACAGCGTCCAACATTAGCAAAAAGAGATGCACTATTTTTAAGCCTTGTCGGAGTTTTTCTAACGGCATTGGTTTTAGGTAATGTAATTGGCACCACTAAGTTTGTGACCTTGTTCAGTATTCATCTTCCCGATTGGCTTAAATCAATTACTCCTTCATTAGTCAGAAATGAAGACATTTATACAATGAGTATTCCGGTTGGGTTGATTGCTTACCCGATTACTTTTTTGGCCACGGACTTAATTTCTGAGTTATTCGGAAGGAAGAAAGCTCAGCTGGTAGTATGGATTGGCTTTTCAATGAATGTGTTCATGCTCCTGTTAATGTCGATAGGCCACTGGCTTCCAAACACAGGCGGGGTTAGCGGAGGCCTTCCTATATTTGAAGGAGTGTATGAATTCATGGTTGGCAATACCATTGCAAGTATGATTGCATATCTAACTGCGCAAACGGTTGATGTTAGACTCTTTCATTTTTGGAAAGAACTGACGGGCGGTAAACATCTCTGGCTTCGAAACAATGCATCGACTATGGTAAGTCAGTTGGTAGATTCGACTGCAATTTTATCCATTTTATATCTGGCCGGAAACCTTGGTGATAACGTAAATTCTGTCGCCGCTCTCATGATCCTCATCATCAACAGTTATTTGTTTAAATTTTTCTTTGCACTTTTCGATACACCGCTCTTTTATTTGGGTGTTAGATTTCTTAGACGGTATGATGAAGACCCTTCAGGACGCTCATTATACGATTCGGATTCACACAAGGAGTAGTAAGAAAAAAGAGTAAGTTTTTTGAAATTAAACTTGCGATGAATGGGGTCTAGCCCTTACCTTAGTAATCCTTTCGAGAGAAGGAAAACGCTGACTGAAACAAATGTTTTAGCCGGCATTTTTTTTCGCTGAAAGGTTTGTTCTTAGACATGAATGAAGTATAGATCAGATTGTTTGTGCGAGCGAGAGCTTGTTCAATTCTTTTTACAGAATGACCAAGAGCGTAGGGTCAGCTCACAGAGTATATATTAGATATTTACAATGGAGAGTTTGATCCTGGCTCAGGACGAACGCTGGCGGCGGGCTTAACACATGCAAGTCGAAGGAGAAGGTAAGTGCTTGCACTTACTGGAGACTGGCGGACGGGTGAGTAACGCGTAGATAACCTGCCTATATCAGGGGGATAACGTCTCGAAAGGGGCGCTAATACCGCATAATGCAGCGGGGCCGCATGGCCACAGTTGTTAAAGGACTTCGGTTCGGATATAGAGGGGTCTGCGTGCTATTAGTTAGTTGGTGAGGTAACGGCTCACCAAGGCGATGATAGCTAGGGGGTCTGAGAGGATGATCCCCCACACTGG
>NZMW01000006.1 GCA_002694685.1 Balneola sp.
TATAGCACTCGTTGTTTACAGATTGCTACTGAGATGTTCTATATGATGAACCAAGTAAAGTAAAAGAAAAAAATTTACCCATATTAATCGCATAAATACGATAAAATGAATACATCAACCTTTATACAGTCACTCGTTCAAAATTCAGGTAAAGAACTTCAGTTTAAACTACCTGACGAATCCATAATTTCAGGAGATCTTCACATCACTGAAATTCAAAACCACAAGGTAGACTCAGTAGATTGTGGAGGAAACGCACATGAGTATGATGAAACCGTGGTTCAGCTTTGGATCAATGAAAACTCCAGCAAACATGCCGAGTGGATAGCGGGAAAAGCGCTCAGCATATTTGAGACTGTCGGTAAGAAAATAGAGTATAGGGATGCTGCCGAGCTATTCATCGAATTTGGAGATTCGAATCACCCTACCATCCGCTATTCGGTGAAGGACATATACGAAGGCGCTGAACGTATGACTGTAGACATGACGGTGAAACCGACGGCATGCAAACCAAGTTTAGAAAAATCCTCAGAAAAAGTAACCTGCTGCTAAGATGACAAAATCAGAAAAACGAATTGATTTCTTTGAACGATACCTCACGCTGTGGGTACTGATATGTATAGGAATCGGAATTGGTGTGGGATATGTAGCTGGAGATTCGATTGAAGCTATAAGCCGCTGGGAAATTTATAAAGTAAATATCCCGGTAGCGATTCTGGTATGGCTGATGATATATCCTATGATGCTTCAGGTTGACTTCAGTTCGCTAAAGGAGATCGGTAAGTCACCGAAAGGGGTCGTGTGGACCGTTGTTATTAACTGGGCCATCAAGCCCTTTACGATGGCGTTTTTTGCGTGGATCTTTTTTGATAAGATGTACTCCGCTTGGTTAAGTCCGGAGTTGGCTGATCAGTACATAGCCGGGGCTATTTTATTGGGAGCAGCTCCTTGTACGGCCATGGTATTTGTGTGGTCGTATTTGTCAGACGGGGATCCTAATTATACGCTTGTTCAGGTTTCTGTGAATGACCTGCTGATCTTGATTTTGTTCATACCCATCGTGGGATTATTACTGGGTATCACTGAGCTAACCATTCCTTGGAACACGCTGGCTGCATCAATCCTCATCTTTGTAGTGATTCCATTAGTAGCCGGTTATTTGACGCATAAAGTAGCCATTAACCGAAAAGGAAAAGAATGGTACACCGGGAAGTTTCTGCCAAAATTTAAGCCGGTTTCAATTTCAGCCCTATTAATTACACTGATCCTTCTTTTTGCTTACCAGGGAGAGCGGATCATTAATCAGCCTATAGACATTCTTTTGATCTCAATCCCGCTGATTATTCAAACGTACTTTATTTTTGCACTGGCATGGTATGGCGGGAAAAAAATAGGGTTGCCTTATCAAGTATGTGCACCGGGCTCCATGATTGGGGCCAGTAACTTCTTTGAATTGGCGGTAGCCGTGGCTATAGCATTATTTGGTCTTCAGTCCGGAGCAGCTTTGGTTACCGTGGTAGGAGTGCTGATAGAAGTTCCAATCATGCTTTCCTTAGTACGATACGCAAATAGCAGGAGGGCGAGTTATTAATTTACAGGATTCCGCTTGAAAGGTCAGTTTAAGCAATCTAGATAATCATTGGTTATATTTTAGTTTTAACCAAGGTTACAGCTGTATGAAGAAATCTAAAAAATTTCAGCTCAATGTTCTTTTCATTCTATTTTTAATCAGTTTGCTACAGGTTGGATGTGCACCATCAGTGGTCGCTCAAACATCCGATAGCACGATAAGATGGGCGGATGCACAATTGCAGTCTTCTTCGTGGTATGAAGGCAAGGAGGCTGTTCGGATCGCCGACAATGTATTGATGTATCAGCATGAAAGCGGAGGCTGGCCCAAAAATTTGGATATGGCTTCTCGACTTTCTGAAAAGGAAAAGGAGCGTATCAAAGAAGAGAAGAAATCAGAAGATAGCTCGCTCAATGAAATCACAATAGATAATGGAGCGACCGTAGCACAGATCAGATATCTCGTTAAGGTTTATGCAGCAACAGAACAAGATCGTTTTAAAGAAGGAGTACTGAAGGGATTAGATTATCTGCTAGAAGCTCAGTATGACAATGGGGGCTGGCCTCAGTTCTATCCGCTGAGAGACGGGTATTACGAGAATATTACGTACAACGACGGGGCTATGATCAGGGTGATGGACACCTTGCGGAATGTGGCCAAGGGAGAATCGTTGTATTCCTTTGTAGATGAAGCCCGCAGACAACAAGCAGCCGATGCAATCAACCGAGGCTTGCGGGTCATTTTAGATACACAAGTTGAAGTAGACGGTGAGCTGACGGTCTGGTGTGCACAATATGATCCTGTAACTTTACGCCCAGCCAAAGCGCGATCGTATGAACTTATTTCCTTAAGCGGTTCAGAAAGCGTGGGTATTGTCAATTATTTGATGGAAATAGACAACCCTTCTCCAGAGGTAATCACAGCGGTGAAAAGTGCAGTTGCTTGGTTTGATAAAGTAAAGATAACCGATGTTCGAATTGTTGATGTAGATAGACCTGAGCTCTCAGAAGGGTATGACCAAGTCATAGGTTTTGACCCCACAGGTGAATCTTTGCTATGGGCCCGTTTTTACGAAATCGGGACAAATTACCCCATGTTTGTCGATAGGGAAGGCACCGTTCATGCCGCATTTTCCGAACTACCTTATGAACGGCGGATAAACTATTTATGGCTGGGAGACTGGGCGCAGAATCTGTTGGAAAAGGACTATCCTAACTGGCTTAGCCGCATTCAGTAAATATGGTTGAATAGATTTGGTGCCTGATTAATTTAGGTGCTTTTTCAATACTGCAATTCTGAAAACACTCAACATCATCACTGAATTATTCCAACGAAACCCATTCCACACTTTCTCTTAAAAAAATATTAGCATTTGCAGAACTGTTTATAATTTCTGAATGTTAGGATACCTCATCACTAACAATTTTAAAAAGAAAAATTTTGACGTTTGTAACACGCAGAGCACATTTTAACGCAGCCCACCGCCTCCATAATCCAGACAAAAGTGAAGAATGGAATAAGAAGACTTTTGGGAAGTGTAACCTTCCGAATTGGCATGGACATAATTATGTCATTGAGGTAACGGTGTCGGGTGAGCCTGACCCTGAGACTGGTTATACCATTGATCTTGGAAAACTAAAGGCAATCATGAAAGAAAAGGTCTTGGATCCCTGCGATCATAGAAACCTCAATTTGGACGTGGATTTTCTGGATGGAATTATTCCAACTACAGAGAATTTAGTGAGAGCTTTTTACGAGCAACTTCGCCCGGATGTGGAAGAAGCATGTGCCCGTGGCGGGAAACTATATAAGGTTAAGCTTTTCGAAACCGAACGAAATATAGCCGAATATTGTCCATACGTAGGACTATAAAAGACTATTCATTATTAGCAGTAAAGATATGATTACGAATGAAGTACAACGATTTTACGACCCAACTTTCACGGTAACGAAAGAGTACAAAGACTCTCTGCCGGATTTGCAAAATGGGCCAGCTTCCTTGATTGAAGGGGCAAACGTGCCTATCCAGCAAGTTGGCATTTCAAATTTTAAGCTCCCTCTTAAGTTCCGCAGAAGAGAAGGAGAGCCTGTTACGCTTGAGGCAAGCATAGATGGCTATGTAAGTCTTGAAAAGGATAAGAAAGGGATCAACATGAGCCGCATCATGAGAACCTTCTATAAGTTTCAGGACAAAGTATTCCATATAGATCGCCTGGAAGAAATTCTAAAAGCATACAAAGAAGATTTAGGAAGTCAGGAATCATTTCTTCGAGTGAGTTTCAACTATCCGCTGCTGAAAGACAGTCTGCGTTCAGGGATGAAAGGATATCAGTATTATAAGGTGCAGTTGGAAGGTCGTCTTGATAATTACGATCAGTTCCAGAAACACATGCATTTAGATTTTGAATACAGCAGCGCTTGCCCTTGCAGCTATGAACTTGCTGAGCATGCCCGTGAAGAACGAGGTGTTGCTTCTATTCCGCATAGCCAAAGAAGCGTGGCCAACGTAACGGTGGCTCTCAAGGATGAATTTTTCGTCGAAGACTTAGTTCAAATTTGTCGAACAGCTCTTCAAACAGAAACTCAGGTGATGGTTAAGCGAGAAGACGAGCAGGCGTTTGCTGAAATGAATGGTGCGTTCCAAAAGTTTGTGGAAGACGCCGCACGACTTCTATATGATGAACTTGACAGCTACAACAGTATCCATGACTTCGTTGTACGATGTGTACATATGGAAAGTCTGCACAGTCATGATGCCGTTAGCCGAATTTGTAAAGGCCTTCCAAATGGATTGAGATAACCCAGAAATAGTTTATTTAAACTTAAGCCTCGCTCTTTTTAGAGTGAGGCTTTTTTTATTCTATGACATAGAGATGAGCGGATAACTTTTCTGAAGGTCTATTAATAAAAAAATCAAAATGTCAGGGTCATATCTAGTTGTGAAATGAGTCTGTCATCCATTAAATTAGTTTTGAATTTCATCTAGCCTTATTCCTTCCAAATGTATCAAAGTCACAACGAATTCTTAGCGAATGCTTAACTGGTTCAAAAAAAAGCTAGCAACTTCTTACAGCAATGAAGAGTGGATTGAGGCTTTAAGTCCTCCGCCTTTAGATAAAGCAATTGCGAAACTCCGGGGTTACTTGGTGAAAGGCCTAAAAGCTTCTCTATATAAGTATGTTGATAAAAACTTGGGCGACTTCGTTGAAGACATTGCTCAGGATTCATTACTCAAAATTCTGGATAAGCTTCACACTTTTCGGGGTGAAAGCAAATTCACCACCTGGGCTATGAAAATTGCTGTACGTGAGGGATATACAGAACTTCGCAAGAAAAGATATAATGACATTTCACTTCATGACTATGTAAACCCGAAAGGTGAGGCAGAGCACGCCATAGAAGTGGAAGAGAAAGAAGCACTGCCGGATCAAATTACGCATGAGTCAATGCTGGTTGAAAAGGTCATGAGAGTTATGGAAGAAGAGCTTACTGAGAAACAAAAAACAGTATTGCAGTATTTAATTATAGACCAGATTCCATTAACGATTGTGGCAGAGAAAATGAATACAAATCGAAATGCTATTTATAAGTTGGTATACGATGCCCGACTAAAACTCAAGAATAGCCTCGAACTTGATGGGATTGATCCCGAAGAAATTTTGGAGGAGATGTAAGAAATGAAGATCTCACTGCGTCAATTCAATAATAGAGTTATTCAGATATGAAACTAGATCACAAAATATTAAAGGTTTTATTAGGTGCTGTTCATTCTACTCACGATAATGAAATTGCGTGTGGTGAATGTTTTGATAAAATCCATGAGTTTGCCGAACTAGAATTGCTAGGTAAATCTCCTGACGAAGCAATGCCATTGGTAAGAGAGCACCTTGAAAAGTGTGCAGAGTGTAAAGAAGAATATGAAGCTCTTCTGAAGGGGTTAGAGAAGCTGAAGGTTTATTCATAGCGGATATTTTCTAACTTTTTTCAAGTCTTGGCTTATGAATTATGCACACGGATTAAATAAGCCTTATCTTTTCTAAAACAATTCATCAAAAAATTCTTTCCTGTAATGCCTAAGATTTTCTACTCAATAGTCGCCCTTTTATTATTTTCATTTCCTGCCTTTTCACAAACACCCATTTCCATTTCGGAAGCCCGTCAGCAGTCTATCGGAAGCACGGTCACTGTAACCGGACATCTAACGGTAACTGATGAGTTTGAGGGGCCGGTTTATTTTCAAGACGAAACCGGAGGAATTGCATGGTTTGATTTTGGTTTGATGCGAGGAGATGATGGATTTGCCTTGGATGTAAATCGTGGTGACTCTATAGTGATAACTGGCGAACTGGGCGAATTCAATGATCTTATCCAAATTGTAGGAGATACGGAATACGAAATTTTTCCTGAAGGAAATAAGAATATAGAACCTACAGTCATTACGGTTGAAGAGTTAAATTCGGGTGACTTTGAAGGCCAGCTTGTATCTATGAGTGTTGATGTTATTCACTCAGGAGCATTCCAATCTGATGAATACACTATCACCGATAGAACCGGAAGCGGGGTGCTCTATATCAATGATGATACGGAAGTAATTGGTGCAGCAGCTCCGGAAGGTATAACCACCATAGTGGGTGTGGTCGGGATTTTCAGAGGCACGTACCAGCTATTACCGCGTGACTTTAATGATATTGATGCTAAAGAGGTCGTTTATCCTGGTGAGGAAGTTTCTAAAGACGAAACCTTTGAAATTGCCACCTGGAATATCGAATGGTTTGGTTCTGCCAGCAATGGTCCGGATAATGAAGAAGAACAAATGGAAAATGTAGTACGTGTTATTTCAGAAGTTGATGCCGACGTATATGCATTTCAGGAAATTGCCAATCCATCGGCTTTTGCGGAACTCATTCTCTCTTTGGACGGCTATGGAGGCTTTTTAGCTGACTTTTCCCAAAGCCAAGAAACAGCCTTTTTATTTAAAAGAGCTACCGTAGATTCGTTGGATTCCGGGCAAATAACTACTGGATTAACTCAGTCAAACTGGGCTAATGGCCGCTATCCATTATTCTTTCGGTTTAATGTGACCATAAATGATGAGAGCAGAGAAATCTATGCCTATAACATTCATGCCAAAGCTTTTGGTGACATTGATTCTTACAATCAGCGCGAAAATGCTTCCCGTGAATTAAAGCTTTATCTGGACAATACCCGTCCCGATGCAAATGTCATTTTCCTTGGGGATTATAATGATACCATTGAAGGTTCGATATCTGATGGTCAGGATTCTCCATATGACAATTTCGATGAAGATGAAGAATACACCATTTTGACCAAAGCATTGGAAGAGCAAGGATTTCAATCTCAGGCCTCGGGTTCTTTTATCGACCATATCACTATTACATCTGAGTTGGTTGACGAACATATTGTGGAAGCTCAGCGAGTCGAGAATACCTCTTATATCGGAAGCTATCTAAGTTCTACATCTGGCCATTACCCCATCTGGACCCGATTTCAGTTCACTACATTAGTTGGGAATGAAGAGCAAAGTGCAAGCCAGCCGGTAAATTTCTCTTTGGAGCAAAATTATCCTAATCCATTTAACCCAACGACTAATATCCAATATAGTGTAGCTGAAAACAGTGAGGTTACACTTCGGGTTTATGATATGCTTGGGAGAGAAATTGCTACATTGGTTAATGGAGAACGTTTAAGCAGCGGTTCTTATACAGCTACTTTTGATGCTTCTAATCTTTCCAGTGGAATGTATATTTATCAGCTTTCAACGGGTGATGGAGTTCAACTGACAAGGAAAATGATGTTGATTAAGTAAATCAATCTTTTACTAAAAGACTTTAAACCCCTCAGATATAATTATTTGAGGGGTTTATTTTTTTACCACTAGGCAAGCATCTTTAACTTCAATTTCAGTCTTGTCATCCATAACCTTTTGATAAGCATTTGTCTGCTGACCTAGAATACTAAAGCTATTGGATTCCATAAGGGCGATTAACTCATCTGACTCATAAAGGGCGAAATTGTGCTTGGTGAATTCAAAATGTTCAACGGAGTGTCGAGGACGGTAGCCAACCAAAAAAGTGCCCTCAGGTTTTAATACTCTTCGGATTTCCTGCAGATGAAGAGCTGGTGGATTCAGAAAGTAGATGACATTGATGGCTATAATGCAATCAAATGTATGGTCTTGAAAAGGCAGGGAAGAGGTTTCTGAACACTGAATACTAAGTTTACCATCATCAATTAGACGCGAATTTCGATGTTCGGCTTCTTTGCACATATCTTCCGAAAAATCTACACCAGTGACATTTAAACCTGGTTCAACAGTAAAATACTGTGAGAAATGCTTCCCGTTCCCAAAACCGATTTCCAGCACTTTTTGATCTGGTTTTAGGTCAAGTAATTCAAAAGCGAGATCATATAGTCCCTGGTTTGATTCATTGAGGGCCTTAGCTACTTCAAGCCCTGTTTTTCCAGTGGGTTTTTTAAGCTGATTTGAAAGTTCTTTTGGGTCCATAAAATTGGGTATTAGATCAGCCAATTGATGTAGGTATTCTTTCAGATGGTAAGGTAGAATAAAGTGGTAGACCTTAAAATCTATTTATAATAAAAAAAGCTATGCCGTGAAGCATAGCTTTGGAAAAAGATCAAAAAAAGACGGATTAATTATATTGAATAAATACCGTTTCATTCTTTTTTATGGCTAAATCAGTGGCTTTTTGATAAGCTTCTTTCGTCTCCTCAACCGAAGCGTCTTTTGATAATGTGACGGTATTTTCAGAAGGACTAGTGATATCATTCGCCATTCCACCACCGGCTGCACAGGTCACCTTGATATTCATAGGAGTAACAAGGCTAAACGTAATTGCAGACACTAAACCGTTTAAAAAACTGATTTGTGTTTCTACTTTTGCTACACCATTCGTGCATTTTTCAGAGGCATCGACTGTTGCAGGGGGGATTAACCCGTAAACAAAACTGAGTGCCCATGGTTGTTCAATAACTTCATTTGAAGCTGCTTTCCCCGTTTCTACCGTTGCATGAAAACAACCCGTTAACGTAAAAGTTGAGATTAGTGTTAGTAAAAGAATTGCTTTAGATATTTTCATAGTTGTACCCTCTATTAAGTTATATATTTAAAAATGCTGTTATAATAGTAACCCCATTAATAACAGTGGTTAAAATATGAAAATAGAATCCAAAAACAATTAGAAATAGAAACACGGTAGCATCTTCATAAGAATAGACGATAACTAAAACCCCAAAAGCATTCTTATTTGTTTATCAAGACCTTGCCTCGAAGGGTACAATAGTATCATGCTCAACATACTCTTTTAAATTTTTCAATAAAATGGCCCAGCAATATGAAGCCGTTTTAAAGTGAGTATTGCAAGAAGGCCAGCCGGTATGCTGGAAAGTTACTTCAGTTCCATCCTCCGCATCATTCAACTCAAACCCAAAGCTGGTAGGGTTCCAGTCTTTATCGGATTTAGTCATTCTAACATGGAATGAAGTATTGGTAACGGATTCAATGACCTCAGCATACCAGTCGTATTCCTCTCCAAAATAAAAGTTGTACTCACTCCCGACTTTGGGTTCGCCTGAGCTTTTTAACGGCCACCAATTATTGAGATGCTCCGGTTTCGTGATCGCATCAAATACTTCCTTTTTGTCTTTTTTGATTACCAAAAAGTGGAAGATATCAAAGCTCTTTGCTTTCATGAGTGTAGTTTTAATTATCGGATAAGTTGGAAATCAGTTGTTCATACTCTTTCTCCAGCGGCATGTGGACATTCCAAAAAGGCTTCGGGTCTTTATTATCCACACAGTCAATTAGGATAGAAAGATGAGTATGCCAGCCGGCACCAATTCCTGCTTTAGTATCAGAATCTGTTGGTAATTTACGGTGAGTAAGCCTAAGCAGAACTTGTTCCTCACCGTGGGATTCCAGCTCAAAAGTGACTTCAGAACCTTCGCCATCACCTTCATCCCAAGTGTAGCTCAAAACGTGGGGGCGGTCATATTTGGTAACTACTCCCTTGGAAACCTGTCCTTCTTCCAAATCCTTATATTTTTCTGGAAGGGGGTCGTCTTCTTTGGATAGTCGTGAGTGATCAAATTCATGCGTTACCGTTCCGCCAACTTTCGGCTCAACATCACCGGCTGAAAGCCATTTTGCTTTAAATTCAGATTCTGTCAAATATTTCCATACCTCCTCAGCTGATCCATTGAGAATGCGTTCAAAGCAAATGGTCCCCGGTTCTGTAAAAACTCCATGTTTCTTATTCATAGCTCTACTATTTGTTTGATGGTGAATTCAGATCGTTCATTAATGCTTCTAAAGCGTCCAGCTTCTGATCCCAGAACTTCTGATATCTTTTAAGCCACGCCATAACTTCTTGCAGTTTTTGAACGTCAGCCCTGCAATATCTCTTTCTTCCCTTTTTTCGGATTACAATTAAACCGCACTCGTTTAAAATTTTGATATGCTTTGATACCGCCGGACGGCTTATGTCAAACTTCTCTGCTATATCATTGACCGGCATAGATTCCCCGGCCAGAATATCAAAAATTTCTCTGCGAGTTGGATCGGCAATGGCCTGGAATACATCTTGAGACATACAATAAATAATTACGTAACTGATTGGTTACAAATATATATGTAACTATTTAGTTACGCAAATAAATTTATACTTCCTCGGAAAAACGACCAGAGGCTATAGCAGGAAATTGACTATATGAATTGTTGAAAAGATAGGTATAGGCAGGTATTGTATCGCCTTCAATAACGACTGGAATAATCTCACGTTTAAACTCATTAGGCAGGTTGAATTGTGAGCCAATTCCTTCGTAATCGTCTAATTTTTGCAGGAGTTGTTCTTTATTCTGAGTTACTTCAAACAAATGACCATACACCTTGTTCTTTGAATCGGGGAGGTACACAGCTCCCGGATAGAAGCTAACTTGAAACAGGATGCCGGGGAAGTAACCTTCTCCAATAAAAGTCTGTGTTGAATGAAGGTATCGTGCCACCGGGTTGTCGCAACCTTTCATCAATGTACCATATACAAAAAGCATGTTGGTTTCCTTTTTCATAATGAAAGAAGGTACTCTGATTACCCTTGAGTTAGTAATACTAAAGCATCGTTAAGTGCGGCTACAGAGTGAGAAACTTCTGCAGGGATTTCAATTTCATCGAACTGCTTGAGACGGGTATCTTTCTTTCCCTGGTGATACATCACTTCACCTTCCAACACTAATAACTTGGTAGGGTGATGGGCTTTATGATCCTCAAGTTTCATTCCCTTGTTAAAACCGAATACTAATACTTTAAAATGGTCTCCAATATGAAAGGACTTAGCAATAGGATGATTTGCCGTTTTTAACTGATCTTTAATGGAATCAATGGTCATAAATCGGTGGTTAAGTGAATTTGAACAAACATCTTACAAAAATGACTGCACTATTGCGAAATGTAGTCATTATTCATCTTCAGTTTAAATCTCAGGAGGGCTTCCTTATCTACTGATAGAGTTACACGGAAATCAGGATAAACTCAGATTTTGTTGTCTCTGAGATCTTTATGGAGAGAAGCTTCTTTTAGTTGTCGATTCTGAAGCAGGTAATCCAGATCGTTTCTGTTATCATACATCAACTGTTTATGGTAATAATTGATGTATTCACAGATAGCAAAAAGATTAGCAAAGATTGCCCAGCCAAATAGATTGTCACCATTTAAGCTTTTACCCGAGATGTACCACTGAATCAATAGAATAATCGGGATTAAACCTATGGCAACTCGATTATGCTTTTTAAAGGCCCGAAAACGGGATAAGATAGTTCGTTCAAAAATCGGTTTTTCATTCAGTGAAGAAAACTTCACCCACCAGTAGTATGTGCCTTGAAATAAGATGTAGCACATCAGTATGAGACCATAGGACAGAAAGATGTAATCCCAAAAGCCGTAATGGAAATTGATAAAAAGTAAAATCCCAAAAAACATCACCACATTCATTCCTTCAACCTGGAAAGTCCACTGAAGGCGTTTTAGTAGCTTCTTTTTTTGGGATCCTAAAGACATAGAAAAAATAAAGGCTGCATAGTGAATTTATTTTATTTATAAATCACACCATCTTTCATAACAAAAGAAACTCGTTCGAGTGTTGTTACATCTTCTAATGGATTATCATCAGTTGCTATGATGTCAGCTAATTTTCCAGCTTCGATAGAACCAATTTGATCCTGCATTCCTAAAACGGTAGCTCCGGTCATAGTTGCACTTTTGATCGCTTCCATGGTGGGCATTCCAACTTCAGTCATGTATTGGAATTCTTTACCGTTTAGTCCGTGAGGAAATACTCCGGCATCGGTTCCAAATGCAATATTAACGCCTCTTTTGTAGGCCTCAGCAAATGTATTTTGGATCATAGGCCCAATCTCCAGTGCTTTAGGTACAACCAGTTCAGGATAATATCCATCAATTTGAGCTTTTTCTGCTACCCATTTTCCTGCTGAAATGGTAGGCACGTAATAAGTTCCCTTTTCAATCATAAGGTCCATGACTTCAGGAGTCATCTTTGTGCCGTGTTCTATGGTGAGCACTCCTGCTTCAACGGCACGTTTCATTCCCTCAGCGCCATGGGCATGAGCTGCCACGTGCATGCCGTATTCATTGGCTGTCTCAACAATGGCATTTAATTCATCCATAAAAAACTGTGGGGCATCACCGGATTTTGCAACACTTAATACTCCGCCCGTAGCCGTAATTTTGATATGATCGGCACCGTTCTTGTATCGTTGACGTACCGCTTCTCGTGCTTCAGCAACACCGTTTAATACACCATCAACAGGCTCCGGGCTTCCCATCAAATCTTCTTTCCAGCCATTAGTCGGATCGGCATGACCGCCGGTAGTAGCCAGTGATTTACCAACGGTGATAATTCTTGGTCCAACCACATATCCGCCTTTAATAGCATCTCTGAGCGAGATATTAACTCCGGAACCTCCCAATTCCCGGACAGTTGTGAAACCAGCCATCAATGTTCGCTTCGAAAATAGAACTGAGCGATAGGCTTTATCGGCATCGTTAAAAGTGAAAGGCTCCAAATATTTAGCCGCATTTGTTTCACTTTCCAGGTGGACGTGTAAATCAATTAAACCGGGAAGAACCGTTTTTGATTTAAGATCTATAATTTCATCTCCGTCTCTTCCATTTATATAACCGTTTTGGATACCGGTTATCTCATTTCCTTCAACGATGATACTTACCTCACTGCGCGGATTATCAGAGATACCATCAATCAAAGTCCCTGCATGAATTATAGTCCGTTGTGCATGAGCAGAAAAAGATGTGAAAATCAGAATGATAAAGGAAAAGAAAAGTGTTTTGATGTCCATGATAACTTTGATTGGTTCTTTGATTTGGCGCAATATAGGTAAATGAAGTCAAATAAAAGTGAGTCTCCGGACTTGTTAAGTATGGAAAATATTGGAGCTTCTTTATTCACTTTAGAGCTTTTTTTATGGTAATTTTGAAGTCTTTTTAATATCCACAAACAGAGGATTAATGACGGTCTTATTATTCATCATTGGCTTGGTAACCTTGATTGGCGGGGCTGAGCTGTTTCTCAAGTCAGTAGATAAGTTTGGGCTTGCCTGGAGTGTTTCTCCCGTTGTTATGGGATTGACGGTTGTGGCATTTGCAACCGGCGCCCCGGAACTTGCCATCAGTTTGCAAGCGGCGGCAGATGGAAGGCCGGATCTTGTTTTGGGTAATATTCTGGGAAGTAATATTGCGAACATTCTCCTTATTCTCGGTATTGCTGGGCTTGTGAAGCCGCTTAGGATAACCAATCGGATTATTAAAATTGATGTTCCGGTTGTGATAGGGACGAGTGCATTGCTTTATGTTTTGGCTATGGATGGCCTGCTTACCTTAACCGATGGATTGATCATATTCGGTGGTCTTATTGCCTATTCGGTTTTTATGTATACACAGATCAAGAAAGATCGTGATGCTAATAAAAAGAAGTCAGCTGATGAAAAACCAAAGCTTGATGAACCCCTGACAACTTTATTTTACGGCAAATATATATTTCTTCTTTTAGGTGGGTTAGTATTAATTGTGATGGGATCTCGCTGGATGGTAGAAGCGGCCGTTGAAATAGCTGATATTTTGGGCATCTCAGAATTAATTATTGGACTGACTATTGTTTCTATAGGAACCTCACTGCCTGAAGTTGCCACTTCACTTTCAGCAGTAAGAAAAGGAGATTCAGACACAGCGGTTGCCAATGTGATGGGAAGTAATCTTTATAATATTCTGCTCACTTTAAGTCTGACCATCATTGTAGCACCGGGGGCTTTAACCGTTTCTCCCGATGCCCTAAACCTTGATATGCCATTCATGATCATTGTTGCATGCACATGTTTGCCTCTATTTTGGCCGGCCAAAGAATTGACCAGACCCGTAGCGAGCGGATTCCTGTTATACTATGCGTTGTACATGGCCTACCTAATTCTAATATCTATAGGGCATCCTTTTCAGGAGACAATGGAGTGGGGGATGCTATGGATTGTAATTCCGATAACGGTGGTCTTAGCCACTGTTAAATTTATTGGGCACCTTAGAAACCGATAAGGTTTTTCTTTTAGTCGCTAAGTAACTGTAACGTTTACTGTTGCTATTTAAGATCCGATTGTTATATTCGTGTAGAGAGTAATGATTCGGGTACTATGAAAAAGCTCCTTCCAATATTATTTACATCCACATTTCTACTGATTGGCTGCGATTTATTTGACAGCGCTAGCTCATCTAAAAAGAAAGAAATAGAACCCTTTTTCTGGGGTAGCGAGAAGTCATTTCCGGATTTAGCTCCAAGAATTTGGGTGTCTCCCAACGATCATATCTTCGCAGGGGGCGATTCTGCTTGGTTTTTATCAACAGATTATGGAGAAACGTTTTCCGAATTTGATGTACCTGATGAGGTTCTGAGTTTTGCCGTTAAGAAATATGGGCAAACGTATTATGGGAAAGGGCAGGTACTTTCTGATTTTTACATTATCGCAGGTGATACACTGGATCGGCCTTTTTTTGGTGGCGCTTTTAATCTTTACACTTCAAAAGATGGGAATAATTGGGCGAAAATTTCAGGTCCTTTTCAGATGTTTGACTTCATAAAGCATCAGGACTTAATGTATGTTGGAGAGCAAAATGGAGTAGTAGTACACAACTTAAGTACAGGAGAAGAATATGCTGCTGAGTTCCAATTTGATGGTGAGAATAGTCTTTATGTTCAAGAGCTGAAAGTAAACAGTAAGGGGGCAATATTTGCGGGGACTTTAGATGCTATTTACAGATCAAAAGATCAGGGGCGGTCGTGGGAATTAGTTACAGAAGAGATTTCTGAACGCTTTTACTGGGTAGAAAAAATCATCATTGAAGATGAAGTAATGTATGGTGTTGGCTCGAAAATATTGAAGTCCACCGATTCTGGGGAGAACTGGACCATTTCAGACTATACAATGGAAAACTATGAAGAAGGGGAAATTGAACAACTGTTTATAACTGATTTTGATATATCTGCAGATGGATATAAATATACCATTAATTACTTAGGCTTCTTTATAAATAGTGAAAAACAGGATAACCTGTTTAAGTTTTATGGTCCCGAAAAATATGAACGTTTCTCTGAAGACCTTCCAATGAACTACAGTGAAGTGCATTCTTTTAGGAATGGAGGAGTACTGATATTAAGCACCAGCAATTACTTTTATCGGGTTGGAACCAGGAATAGTGATTCAAAGTACTGGATACAGTGATTTTTTCTTATCAATACTTTATTACTCTTTCTCCATTTGATAATGCTTCGCATAATTCACATCTAAAATATCGAGCCGGTTGAAGTGTGTTTGAAGTCGTTCTAAGAAATCTTCCCAGTCTTTATTCTCAACCGAAGACCACACCACTTCCGCCAGCGCAGTAGCTCTTGGGTAAGCCATATATTCTACTTTTTTGCCGGAATGAAGGTATTCTGACCACACATTTCCCTGAGATCCCAGAATGTATTTTGCTTCTTCAGGAGTGAGTTCCTCAGGAATTGGTTCATAATTGTAAACATCCTCCAGAGTAGTCATGCCGCCAATAGATATCGGTTCATCTGCCGTTGGTTCAGCTTGAAAATGGTCGAAGTAGTTGGTGCCATTGGGTGTCATGATAACATCGTGCTGAATTTTTGCAGCCTGAATGCCACCAGCTTCGCCTCGCCAGCTCATAACGGTAGCTTGAGGCGCAAGTCCGCCTTCCATGATTTCATCCCAGCCAATAATCTGCCGGCCGTTTTCATTTAGAAATTTCTCTATCCGTTCGATGAAGTAACTCTGTAATTCATGTTCATCTTTCAGCCCTTCCCGTTTGATTACTTCCTGAGCAATCTCACTTTCTTCCCATTGTTTCTTAGGAGCTTCATCACCGCCAATGTGGATATACTTGCTTGGGAAAAGCTCCATGACTTCCACTAGCACATCTTCGAGGAAATCAAAGGTTTCCTCTTTAGGACAATAGATATCCTCAAAAACTCCCCAGGTAGATGTAACATGATATTCCTTGTCAAAGCAGCCAAACTCTGGGTAAGCCGCCAAAGCTGCACTTGAGTGACCCGGCATCTCAACCTCAGGTATAATCGTGATATGTCTTTTCTGTGCATAAGCTACAACTTGTTTGATCTCCTCTTGGGTGTAGAAGCCGCCGTGACGAACGTTGTCATACACTCCGGATCCGTAGTTGCCAATCAGGGTTGAGTCGCGCCAGGCTCCAATTTCGGTGAGCTTAGGGTACTTCTTGATTTCAATGCGCCAGCCCTGATCTTCTGTGAGATGCCAGTGAAAGCGATTCATTTTATGCATAGCCAGCAGATCGATGTATTTCTTTACGAACTCAACCGGAAAGAAATGGCGAGCAACGTCCAGATGCATGCCACGGTATTCAAATCGAGGATAGTCGGTGATCTCTACAGCCGGAATATTCCACTCCGTATTAACCGGCGCCATCGATGGTTTTTGGTATTCAATTTCGACCGGTAGCAGCTGGCGAAGGGTTTGGATTCCGTAGAAAAGTCCGGCAGTGGTTGGGGCAGAGATGGTAACTAAATCTTCATCCACAGAAAGTTGATACCCTTCCTCATTCTGAATACCCGATTCAGAATTTAAATGAAGGTAGATTCCGGAATCGGGAGCAGATGTACCCGAAACGATGTGATGCTTAATCCAGGTGGCCGAGAAGAGTAAATCGGAGAGATATCCTCCAAGGGATTCCATCTCCTCAGATGATTCAGATAGAATGATATCCGAACTTCGGGTCAGCTCAAAATGACCTCCACCCTGAACCATAGAAACCGGTTTTGGGATCACTGTTTGGGCCTTCACTTCAAAAGTAGAAAAAAGAATAATCAGGCTGAGTGTAAACAGAGAAAGAGCAGAGTATTGAATTCGGTGGGTCATTTTAGACAATTCAGTTCAATTTTGAATCTAAAATAGCATTTCTCTTTAATTATAAGTACTCTAATTTATCTATTCTTAAGTGCTTTAATTACAAACAGTAGATGTCTATTTAAGATGAATTACTCTTCCTTACAAAAGTTATTGATAATAGTATTAGCCGGGGCTATATCAATCTCTTGCAGCAACGATAGTGAGATAAACCAAAACATGTTGAATGACATCGTTTCATTCACACCTAATGAGATAAGAAGTTTTGATCATATTGAGGGTAATTACTTTAGTCATTTAGGATATGAGAGTAAAGTATTGGAAAACGGGAATATCGTTTTTGCTGATCGGCAATTATCTAATATTTTTGTTATTAGTCCTGAAGGTGAGCTTCGAAAACTAGTAAGACAAGGGAGAGGACCAGGAGAAATATTGGATGCTTACAGTTTTACGGTAAATAGTGAAGGTCATTTGTTTACTTATGATCAAGACAATAATAAGCTGTTAGAATTTGATGATGAGTTTGAATTTTTTGAAAGCTACTTTCCCCAAGAGTATGGTAGCAGCACCGTTTCTTATGCTTATGAAGTCGGGAAAGGAAATTTTGTTTTTGAGTTGCATTCCTTTGAGTATCTCAATAATCCGGACAAAACAAAAGAGAAGGTTTTTGTTCAATATGATGACAATAAGGAGGAATTTGGTAAGGAATGGTCTGTTGCTGA
Organism: Balneola sp.; assembly: GCA_002694685.1. Classification (NCBI taxonomy): domain Bacteria; kingdom Pseudomonadati; phylum Balneolota; class Balneolia; order Balneolales; family Balneolaceae; genus Balneola; species Balneola sp. The sequence goes on from NZMW01000006.1 coordinate 17,788, forward strand.
TAAACCATATGCGATTCTGAGAATAGCTGGAAGAGTTGTAGGTGCTGGAAACGTTCCATTTGCCTTCGATCAGCTTACCTATCCAAATGCGAATAATAATTCCATTTTTATATTCAATACAGATTCACCGTTTATAGCGGAAATTGATGCAAATTATGACACCCTAAATACTATACCAGTAAACTTGCCTATTGAGAAAGTAAACTCTGCTGAACGAGATTCTATTGAGCAGGAAAATAGGAAAGAGCAATGGGATACCATGGAGGATATGATTCCAGAGACTAAAACTCAGGCTGACAAAATGCTTTACCACGACGGGAAATTCTGGTTAAAGTCGAACCTGCGGGGAAATTACCAAAAGTGGTTTGTAGTAAATATGGATGGACAGATTCTAAGAGCTGTTAACCTTCCCAAAGAAAGTATCTTAATGCACGTATCTGATGAGCATCTTGGTGTGCGAATGGATGATGTAACTTTTGCGCTATATGAAAATCCAATCAGTGAGGTGCAAAATTAGCAGTACTTTGAAGTACTATGTGCTTTTTCTAAAATCATAAAGATTAATCCGTTCAACTTGAGATCCCTCGTGTTTGATAATTGATTCCTCGAAAAGAATCCCAGGCACTCGGGATGACAAATCAAGACGTACAATCGTCAACCGTCACTGGTCATTGGTCATTAGTCATTGGTCATTGAAACTTGGGATTTAAGAAACATTACTTCTTCGCCTGCTCTTCCTTTTCTTTCAGGATATAATTGGCATATAGAAATTCAAGCGCTGCAGACTCATAGCCTTTCCAGTTTTGAATCAGCTCCTGAAATCGTTCTTCAGATGTATTGTGAGGATCTTCTCCGTAGCTCCAGATGATCCAGCGTCGCAATCCTTTCTCTTCTCCGCTTTTTTTGTTGGAAGGGAAAACGGCGTCTGTTCGTCCGCGCATCATCATCAAATCCTGTCCGGAAGTGGGACCGATGCCTTTAATACTGGTGATTTTGTCGTAGAACTCTTGAGGCTCACAATTCATCAAGTGGTCCATATCGACTTCACCCGCTACAATATCGTTTGCCAATCCAACCAGATACTGCCCTTTTCTTAGAGTAGGACCCATTTTACGGATCTGGGCAGGGTCAGCCTTCATCAGCTGATGGGGGCGAGGCCAGGCGGGTAAAGATTTCTTACCCAAGGTAAGTGCGGTTCCGTAGCCTTCCCGGATTTTGAACATCATCTTTTTAGCGGTCGGCTTGTGATTCATCTGCATCTGTACAATGCGATATAGAATATCCTCAAACAAATTAGCGCGGGTCATTCGCTTAAGTCCGTAGAGGTCTGTTAGCTTATCCCCCAAAACAGGGTCTTTCTCAGCTTTGTCATAAAGTGGACGCAAATCCATGTCGGTGCCAAAAATTTTTGCCAGACTTTCATTGGCTAATCCGATTTCTTCTTTGGAAAGCGACTCCGGGGATTCAATATGAAATTCCGGATTCTCAGGGTCGCCATTAAAGAAAATAGTAACGATGATATCAGTATCTCCAACTGGAATAGGGCGCGTAAATCCTTCCTCAAAAACTTTTTCCGGCTCATGTTCATGATCGAAATATGATTCGATATCCAGGCAAAGAAACCAGTCGTGAGGAGGGATGGATTTGAGGGTCCAGGAGCTCATGGTAAAATATTAGTTTGAAGGTATGTGATACTAAGAATCAACGAAAAGGATGAATCGTTTCAAAATAAAAAAGGCCACTGAAAATCAGCAGCCTTTATAATATTGAGAGTCTTAACTGTTAGTTAGCCAGTTCTACTTCTTTAGTACTGCTAAAAGGATTCCAATTAATGGCTTTTGCCTTTTCTAGCAGTTGATCTGTAGTAATGTAAACAACAGGGATAAAGATCAGCGTAACAAGAGTAGAAGCTGTTAATCCACCAATCACAACTCTGGCAAGAGAAGCTTGAATTTCGGCTCCGGCGCCCAATCCAAACGAAAGAGGAAGAAGGCCCAATACGGTAGTCAAGGTAGTCATAAGGATTGGTCGGAGGCGTAAACGTCCTGCTTCAATAACCGCTTCTAAAACCGGCATATTCTTTTCCCGCCTCATGAGATTAATGTAATCGACCAGAACGATGGCATTATTAACCACAATCCCGACGAGCATTATCATCCCCATTAAACTTTGGATGTTTAGTGTAGTTCCAGTTAATAAAAGGGCGGGGATTACACCAATCATCGCTAAAGGTACAGAGAACATAACCACCAGCGGATCAAGGAAACGCTCGAACTGTCCGGCCATCACCATATAAATAAGAATGAGGGCCATGATGATTGACATGGCGAAGTCATCAGCAGCTTTTTGCTGTTCTTCATACTCTCCACCGAAAACAATAGTGAAACCGGATGGCAGAGGGAAGTCAGACAGTTCAGCCTGAATAGATTCGACCGCTTCACCGAGTGCAATTCCACTTTCAAGGTTTGCGGTGATGTTTGTTACTCGCTGTCCATTGATACGGTTGATATCTTCAGGTCCGCGACCGCTTTCTTTTCTTATGACAGAAGAGACGGGTATCACACCTCCGTCAGGTGTACGAATTGAAATGTTATCAATATCCAAAGTTCCTAAGCGATCTTCAGGTTGCAGGCGAACGGTGATTGGATATTCGTCGCCACCAATACGGTAAGAACCTGCTCGGCTACCGCCAATATTTGTCTGTATAACTTGTGCTACTTCACGTACCGAAAGGCCCAGATCGGCGATTTTCTCGCGGTCAAACAAAATCCGTTCTTCCGGAGTACCTTCACTTCTCCCGGCGCGTACCTCAACAATACCCGGAATGTTTTCTACACGCAGCTTAATCTCTTGAGCGATTTCATAGGCTTTATCAATGTCATAACCGCGAAGTTCAAACTGTACGTCCTCGCCGCCACCGCCGCCAAATACACGGCGAAGGATCCATAATCCGGATTGAGCATCAACTCTGATATCAGCACCCGGAACTTTGCCGGTTAAATTTTCACGAATTTCAGCAGCCAGGTCTGAGGTGCTTTGAGATCGCTCAGACTGAGGTACCATGGCTATTTCAACCTCAGCACGGCCATCCCGTACTTCAGTAGTGAAATATTCAACATCCTCCATGGGCAGCGTAGCGCGTACAATATCTTCGAGCTCTTTCAGATAGAGATTTTGAACAGCTATGTTGGTTCCGTCTGCCATTTCTAAATCGATATCAATTTCGTCAGCATCTGTCTGTGGGGCTAGTTCAACAGGAATAATAGGAACGAGCAAGAAGCTGCCCACGACCAATACAGCAGTGACTACAAAAACCATAGGTTTGTGTTGGAGCGTTTTTTCAAGAATACCTGAATATTTGGTTTCCAGCTTCAAAAAGAATTTCTGAAATTTTCCTTTCTTGTTGTCCATTCCCTTCTGAACGGTAAGGAACCTGCTGGAAAGCATAGGAACTAACGTCAGGGCTACCAATAATGAACAGACAAGGGCAAAGACTACTACCAGTGCCAATTCTTGAAATAATAAACCAGAGACGGTCTGCATAAAAACAACAGGAAGGAAAATTACACAAGTTGTTAAAGTGGAGGCTACAATAGCTCCGGCTACCTGTTTAGTACCGATTAAAGCGCTGGTTTCTAAATCTTCGCCTTCTTCTTCCCGAAGCCGGATGATGTTTTCTAATACTACAATTCCATTATCTACAATGAGGCCAACACCAAGAGCCAGTCCTCCAAAGCTCATTTGATTGAGGGTCAGATCGTTGAAATAGAGAAGCGCAAAAGTGGCAATGATGGAAATTGGAATCGCCATCGCTATAATAAAGGTGGATGAGCCATTTCTGAAAAAGACATAGAGTACTACCACCGCGAGTAAAGCTCCCCACATGGCTGAACTTTGCACATTGTCTATAGAACTTTGAATAAATTCACTTTGGTCGGTAGTAATAAAAAGGTTTAGATCACTTCGCTGGCTATTGATCTGTTCAATTTCTTTTCGGATGTCTTCTGCAACAGCGACTGTGTTTGCTCCCGTTTGTTTACGAATTCCAAATCGAACCATCGGTTTCTCATCAATAGAAACAACCCGGTCTAAATCTTGATAACCAAAGGAGACATTTGCTACATCTTTAACACGAATAGGTTTGCTGTCTACGGTCGTGATAACTGTATTCGCAATTTGTTCGATGGACTCATATTCACCTAAAGTACGAACGTAAAGCTGTTGGAGCCCGGAGTTTACATTACCACCGGGGAGATTTGCATTTTCACGAGCAATAGCTTGCTGTACCTGAGCCGTGGAAAGTCCACTGGCAATAAGCCGGTCTCTTTTGATGTCGACTTTCACTTCACGGTTAATACCACCCCATATATCAATAGAACCAACACCATTTATTTGTTCAAATCGTTTGGTGATTTCGCGATCGAGCAGAACCGTTAGTTCAGCCAGATTCATATCTGAGTTAGCACCGATAATAACGATTGGGAAATTATTGGGATCAAATTTCCAGATGCGGGGTGCATCGGCTTCAGGGGGAATTGTTCCCCGAACTCGATCTAGGGCAGCTCGGACATCATTAGAAGCTACATCCACATCTACGCTTTGAGCGAACTCAAGAGTCACCCGGCTGCGCCCTTCACTAGAACTGGAACGGACTCTTTCAACTCCGGGGACACCGGCCAGAGCATTTTCAATAGGCTCTGTTATAATTTGCTCCATCTCCGCTGGCCCAACATTGGGATACTCAGTAGCAACAGTAAGCTGCGGGTATTCGATGGGCGGGAGGAGATCAACTGGCAGGAAACGAAAGCCTATTACACCAAGGGTAATAATGATCAAAAAGACCATCGAAGTAGCAATAGGACGCTTTATAGAGGTTTCTGTAATTGGCATGATCGTGGCGTTTAGAGAGTTACGTTATTTTGTGCACCATCACGCTCTTGCATGATTTCTTTCAATAAATCTTCCCGCTGAAGCTGTTGCAGCTGGAAGATACGTTCCCAACTCATAGTGCGAATACGAGCTTGTGTACGTCCCTCAGACAATAAATCTTGACCTACAGTGACAATCCATTGCCCGCTTTCTAAACCATTCACCCCTAATTCCATTCTACCCTGAGCAATTACATCAACTGGTTTAAACTGAACGGGAGTTGGTTCGGTCATGGATCTTGGTCTGACAGCGCCATTATTACTGGTGTCGCTAACAGGCTTAATTTCAGAACCAAGTGAGGAAGCAATAAATACACCCTGCTCTCCACTTGTAGGATCTGTGTAAAGAGCGCTTACAGGAATGAGGGTAGCCTGCTGACTTTCACCAAAGAAAATATCTACAGGAACGAACATCCCTGGACGAAGAAGTCCGTTTACATTGTCTACATCAATCTCAGCCTCTGTACTTCGTGTAATTTCATTTAGAAAAGGGGAGATGCGGGATAGCTTAGCATTAATTGGAACTTTCTGGCCATCACCGTTTTCAACTATGATACGTGCAGATTGACCTACCTGTATTTTATTAAGCATGTTTTCAGTTAGGATGATCTCGACTTTTAACTTTGTAAGATCACCAATAAGAAAAAGCTGAGTGCCTGTATTTGCCTGCATCCCAATTTCAGCATTTCGTTGCCCAACTGTTCCCGAAATGGGAGCCCGGATAACAGCTTTGTCGAGTTCATCTCTACGTTCTTCTACTAATGATGCTGCTTGTTCTAGTCGTGCTTCAGCGAGCTCAACGTTAGCTTCTGCTGAAAGTAACTGTGCCTCAATTTGCTCAACTTCAACATCACTGGTTAAATCTTTTTCTTCGAGCTGTTTGGTACGTTTGAATTCGGACTGGACCTCGGCAAGCTGAGCTTTGGATTGCTTTAGCTGAGCATTGTTGATTTTATAGCCTGCTTCAGCTTGTTGTAGCTGTTTTTGTAGTACATCTGTATTTAGCTGGACTAATTTCTCGCCCTTCTCAACATACTGTCCGTTGCGAACGAAAACTTGTTCAACCGTTCCCGATATCTGAGGATATAGAGGAACCTGATTTTCGGATCTCACATTACCACTGAATCGTTCTACGAGTGGTAGTGATCCAAATCGGGCTTGAACTGCCTCAACGGATGGAATGACAGAGTTACCTCTATCTGTATTTTGGGCATTATTACTATCACTATCTGAGCATGCACTCAGTGATGCAATCAGCAATGCTGATAAAAGAAGGTTGGTTACTTTAAAAGGCTTTTTCATAATCATTAGTTGGGTTCGATTAAAGTTAACCCGATTATGTGGAAAAGCGCTCCCTCTGATTTGTTAAATGCTATTAAAAAGAAAGCCTCCATAAATAGTCACTTTTAAGTGAAATCTACGGGGGCTTTAAAAGCTTGAGAGAGATGGCTTTACTTAACCATCATCATTTTCTTAGTGGCGGTGTAAAATTTACCAGACTGTGACTGCACATTCAGTACGTAAATGTACATTCCCGAGGCATATCGGGAGGCATCCCAGTTCACTTTATAGTATCCCGCGCGGATGCTGTTCTCATTCAGCAACGTTTCAATTTTACGTCCGAGGATGTCATACACCGTCAGACTCACTTTCGCTTGTTCCGCCAGTTCATAGTGAATACTTGTAGACGGGTTAAACGGATTCGGATAGTTCTGTGAAAGTGTGAACGTTTCCGGAAGATCTTCACGAACCTGAACAGCTTTCATCGCTGTCTGTTGTAGTGATGGCTGATTTCTGGCACGAATATCAGAGCTGATGACCATCTCGGAGTCTTCATCACTGAGGGCACTAAAAGTTACAGAAACCATATCTCGGTCGGTAATAGAAGAAAGCGTTCCAAAGTTTGCGATGTTCAGCGTAAGGATACCGTTGGCAGTATCGGCATGAGAAAGAAATACATTCGCATTCTCACTATGAATATCAAATAGACCGCGGTCTTCAACACCTTCGAGTGTAAGCTTGTCCTCATCATAATCGATAATTAATGACAAGCCTTCCACACTGTCAGGGTGGGAGAGGCTAAAGTCATAGGTGACTTCCCGCTTTGCTTGCGATGGATTGGTTACATATTCAGCTTGAGTCTCCACTTTTTTATAACTGATGAAAGTCAGCGAATCAGCAAAGATTTCATCCATTAACTCTTTGGAAGCTGAGCTTGGGCCTGTTGCAGTCTTGTTAATGTCTGAGGTACCATCTAGCTCATTCCGCCCATTAGTTTGGCGAGAAGTTGTTCGAGCGGTGGTATTAGTTCCGTTGAATGATTTTCTCAAAGCCGCAAAGGAGTTTGCTTTGGCTGCTTTATTACGTTCCTGGGTTAGGTTCCAGTAGCGAATAAAGGCGACGATGTCATCAACGTTGAAGTTATTATCAGGAGCTAAGCGTGCATATGGGAATGAGCTTGAGCTAAAGTCCAAAGGACCTGTCTCAAAACTAAAGTTATCACTTCTCCACCCGTTGCCAAAGCTGACGAGGTCAGTCAGGTTGACTTCAAAATCAGCGGTGAAATCTCCAATCATGGTTGTGTAGAAATCCTGAGAAGCGAATACATCATCTGAACTAGTTTGCTGTCCATCATCATCAGTATCGATGAAATATTGTCCGCCACTGTTATCCGAAACAACCTGTGAAGACACTTCAACAGAGAGAGTATCTAATGCATAAAAACTCATGTTTTCGACCAGCAATTCATTTCCTGAAATGGAGAGGTCCCCAACAGGCAATGATTCTCCTGTTCTTGTAGTGATAGTTATGGCTCCCGAGAAGAAGTCAGTAAAGTTGGGAATGCTGTTGATACCGTTTGAAGAGTTAAAAAAGAGTGAAAAACCCTGATTTACCCTAATAATGTTATTACTTCCAGCATCCAGTCTTGTGATCTGAAGCGGATTAATGGTGAAGTTTCTAAACAAACCAATCTGAGAAGATGAATTTGATCTGTACGCTACATCAAGTCTTCCATTTCCATCCATGTCTGTGGCAACAACTCGGTCTATACTCGTGCTGCTTGAACCCAGATTGTTGGAAGATGAAAAACTACCATTTCCAGTATTCCGGAACCAAAATGCTTCTCGGGTATTTGGAGATGAAGTGATGATATCTTTAAGTCCATCTCCATCCAGATCAGCTATAGCAACGTCAGATGCGCCGCTAATTCCACTACCGCCTGTAATGGTGGTGAATGAACCTTGACTATCAGAATTAATCAGAACTTCAATAAGATCGTCATCTGAAGAAGCGTAAATAAGATCAAGATCACCATCGTTGTCTAAATCACTACCTATGACTTTCTCAGGGAAATTAATACCGGTAAGAGTGGTTTCGGTGAAGCTGCCATCGCCATTATTATAGTAGGCGGCAATTATATTCCGTCCCTGTATTGCAGCAACAACATCAACGAGCCTGTCTCCATTGAAATCCCCGGCGTAAATAGATCGAATGTTTCCGGCAGAGCTGGCAACAATGTTTTCTGCTCCAAAGGATACTGAAGAATTAACGCTCGTATTCTCATACCAGCTGATTTTGCCATCATTACTTGAAGAGATTATGACATCCTCATATCCGTCATCATTAATGTCGGCTGAAGCAATATCTGTAATACCGGAGTGGCTTACCGTAATAGATGTAAGGTCTAAGAAAGAAGACCGATTTGTGCTGCCATTATTCTTAAGCACATGAAAGACGTTATCCTGATAAGAAGTAAACACAAAATCAGGATAGTCCGTACCAAAGATGCTGGTAGGTTTGATGATATTTGGGTCAATCGAGCTGCCTAAGTTTATATTTCTTAGCTGGCTGTAAGGGTTGGAGCCATCAGAATAATAAAGGCCAATTTGGTTCAAGTCCGGTCTTGTTACCACCAAATCTTCTAAACCGTCACTGTCTAAGTCAGCACTTGCTATACTACCTGTACCACCTCCACCACCGGCTGTTTCGGTTGGTGAAGAAAAGGTTCCGTCATTCTCAGTGAGTAACCTGAAAGGTGCTGGATAATTATAGTTAATACCGTTTGTTGTGATCGAAATATCAGTTGTTCCAGACAAGCCCGATGGAACTTCAACTGTAACCAGATTAGGATACGTATCGATGACGTTCGCCGAGGTGTTACCAAAGTTAACGGTTGTGCTTCCTGAAATTCCGACCCCGGAAATTCGGATAATATTGCCTGCGACACCGGCTAAAGGCTCAATGTTCGCTATTTGAGTAGAAATAGCTTTTATAGCTACACTGTCAGATCGGGTTTGAGTTCCGTTATCGTCAACAGAAGCAACGCGGTAGTAATAAGTGACAGCATTGGTGATGTCATTGTCTGTAAAGGATGTTTCCGTTTGAACACCATTTGATACAGACACGTAATTATCTACAGGCTCAACACTACGATAGATCTCATATCCTTGTAAATCAGTGTCGCTGTTTGCATCCCAATTCAGTATCACGCTTCCAATATCTCGAGAAGCCGTGATACCGGTTGGAGCGTCTGGCGGGGGGTCAACATTGTTGATCTGTAAAATAGAATTGGATGTATAGTCACTGGCAAGGATATCTAAATCACCGTCGCCGTTAAGATCAGAAATAGCAAGAGCTCTGATTTCTCCCGCACCGGTAACTAAGTATTCAGCAGCACTAAAGTTCTCAGAACCTAAATTTCTATACAACACTACATCGCCATTAAGAGTACCAACAACAACTTCGAGTAATCCATCACCATTAAGATCACCTACTGCTGCAGTAGTCGGATCAATTAGGTCCTCAGAAATAATTTTCTGAGTTGAGAAAGAACCAGAACCGGCATTGTTTGAGTACCAGGCTACTTTAGAATCTGTTTGAGATATGGTCAGGAGGTCTACATCACTGTCACCATCAATATTGCCGGCTATAACATTTCTTGGCAGATCAAAAGAAGAAGTAATTAATGTTCGTCCTCCAAATGAACTTCCATTATTCGGATAGTAAACCAGCTGATCGGTTCCTTCAAGTGTTGCAATAATTTCAAATCGACCATCTTCATTGATATCAACTCCAGCGATATCATTTACGAGCGGGGCATTTGAATCAACCGTTACTTGCGTTGTGAAATTTCCAGTTCCATCATTCTGATAAAGGAAAATATCGTCTGTAATTCTGCTAGAGTGTATAAGATCAATATCGCCATCTCCATCAGCATCAAAGGCAAGAAGTGATTGTTCAGAATAATCATTACCTACACGTTCAGGGAAAGATTGAACGGTGCTGGTAGAAACTAATCCAAAAGATCCATCTCCGTTGTTTGAATACCAGATTAAAGATCGATCATAAACAGCAGCTATATCAATCAGGGTATCTCCATCAAAATCTGCATAGACAACATCTCTGGCTCCGAGGTTGCCTTCATTACCGATGCTCTGAACTCCTGAAAAGCTTCCATCTCCTTGATTAGCTAAGGAAATTAGATTCTCACCGGCAGATTGATTGTAGAGTGAAGCCAGAATATCGTTATCAAGATCAGAATCTAAATCAATGGCTCTCAGCGTAGTTGCTCCCAAAATACCGGAAGGTAAAATTGAGTTTGCTTCCTGGAAGAATCCACTTTCGCCAGCTGTTGTTTCGAGTACGGTAAATAAATCTGGGAGAGGCAAGAATATTGTACCACTAACAGTAACCAGAACTTCGTGATTACCGGGAGTAATACTTGGTACTGTTACCACAATTTGATTTGGCAATTGGGTAACAACAGGTGCGTCAATTTCACCAATGTCAACAAGTACAGAACCTGCTGTAGTAGGTAAGTTAGTACCATAGATAGTTATAGAGGTACCTGCATCAGCGGCTGTTGTGTTGATGCCATAAACAGAAATGATATCAAAACCACTTGTGGCTTCATTACTGAGGTCGCTTTGGATATTTAAATCAGAACTGTAAGTAGCAATCCGGTAATAATAGCGGGTATTTGCCTGAACATTACTGTCAACAAAAGAAGTACCCGTCAATAATGATGGATTTATTTTAGTTGCTGAAGTAGAATCTGTAAAAGGCTCTGTGGCTCTATAAATATTATATCCTGAAGCATTGACAGATAAACTCTGATCCCAACTCAGGTTAATAGATGAAGCTGCTTCATTAGCTACCACATTTGAAGGAGGGGAGACCGATAAATCAATGATGTCAGTCTGATTAATAGGCTCAAGGCGATAATCACCAACCTCCCCTTCGCTTACAATACCTTCAAAGGCAAATGTTTCAGGAATTTCAGTGCCGAGTATATTCGTAAATAGGGGGCCTGAAGCGTATAGAAAGCTATTTTGATTAAGAATATCAGATTCATAAAGATCATATGATGTGAATTCCCGGAAAGTTGAACCGGTACTGTCGGTTGATAAGTCATTAATGCGAACTAATACCGACTCATAGGTTTCAGATACATCATCAAGAGTGATCGTTATAGGATCAGGTAAAGTATTTCCGGTAGAAAGAGAGGTGTATTCCTGAATATTTACGATTTCCATGAGTCCGCCAAATTCAGATCTCTGTCCTAAAATTTCTAAGGAATCACCTTCCTGAATATTCTGGCCAAAAACTACATCATTAAAATCTGCTGCTCGATAAACATGCAGGCCAGCAGAACCATCCTGTAATTTGAAGATATTGTCTGTACGGCGGGTTACAATACCACGCACCCGAATATAAGAGCCTTTAGTCGTCAACCGAGCATCTGCAATTGATGAAAGATTTACACTAAGAGTACCCGTGTTTTCGTACCAGGCTATTTTATCGTCAAGGCGGGAGGCAGAGAGTACATCCAGATCGCCGTCACTGTCGAGGTCGGCGGCATATACGGTATTGGCACCATCAGCAAGGGTAGAAATAATGGTTTGAGCGCCAAAGGTGCCGTCCCCGTTATTTTCGTACCAGGCAATTTTATCGTCAAGGCTGGAGGCAGAGAGCACATCCAGGTCGCCGTCGCCGTCGAGGTCTATAGCATATACGCTTTGGGCACCGTCAGCAAAGGTAGAAATAATGGTTTGAGCGCCAAAAGTACCGTCGCCATTATTTTGGTACCAAGCAATTTTGTCGTCAAAGAAAGACGCGGATAGCACGTCTTGGTCTCCATCGCCGTCAAGGTCAGCCGCATATACACTTCTGCCACTACTGGTGAGGGTAGAAATAGTGGTTTGAGCGCCAAAGGTGCCGTCGCCGTTATTTTCGTACCAGGCAATTTTGTCGTCTGATTTAGAAGCAGAGAGTACATCTATATCACCGTCATTGTCTAGGTCTATCGCATATACGCTTTCAGCACCGTCAGCGAGGGTAGAAATAACGGTTTGAGAGGCGAAGGTACCGTCGCCATTATTTTGGTACCAGGCAATTTTGTCGTCAAAGCTAGAAGCGGATAACACGTCTTGGTCTCCGTCGCCGTCGAGGTCAGCCGCATAAACGCTACTAGGCCCGTTAGCAAGGGTAGAAATAACGGTTTGAGTGCCAAAAGTACCGTCGCCATTATTTTGGTACCAGGCAATTTTGTCATCAGTGTAGGAAGCAGAGATTACGTCCAGATCGCCATCACCATCGAGGTCGGTTGCAAATACGCTATAAGCTGCATCTCCAAGTGTAGAAATAACAGATTGAGTGGCAAAGTTAGCGGAAATAGGTTGGAGTGAAGTAAAATTACCCGCATAAGTCTCTGAGAAAGAGTTAGCTGTAACTGAGACCTCTGCATTTCCGGGGCTAACAGCTGGGACCGTTACGACCAATTTAGTTGCTGAAGCTTCTACAACATCTGCTGAAAAGCCTCCAATGGAAACCGCATTTGATGTTGGGTTTGAATCAAATCCTTTACCATAAATAGTAATATTAGTTCCAGGCGCAGCCGCTTCAGGGAATACTTTTGATATAGCAAAATTCAATCCTGCGGCTATATCTTCTTCATAGGTAGGGGTTAGTTGGTAACCGCCGTTAGCTGACGCGGTTGCTAAGGTTGACTGACGTAAAACACCTACGTAGTTAAACAGACTAGGTATCTCAACACCATCTAATTCATTCTGTATTGCCCCGCCAATCCTCATAGTAGAAGGATAGGTAACTCCATCTTGGATAAGGTCGTATGAAGTGTCGTTTGTAAAAGTACCCGAGCTAGGCGTGGAAATATTTGTGATCTTTACCAATTCAGATTCATATTCTTCTCCCAAATCAGCAAGAGTTATCTCCTGTGGTTCAGGTAACGCGTTATTACGTGACGGTACAGAGAAATCCGTAACATTATCAAATTCTAAAAGACTATTAAATTCGGTAAGCTGTCCTGTAACAATCAGGGAATCTCCTGCAACGATATCACCATTAATTATTGCAGTATCAATAGCTGAAGCTGATGGAGCAAAAACATGCAGCCCAGAATTTCCATCTTGGATAGAAATGTTATTTCCTAATACTCTTGTAACTACCCCTTTTGTTTTCAGGGTGGTACCTAATGAAGCATTCCGTACATCAGCAATAGGGGTGACAGGTAAATTACCAATGAACTCAATATCGTCCCAATAATAAGTCTGTTCTCCGGCATCGGCTCCGGTTGTTCCAAAGTTGATTGCAGAAGTGCCATCTAAATGATTACTAAAGTCAAAATACAAGGTTTCCCACCCACCGGATGTTGTAGTATTTACTTGAGTCTCAACACTAATATTTATATCAGAGGTATTTTCTGCTTTAAGCAAAATTGGGATGCCGGCAGCCGGAGACCAAACTCTTACACTCATTAGTGTATTACCGGAGGAGAAAGGGATAGCTTCAGCCAGGTCCATAGTGGTTCCGGCTATATTTTCTGCAAGCTGACTTCGTACAGTTTCAGCTACTAAATTTGAAGAGTTCTCTGGGTCCTGAACAACACGTGAGGAATTTCCACCAAAATCTATGAAGTCGTAAAAAACGCCGCTGTCGTCAAAAGTGATTGGGAGACTTGGAGTAACTAATGGAATTCCTGTGTTTTCATACCAGGAAATCTCATCATTGAATTCGGAGGCAGTGAGTACATCTAAGTCGCCATCTCCATCCAGGTCGGCAGCTATTACTGTATTAGCTCCATCAGCTAAGTCGGTAATTATTTGTTGGCTTCCAAAGGTTCCGTCTCCAAAGCTTTCATACCAGGCAATTTTGTCGTCGAAAGTAGAAGCTGATAGAACATCTTGATCACCGTCCCCATCCAAATCAGCTGTATAAACACTAGCTGCTCCATCAGCAATGTTTGAGATGATATTCTGATTAGAAAAAGTCCCGTCTCCAAAGTTTTCATACCAGGCAATACGGTCATCATTTATAGAGCTGGAAAGTATATCCATGTCTCCATCATTGTCTAAATCTGAGGCAAATACATCAGTTGCTACATCTCCACCACCAATATTTGTACTCGCTGCAAAAGTGCCATCTCCGTTATTTGGGTACCATGCAATTTCGACACCAGAGGCAGCGGAAATCACGTCTAAATCACCGTCATTATCTAGATCGGCTGTGTAAACATTTTGTGGCTGTGTTGCAGAGGTAGATATGTTAACTGCCGGTGCAAAAGTAGCATCCCCAAAGTTTTCATACCAGTCAATCCTATTGTCGAAAAGAGAAGTGATTAATATGTCTACATCACCATCACCGTCAATATCTGCCGTATGCAAACCATTTAAGCCACTATAAAAACCAGAAGAGAGTATAGTTTCTGTGAAGAAGTTTCCTGCTCCATCATTTTCATACCAAACAAGTTGGTTGTTGGCTGTTGTATAAACGACATCAAGGTCACCATCTCCATCAAAGTCTGCTGCACGTACCTTTCTTGCATCGCTGGCATTGATGGTAATCAAAGATTCAGAACCAAAGGTGCCATCCCCATTGTTAGCAAACCAAGAAATGGTGTTGTCAATACCGGAAGCTGTTAAAACATCCTGATCGCCGTCTCCGTCCAAATCGGCAGGGTATACATCAAATGCAGCATCACTGGAATTTGTGATCAGGTTCTGGCTTCCAAAAGAAGCATTTGTTTGATCCAGAACCGTAAATAAATCAGGGTAGGTGTATTCTCCAATGATGGTGGAGAGAGTTAAGTCATAATTACCAGGGGATAAATTCTCATTGACCTGAAAAGTCATTTTGTTATCTGACTGAGCAAGGTTGAACCAATAATATCCTGTATCACCAAAATAAACTCGGTTTGATATGTTCTCTGTGGTGAGCCCGCTACCATATAAATTAATTACCTGTCCTTTCGCTGAAGCTACAGGCTCAACTTTGGTTATACGGGCCAGTGATCCATCAGCATTAAAAATTGAGATATTATCTACGAATGCTGCATCAATCCCTGCAGAATTACTTCCATCTTTGGAATACCAAAAGTCAATTTCTCTGACTCCTTCGCTTAGGGAGTATAAACCACTCTGTGTCCAGGGAATCTCTCCGGATTCATCTAAAATTCGATTACCATCCACTTCAACATGCAAGTAATCCCAGCCTGGTTCTGAACTTACTTTATATCTAAACTGAAGGTCACCACCTCCGGGAGCTACCTTTACAAAGAATTTGATATTAACCGCCTCAGAATCGTTAATATCGGGGCTCATTAGGCTATAGCTATCTAAGTAGGTAGTATCAATAGCTTGAACAATTTGGAAGTAGTTGTTTACATTTGCAACAGTATCACCTGGTTGACCAGTATCAAACCTAAGAAATCCGGGTTCGCCAGAGAAGTAAGTGCCATTTGGGTATCCTGCTTCAAAGTCGTAGGTAAGGTCATAGAGTAGTGAATTATCAAGACTGGCAGGTGCTTTTTTCTGGCTCTGCTCCAAGTTTTTGAATCTTGGGTCCTGCTCGACTTTGATATTCCTATCTTGTGATACAGCCTGCCCCATAGCAACGCTGGAAAAAAGGAGAAGAAAACCTAAACTTTTAATTGTGTACTTCATTGAACGTGGATTTAAAACTGATAGAAAATATGTGTCGATAAAGAGTATAAAATTTTGACTAGTTCTGGACAGTCGCCCCATGGAATTCAAGGATATCTATGTTGTTTCCAACCGAGGTTCTTAACTGAGAGTTACTCGAAATACTAATAGATGCTCCTCCTGAAAAGCTGGAAGTGGGGGAGAATGTGATTTCACAAACCTTACCGCCACCGCTTAGTGGAGAAGTATTACCCGCAATTCCAGCATCAATAGTTATAAAGCTTGCAGAAACTTCGGGCTCAACATATATAAGAGTGTTGGATCCGTCAGGGTTTAAAAAGCTTCCTTCTGAATCAAAAACCTGCACATTTGAAACTGTCAAACTTGAACTAGGATAATTAACCACCAACGAAAAAGCTGTTAAGTCATCCGACTCTTCAATTTCATCAAGGTAAATTTCAGCAGTAAATGTTCCATCGGTGTTGCTTGTAATGGTAACAGGGTTAAATAAGAATCCACGGCTTTGAAATGCGTCTACTGCAAAAAATCCGGTAAAAGAAGTATCAGCGGTTACTCCCTCATTACTGTAAGAGGCCTGAAGCTCAAATGAATACTGATTTCCTTCAAAAGTTTCTTTAAGGTTTGTAAGGGTAAAAGACCGATCAAAAGCATCAACATCAACAAAGTCACCGGCTGATATTGTTTGACCCGGTTCAGCATAAGCGAAACGAAACGAATATCTGGAGTAGTCAACGGTTTGGTTAACTAGTTCCCATGAGATGGTCTCATTATTTTCGTCAAAAGTAAAAACAGTACCTAAAGAAGTTCCGTCATTTGCAAGCTGTAGATCGGGAAACGCAAATGGATTATATCTAGGATCGTTGGGGTTTGACCTTTCATCTTCCGGGTTTTCAGGTAGTTCATTAATTCCATCGATAATTCCATCACAACTGGTGGCAATAAAAATTGCGCCTAATAAAGCGAGGAGGCTGAAATATTTTTTCGACATATGTTTTTTTATTGGATAGTCCATAATTCTAAAAATTTACCTTCATGCTAATTCCGGAATTCTGTGCATTAAATTCCAGCTTGGCTTGCTCAAACTTTTTCTTGTTTGAAGGCTGAAGTAAGAGGTCAAAAATTTCAATTCCTTTAACGGCTAAATAGGCAGTTATTCCAAGCTTGAGACCATCTAAAGCTGTTTGGGCATTATTATATTCTTGAACATAAGCGGCTTCAAGTTCAACGAAATTTTGTTGTGCAGTATTATATTCATTTAAGGCCGTTTGGTATTTATCGTAAGAAGAACCATAATCCAAGTAGGACTTTACGGAATACCCAATGGCACCAGCTCCTGCAAGGAAGTACAAAAATCCTCTGCCCTTACCTAGATATCCATGCCCAACACCGGGAAAAACAGCTCCCGGTAAAATAGAACGCCAGACAGCTTTCCCTTTGCTCCGAGGGTTATATTCATCAACAAAAGTAACTTCCTGCGATAAGGAGTTTACTTGTATTCTTTGCTCAATATCATCGAATCCATCTTTCTCAATTTTGATCTCATACTGTCCGAAAGGTATGGAAGGAAGTTGCAGCGGTAATTCTGTATATGTTCTTGAAAAGCCCGGTCCTTTTAACTCAAGCTCTGCATCTTCGAATAAGCTATTTATAGTTAAACTGCCGCGTCCTTCAACTCTGTTTAAATCAAAATTAATAGTTTTATCGTCGTTTCGAAGAATCTCGATTTGCTCTGTCTTTTGGTCGAAATTCTGGAGATCACCCGTCAGAGAGTAATTCCCAACAGGGAGGTCTCGTATGGTTCGCGGCCCAACCCATTCTTCAACGATGTTGCCATTCTGTCTAAGTGTAAACTCCACATTTTCTTGTTGAGCGATTACAAAAAGGTTTCCTGTAATCTGTCCAAGGGAAACATTCTCAACTAAAGTATCCCCTAAATTCACAGTAAAAGTCCGGCTTACAGCATCAAAACCCGAAGAACGAACTTCAAGGCTGTGTACTCCGGGAACAAGTTCAATATTTTCTGTAGAGCTTTGAGGCACATCATCAACTAAAACAGTAGCGGTGCTGGGTGTGGCGTTAACAGTGAGATATCCGACATACTTTTGGAGATTATAGTTAAGCTCTCGGTTTTCACTTGTTAAAACGAGCTCATCTTCTACGTTTGAATAGCCGGGTAGTGTTAACCTGACCTTTAAGTCTCCAGGATAAAGCAATATTCGCTGAGGTGTTTGTCCACTGGACCCTGGACTGTCATTAATATAGATTGAAGCTCCCTCAGGTTCAGAACTTATCAATACAGGAACTGGGTTAATCTTGTTTAGTGAAAATTGAAAAGAGTTTACGCGGTCGGCTGAAACGGTGATAGAATCATCCCGAAATTCATACTGATCTTTCCGTACCTGGATAAAGTGTTTACCGGTTGTTAATTCCGTATTAAAAACAGTTCCGTCAATTTCGCTAGGTTCACCATCAATAATGATACGGCTGTTTTCCGGAGTTACAGTAAACTGAACGGGTTCAGTAGTGGATTTTTGATTACCGGTAATTTGTATTTCCCAGACTTCGCCAGCGGCTAAGTTTATGCCCTCATCATTTAGAACAAGCTGGAAAGGAGGGAATCCTTCTTTAAAAATTTGAACTACTCGTTCGTTTGTGGATAGATATAGGAGGTTATAACCCGGTAACTGCTGAATTTTACTAATTCCGTTATTTGACCTGAATGTCAAACCAGTAAGGTCTGATACAATTCTCAAACCGGCAGTTAGATTTCCGTTTATATCTCTATTATCATCCCTGTCAGCAATAATCTCACCTGAGACCTTATTAGCTGAACCTACAACACGCATGGTTGCTAGCTCATCATCAGCTTCTTGGGCGTTAAGGTTGTTAAGTGGAAATATCCCAAATGTCAGGAAAAGAAAAATTGGGAGTAGTAACA
>NZMW01000007.1 GCA_002694685.1 Balneola sp.
GGGCGGTGATGGAGAGTTCTCCATTTACCGTATTATAGGCAACGATTTCTACCGAGTCCGAAATGATATCGAACTTAAACTCCAGCTGGCTGTCAGGGGTATTGGCATCACTCACATATTCCCAGAGTTTGAGAATTCGGGTGTCTTCGGTAGTAATCTCGAAGGGATTAGGTAGGCCAGAGAATACCGGCTCATCAGCAACGCCTTGCTGGCCGCCCCAGGCAACGGTCATATTATTAGCCTGACGCATAGCCTTTAGGGCGTTGGCACCCTCCTCATTCAGTTCGATGGCTCCAATGTTCAGGCTTACCCCATCCTGAAGATCCCGCTTCGACCATTCCACAAACATCTTGCTGGCGTTAGCCGAGCTTAAGCCTGAGCCGACTAGGAAGCCGGCGATGGAGTCGGGTTTGGTATCCAGAAGATTGTTCAGCAGGGACTCGGATTCCTGCTTTTTATTCGTTGGTCTTGATCCCTCATCGGAGCCTGCCCCCCGCTCGCCGATTGGTCGGTCGGTGGCTATTCCTGATTCAGCATCTGTATGCACTGGTTTGTCCTCTTTTTCGGAATCAGTTTCCGAAATAGGTGCTTCTTCTGAATCTGAAGCTGCTTTATCTATGTCTGCCTGTTTGGCGCTTGCTGACGGTACTGTATCAAAGTATTGCACATTGGAAACATCCCAAGAGCTGATATCCTGATTGAAAGATTCGGCGCCCTGGAACATGCTTGCCATGTTGGTTGCCTGAGAGACATCCCATGAAAGAGCGGTCAATGTTGCTGATTCTGCGTCTGCTAGCTTGCCTGCTTGTGGTCTACTACCATTATTGAAAGATGAGGCTTTATAGAACATATGACTCATATTGGTTGCATTCGAAACATCCCACCCTGAAAGATCTTGATTGAATGAGTTTGAGCCATAAAACATAGATGCCATATTTCTCACAGAAGACACATTCCAACTTGAGATATCTGCATTAAATGCACTTCTACCAAAAATATCGCTGAAGAAACTGCCTTTCCTATAAAACATAGCACGCATATCCGTTACCTTAGATACATCCCAACTTGAAATATCTTGATTAAATTCATCAGCATTAAGAAACATTTCACTCATATTTGTAACATTTGAAACATCCCAATTTGAAATGTCCTGATTAAATGGAACCGATAGGAGGTTATGACAAAATGCTGTTCCATAAAAAAAATGAGGTTCACAATAATAGTCGATGATCCTTCCTGAAAACATTCCAGACATGTCAGTAACACTAGAGACATCCCATGAACTAATATCTTGGTTAAAAGACCTACGGATATATTCTTTGCCCCCTCCTGACAAATTAATTTGAACCGGTCTAAACAGGTTACTCATATCTGTAATACCTGTAGTAACCGACGTCACCAGCTCTGAGACTTTATCCCTTTTTAGTAGTGAATCCAAGCCTGCACGATCACGCTTAGTGTGTATCACTATCTCTCCATCAATGATCACAAACCCTTGTTCATTGATGGCTGCATCCGGTGCCTTAATGGTTACTCCGTTTTCAGCGAAGTAAAAGTTATTGTAAAGTTTGACCGTATCAGAAATCCCAGATTCTATAACTTCCAATTCCGGTATTTCTACTGTTGCTTCAAGGATGAATTTCACTCCATGAGGATTGGCAACCTGAAAACCTTTCGTGATTAGTTCCCATCTTTGGTTATCAGAATTATAGGCCGGGGCACTGAATCCTACCAGCGCAGTCTCGTCTTCTGCGTTGGTTGCTTTCCAAGAAATGATTTCGTTTTCACCCGAAAGAGGGGATTCATCTCCCAATAATTCGATTGACAAAACAGAATTTAATGAAAAACTATCCGGAGTTACATTCATTGTGATCTCACTTAACCCCAGTCCTCCGTCGATGATTGTCCAATTAAAGTCATTGATGATTTTTTGACGGCTTTCTATTGTTTTACTTGAATAATTAGTGCTATCCACATCCAATGTAAGATTCATTGGTAGGGTTTGCTCCGACCATTTGATCAGTAACGAACTGTAATTCACAATTGAAAGATTCGTTCCTTCCAAAAACCCTTGCGAGCCTGCTTGCATAAACTCAACGGATCCAATCTGCCAGTCCCCCAGATTCTGATCAAATGCAGAAGCATTGTTCAGCATGTTTCGCAGATCGGTTACTTTACTTACATCCCAGCTGGAAATATCTTGATTGAATGAAGAAGCAAACTGGAACATATCGCGCATGGTGGACACATTGCTTGTATTCCATCCGGTGATATCTCCATTAAAAGCTGTTGCGCCATCAAACATGAAACTCATGTCAGTAATAGTAGAAGTATTCCATTCATTCAGATCTGCGTTTACTTTTTCTGCTGAAAAGAACATTGCTGCCAGAGAAGTTACATTGTTCAGGTCAGGTTCATCTGTTGCGTTGTAATTCATATTGCGAGCCCAGGCAAACATTCGGGTCATGTCTTCCCATTGTACCGAACCCCAACTTTCTAAAGATACGAGTTGATCCAAATCACCATCAGCAGCAGGCTCCATTTTAGGGAATACTCCCCCGATCATAATCGTGTAGGTATCTGCTGTTGTATAAGAATGAGAAGGATCCGGATCATCGCCGGTATAGGTTTCCAATGTTCCATCACCCCAGTCAATGGTAAAATCGAAATCAGATATTTCAGATCCTCCACCGGTTGGGATAGTTATGGTTTCATTGGTAGAGGTTGTTTGCCAGCGGGTGGTAAATTCATTTGTTGAACCACCATCATTAATAGTCCAGCCCAAATCGGTAAGGCTGTTATAGCTCGAAGTGGAAATAATAGATCGCGTTGAATTACCAAAAGAAACATCGATATCACTATTAGAAGTCACTTTTTCAGCCCAACCGATGAGCGTAGAATCATAATTTGAAGTAGATAAACCAGCTTCCAGCATAAAGCCAATATCTATCGGCACTGTTATTGGTCCAAAAGTCCCGAAATAATCAAAGGTCTCTGTGTTTCGAATGTCCCAGTTTCCAAGATTCTGATCGAAAGCTGTTGTAGAAGCGAACATACCTCCCATATTGGTAACCGAGCCTACATCCCAGCCCGAAATATCCTGATTAAAGGCTTTAGCTCCCGCAAACATCAGTTCCATATTGGTTACTACCGATACATCCCAATCAGAAATATCTGAGTTAAATGACGACTGAGCATCTGGAGAGAAGAACATCTTTTTCATACTTGAAACAGAAGAAAGGTCCGGGGTATCCTGCGCGGTGATCGTCAGCTCATTAACACCGGCAAACATACTGGTCATATCTTCCCAGGCTATTTCACCCCATAAAACTACACTTTTGACCTTAGATATATTCTCTCCGCCAGTCGCAGAATTCATACCGGGAAATGTACCGGCAATTCGAACTGCTTTGGTTCCGAATGATGTATAGGTATGAGCAATTGCCGGATTGTCTCCTACAAAACGCTCTACCGTTCCATCACCCCAATCAATAGTGAAATCAAAATCTGTCACCTCTGGTCCATTATTGGTTCCAATGGTGATGGTTGGATTTTCTGAAGTGGGTTCCCAAAGACTAATGAACATGCCAAACCGGCCACCGTCTGCGATCGTCCAGCCTTTGAATCCGGTGAGATTATCGTGGGCTCTTGAAGCAGCTCCATATTTGGTATCACCCACATTGAAGGTCACATTTTCAGGCAACCCTTCGAGTTTATTCCAATTGTGAAGCAACAGATCATAATGTTGTTGCGAGAAACTGGTTCCCTGAAGAAAACCAAAATTCCCATTATCGAAACGGGTAGTTTTGGTAATATCCCAGCCGCTTAAGTCTTGGTCAAATTCCGAGGCATTCAGGAACATAGCTCCGAAGTCGGTTACACTACTTACATCCCATTCTGAAACATCTTGATTAAAGCTGGATGCTCCTGCGAACAGTCCAAACATATTGGTTACAGCGCCCGTGTTCCAAGTGGAAACGTTTCCGTTAAAAGACGGTGCATTTTGAAATAATCCTTGCATGTTTGTTACTGATGAAACATTCCAACTGCTTAAATCCTGGTTTAAAGAATCTGCGTTTTGGAACATCTCTCGCATGTTGGTCACCTTGCTGACATCCCATGTTGAAATATCTCCATTGAATATCTTAGCCCCGTCAAACATGAAACTCATGTCGGTTACAGTAGAGGTATTCCATCCGCTGAAATCTCCACTTAGCTTTTCCGCCGCAAAGAACATTCCTGCCATGCTTTCTACCTTACTGAGATCGGGCACATCTGTAGCGTTGTATTCCATATTGCGAGCCCAGGCAAATGAATTGTTCATGCTTTGCCATTCTATACCGCCCCATTGATCTAAGGAAATCAGCTGATTTAGATCCCCATCCTGATTAGGTCGTAAGTAGAAAGTAGAAGCAACAATAACAACTTCATAATCATCTGGCTCAGTGTAAGTATGCGTTGGATCAGGATCATCTCCAGTTACCATATCAACAGTTCCATCTCCCCACGAAATCTGGAAATCGTAATCCGCAATATCTATCCCCCCACCAGTAGGTATAGTTATGGATTCATTGGCAGTGGTAGTGCGCCAGGTTGTGATAAATGGATTACCCGCAAGGCCACCATCATTAATCGTCCATCCCGCATTTAATAGTTGCTGCCTTCCTGCCTGCCCATTTAAAGAATACTGAGTCTCTCCAAAGCTGATGGTAAGATTCGGTTGAACGGTTTGCGAACCCCAACCTGCTAATAAGGAATCGTAATTAGAGGTTGAAAGGGCGGTTCCATTCATAAAAGCGGCACCTTGTGCTTCATCATCAAACGAAACAACCTGGGAAATATCCCACTCCGCAAGATTCTGGTCAAAAGCTGCAGCGTTGGCAAACATTCCGAGCATACTGTCAACAGAAGCCACATTCCAACCTCCAATATCCCCGTTAAAAGATTGAGAGTAGGTGAACATACCGTTCATGTTTTGCACATTTCCTACGTTCCAGCTTGTGATATCACCATTAAAATTTCCGGCAATTAAAAACATTTGCTGCATATTCGTAACCCCGGAAACATCCCAACCTGAAAGATCTGGAGTAGCGATCCCGGAAAACATGAACATACTTGCCATTGAAGTGACTTGGGAAAGATCAGGAGCGTCGCTTGCTGTAATACTCAAATTGTTGGTGGAAGCAAAACTGGTGGTCATACTCTCCCATTTTATATCTCCCCATTGAGATACCGTTTTCATATTCTTGTTCGTACTGGTATTAAAATTAGTTCCCCCTGCTATGTGAGGAAAGTCTCCGGATATTTTGACAGTCCTGTCTCCTTCTGTAGCATAGGTTTTTGTTACGGTTGGAGCATCTCCGTTAAAGAATTCTATCTCTCCATTTCCCCAGTCAATGCGGAAATCATATGGCGAAAGATCTTTTCCATCCGCTTCATCTGCTGTTGGAAATGTAATGGACATGTTACCTCCACTTACATCCCAGGTGGTAATAAATGGGCGGTTGCCACGGGGATCGAGTACCACTGATTTCGTCTGACCAAGATTTTCATACTCGGTGTATTGCACCTCAACGGAAAGCGTACCTAAAGCAGATTCATGATCATCGGCTTTAAAAGCAATGTGCCAATTTTCATTGGTGGCATCATAAACCGGATCGGCTATGGTCAATCCATAATCGTTGGTTATGGTCCAGGTTAAATCATCATCGCTTATAATAGGATTGGCGTTAGCATCCTGAGCGGTAAAGCGGAGTGTATCTGTAAAACCGGGGTATATCGTTAACGTATCCGTACGATCCGAAAGCAATGTTAACTGTAATGTTGCGGGGTTGATTGTAACCGAAACTGTATCAAAAGCAAAAGAGTTGTCACTATCTCTAGCTACAGCAATAAACTCAGCAGTACCATAGCTATCCGGAGTTACTGTAAAACTCAGTGTATTTGTCTCTGAATTTATGGAAGTTTTAAACAACTCCATATTGCTGCTTTCTGCGAAATAGGTAAGCTCACTCCCAGCATCCTCTGCATCACTAAATACCGCCGTCAGATCAATTGGATCTATCGTTCCATCTTCATTAATGATAATATCTGCAATAGGATTTGCTACCGTTGGTGCATCATTTACCGGATTTACCGTAACGGTGAATGAATTATCTGCAGTTAATCCGCCGGAGTCGGTTGCCCGTATGTTGATATCTGCTGTTCCAAACTCATTTGCTCCATAAGCCAGCGTCAGGATATCTGTAGAATTATTTACGGAAGCAGTAACTAATGTAGAGTTCGAATTGGTTTCTACTGAATAGACCAAATCACCGGCAGATTGCTCAGCATCTGAGAAATAGGCAGTCAGATTTATGATTGTATTCTCTGCATCTTCATCAACCGTAACATCGGCTATAGGTGCAGCAACAAGCGGCCCTGTATTAGGTACCGTTATGTTTATCGAAAAATTATCATCAACACTGGAAGTCCCATTCTCTAAAGAAACAGAAGCCAATATATCCAGCGCATATTCCTGATCAGTTTCACTTACCGTAATTCCACTTAAATCATATCCCCACTGCTGTCGGGTTTCATTGTACACCGGAGTGCCTGTGGCTGTCATTCCTGTAGCCGGGGTTAAGGTCCAGCCCGGGTTTAATGCATCTGTAGCTACGGTTCCATCAATAGTAAGATCCATCCAAAGGGTATCCGTCACTGTTGTGTCTATGGGCGAAATTTCGTCAGTCGATAAACTCAGTGCACCTGCTGTTAAACCACCATCGGTAATAGACCAGCCGAATGTATTGATCAATACATCCCGCCCTTCAAGCCCGGCGAGATTATAGGTGGTTGTACCGGCCGAAAAGTCTACGTTATCCTGAAGAGTCAACGCACTCCAACTGCTGAGCATGGCTGTATAATTAGCCGTACTTAAACTGGTACTTAGAGCAAAGAAAAACATGTCTTTCACATTGCTGATGTCCCATGAACTTAAATCCTGATTAAACGCTGAAGCCTCTGCAAACATCGTTGACATAGAGTCAGCATTTGATACATCCCAGCCAGCAAGCCCGGTTCCTGTGAAGGCTGTGGCCCCACTAAAGGTGGCGGTAAAGTTAAGCGCGTTTGCTTCTGAGAAGGGAGCTGAAGAAAAAGTCCAGCCGGATAGATCGCCATTAAAGGAGGCTGCATTTGCAAACATTTCACCAAAATCAGTAATAGATGATACATCCCAGCCACTAAAATCAGCGGTCGATAAACCCGTAAAGGCAAACATTCCTTTCAGGCTACTTGCACCTGATAAATCAGGAGTATCTGAGGCATTATAGGTTACCAGATTCGTAGCCTGATAAAACATATTCTCCATGGACTCCCAGGCAATATCTCCCCATTGATCAATCGAGATTAGTCCACTCAAGTCCGCTTGATCACCGGCGAAATATGGAAATGTTCCGCCAATTAAAATCTCATGGTCTCCCGAACTTCCATAAGTATGACTTACAGAAGGCTCATTGCCTGAATAGGTTTCTACCGTTCCGTCGCCCCAATCAATAGTGAAGTCATAATCAGATACACCATCTCCTCTTGTTGGGATGGTTACCGTTTGTCCCGGAGCCGATGTATTCCAGGTTGTGATAAATGCTGTTGCCGGATCTACACTCAGCCCTTCGATAACATTCACGGTCAATGTTTCTGTCGCCTCATTTAGTTCTGCATCGGTAATTGTGATGCTAAGCTCAAATGTTTGGGCCGTTGATGGACCTGTAAGTGACAGATATCCGCTCGTTAAATTTACTGAGGGACTTCCCAGACCTCCCGGTGAGGTCGAAAAATCGTAGGAAAGTGAAGCATCTCCTGTAACCAAATCATTTACAAAACTGAATAGATTAAGAGAATCGGTCGCACTTGTGTTTAGCTCAAAAGCAGCGGGTAATCCAAAAAACCACGGGGCTTCAGATTGACCACCATCATTAATAGTCCATCCAAAATCATCAATAATATCCTGACGTGCATTAGCAGGTGCACCTCCTGTGTAGGTGATGGATGGATCCACCGTCAACTCAACCCCAACCCCGGATTGTAATGACTGTTGCGACCACCCAATGAGTAACGAATCATAATTCTCCCGAGACATTCCGGCACCAATAAGAAACCCACCATCCGGATTCATGAAATCACCACTGCCTAACCCATTAAGACTTACCACATTGCTTACATCCCAAGCACCTAAATTTTGATCGAAGGAAGAAGCTCCCCAAAACATATCATCCAATGTATTTGCACCCGACATATTCCAACCGGAAATATCTGCATTGAAGGAACTCGCATTCTTGAACATATCTACAAAACCTCCCACACTCGAAACATCCCAGTTCCCAATATCTCCATTGAAAGAGGTAGCGCCATTAAACATTCCAAAAAAATCAATTACTTTTGTAAGGTCAGGAGCATCCGTAGCATTGTATGTCATATTACTGGCCCCCTGAAACATTCCTGCCATACTTTCCCACTGGATATCACCCCACTGATCTACAGAAACAAGCTGCTTAATGGTAGTAGTATCGTCACCGGTTTCAAATGGATCGTTGGACATGTGATAAAACGAGCCTGTAATACTAATCTGGTAATCCCCGGAGGTAGCATATACATGACTGGGATTTGGACTTCCCCCTGTATAGTTTTCTGCCGAAGATCCATCTCCCCAGTTTATGGTAAAATCATACTCTTTTGGGCTGAACGTGATTGGATCAAAAACTACCGGAGTATATATAGTCACGGAATCACCCGGTGACGCAATATCCCATGTAGTTTTGAAAGCGTCCTGGGCAAAAGTGGCAGTTACATTAAGAAGAATAACAGAGAGGAGGAGTATCAATTTTTTCATATAAGGAAAGTATTTATTTAGAAGGGATTTTGCCCCCGAAACCAACGCTGTAAATATAATTTGCGCTAAAAATCCTCTTTTGACTACCCGAATACAATAGGCAGGACTACTCATTCGTATAGGTACATGTACCTATAAATGGGCTAATTGTAACTTTGAAGCATGTTTACTAGCCAGCGGTCTCCACAAAAATCAAGTTTAAACGCATTGCCTATAAAGTAGCTTAAAACCAAAAAAGCACTCTCCTGAAATCAAGAGAGTGCTTTAAGTTGTACCCCAAAATTCACTTAGAATTTCAGACTTCGATTTCTATTACTTAATCAGCA
>NZMW01000008.1 GCA_002694685.1 Balneola sp.
AAGCATCATCTATCTCAATCTCACTGAATTCATCTTCAAAATCGGTGTACACAGGAGCTCGACTCTTTCTTTCAATTAGATGCATCAATTCGCGAAGTTGCTGACGAATTTCTTCAAGGCTCGTAACTTTGGGGGAGGTCCAAAATTCTTCACTAATCGCCTTCTCAACGCTGGGAAGTACTTTCTTTACTGCAGGGATATGCTTTTTTGAGTACAAGTGCTCTGCAAACTCAATGGCCACTTCTTTGGTCTTTTTTTGCTGTAAAACGCCATCCATTTTTTCATGCTGAAGAGTAAGCATCAGCAGATCAAATCTGCGGGACATTTCGTCTTCATCGATGTTTGCGGGTATAAGTTCAGCCAGCTCCCTGACAATCTCTTTACGTTCTTGTGATTGCAGGTGATCCCACACGGCTCGTTCACTGAGTTTATCCACCAGTTTTAACTTAGGCCTGACCTGAACACTTTGACGCTCGAGGCTTGATACCTGTTGATGCAACAGATCCAGTAAATTCGTTCTGTACTGCTGAAGCTCATCATCCCTGTTATAAGGTTCATTTTTAAGTTTGGCTGTCAGGACTAACCGCTTTTCAAAGATCTTTGCTGTAATTGATGCCGAGGAAGTCGTTTCGTAGCCTTCCGGATTTTGCTCGAAGAACTCAAAATTTCCACAATAGTCGAAAATGAGAAAATGCTGCTTATCACTTCCTGGTCCAAATAAGTCTTCTCGCAGGCGCGTACCACGACCGATCATCTGATTGAACTTAGCTTTGGATCGGACGGGCTTAAAGAAAACCAAATTCACACAGTCTGGCGCATCAATCCCGGTGTCCATCATATCTACGGAAATGGCTATAACTGGCCTTTCATCGGGTAGGCAAAACTTCTCAACAAGATCCTGAGCTTGCTCAATCTTATTATCAATAACCTGGGCAAATTTGCCTGCATACTGAGGAAAGTTCTTATCAAATACCTCTTTGATAAAAATCGCATGCTTGTGGTTTTTGGCAAACATGATGGTATCCCCTAAACGATCACCACCTTCTACCTTAATACCATGTTCCATCAACTGTTTCAGCACTTTCTCAACGGTATCCTCATTAAATAACCACGCATTGAGTTTGCCCGGATCAATATGATCAGGAACGGCTCCGGTTTCGTCATCAGCAAGGAGATCATCGTACTGCTTTTGCTCTTCTTCAGAAAGTTCGGCGTACTTTATGCCCTCGGTTAAAAACTTACCTAATACTGAGATCGTTTTAGGCGGGACTAAAAAACCATCACCTACTGCTTCTTCTAAGCCATATGCATAGGTTGGATTTCCCTGCTCAGCGTTGAATAAATTGTACGTATCGTGATCAACATCTTCCTTTGGAGTAGCAGTAAGACCCAGCAATAGTGAATCAAAATAATCGAAGATAGCCTGGTATTTATTATACACACTTCGGTGAGCCTCATCGATAATCACCAGATCGAAATGGCCAGGGTCAAATTTTCGCTTTCCTTCTTCCAGGTTTTCGATCTGATTTAGCATGGTGGGATAGGTGCTAAAGACCACCCGAGCGGCATCGTCATTCTTTTCTTCCACAAGATTTACGATGGGAACTTCAGGGAGATGTTCAGCATAACTTTTATAAGCCTGTCTTACTAGCGCATTCCGATCAGCTAAGAACAACACCCTTTTGGCCCATTTCTTTTTAAGTACCATATCGGTGATGGAAATAGCGGTTCGGGTCTTCCCGGTACCGGTGGCCATGACCAACAATGCCCGTCGGTGTCCTTCTTGAAATCGTTCTCCCACTCTTCGAATAGCGGCTACCTGATAGTAACGTCCTGTAATCTTTTTATTAACCTCCGCCAGTTTTAGCGATTCTTTATTCGCTCGCTGAAAGAAAAGCTTCTGAAGGCTGTCTTTGGTATAGAAACCCAAAACAGATCGGGGGGGATACTGCTCATCATCCCAGATCCAAATCTCGTAGCCATTCGACATAAAAATGACCGGGCGAACGCCAAATTCATTCTCCAGACAATCCGCATATAACTTGGCCTGATGTTGTCCTTCATCGTAACTGCGGGTGGTTCTTTTGGCTTCCACCAAGGCAAGGGGTTTACCATTATCATCCCAAAGCACATAATCCACGTAGCCGGTGCCGGATTTGTTGGGCATTCCGGAGACTTCATATTCTCGCACATTCCGCTCTGCCGGGTCCCAGCCTGATTCCCGAAGCATGACATCAATCAGCAGTTCGCGGGTCTCTGCTTCGTTGTAATCGTGATTGTCTGCATACTTGCGGGTTTGCAAGCGCATCTGTTTGATCTCACGATTGCGCTGCTCTAAGGCTTTGTCTTTTTCTTCCAGGGATTGCTGAAGCTTCCGAAGCTCATCCGCCCGTTCCTGCATGTTGGCTTCCAGCTCCTCCAACCGTTTTTTAGATTCTTTAGAAGCCGACTCTACCTTGGGGACTTTATCAGGATCAAATTCCAGTTCCGGCTTGGGCTCTTCATCGGAAGTGTAGGTACTATACAGCCAATACATCACATGGAAAACTTCACGGCAAACTCGTAATGCATCGTCTTCCGTGACTCGTTTATTGTCGTGAAGCGCAATATTGCCAACTTTCCGAATCACTTTAATCTTCTCGTACACCGTATAGCCAATGATCTTTTTGAAGCCCATCTCATTGGTGATATTATACAAACCAGTGTCGTAGGGAAGTTCTAAATCCTCATCATGTTCGTACATCCACAGTACTACCTGCTCGACCAGATGCCGGGCACGGCCACAGGCGCCACGCGGATCAAAATGCACGAGTTTCTCCACGGCTTGGGCATCATCGATGAACTCGGGCCAATCAGATTGTAGAAATTCGAAATTAGACATAGTATTGAAAAACCGTCTTTTGTTTGCCCCTTAATGTAATGATTTCAATCTCTTTTACCCCATCCATTTTCCGACTCCCAAATAAAGTTCATTTCATCTTCCTTATTCAGGTTTTCATTGATTGGCCATAAAAATCCAGAAATATCTTTTATGACCGTCCTTAAGTCTTCCGGTACATCCGTGATATCCGCTTTCTTTCTAAAAGCTTTCCATTGTGCTTTTTTGCCTTCATCTGAATAAAAATCCTCTGTCAAAGCAGTAGGCGGCTCTTCCGGTAATTTCGTTTTTCTTCTCTGGAAGGTCAGTTCAATAGCTTTCTGCAATGCTGAGCCTTCAAAACTCTGATTGTGCATCAAATACCAAATGTCATAGAAATCTTTCATTCGGCTGTTTGCCATATCCAGATATACCATGGCCTGATATTTTTCGGCAATAGCACTTTCAAGTGTGTAGGATAACAGATTGGGGGACTCACCCTCCAGCAATACCGGATATTCTACCCATAAAGGAGAAGGCGAAACCACATCCCCAAAGCCGATGTCTATCTGCATAGGTATTCTTGCATTCCCCAGCTTTCCAAGGAATTTAATTCGAACTCCTTTATAAGCTTGGTCTTCACGTATCTCTTCGCCGGCCACGGTATCTGGATCAAATAGCAGCCCATCTTCCTCGACTTTAACCTGACAACAGTTTCTGGCCATTTGCTCAAGCTGCTCAATACTTTGAGCGGTTTCCCTAGATAGATCAATATCACGCGTTGGGCGAATTTCACTAATGCCTGTGGAGCGTAGCAATAGGGCTCCTTTCAGAATGAACTCCTTTGCATAATCAGACTCACTCATTCTAAGCAGGAATTTCTCCATT
The DNA here is from genome assembly GCA_002694685.1 of Balneola sp. Classification (NCBI taxonomy): domain Bacteria; kingdom Pseudomonadati; phylum Balneolota; class Balneolia; order Balneolales; family Balneolaceae; genus Balneola; species Balneola sp. Next base: position 3,746 of record NZMW01000008.1, read on the forward strand.
CCATAATATTGAAGGAGCTCCATAAATGGGCGTCCCGACTCTCTCGCTTTATTTAGCAAGCGTGCATGAACGGATTTGGCCATTCGTGTTTTGTCATCCATGACCAATGGCCTCCAGGTAGGGTTTTATCACTCGTTCTACTTTACACAGTTTCGCATACTTCACGATATCATTATAAGATGCTTTGCCTTCATTAATTCCTCGCTTAAGTGCTTCAATAGCTACATCAAGACCAATTTGATTGCGGAATTTGAAACAGTCGGCAATGGTCTTGGCAGGGTTGAATACTTTTACTGAGATACCGTCGAACTCTTTCGTTTCTACTCCCCCTTTAAGGGTCTTGTCAGAGAATCGATATACGTTTACAGGTGGATAATCGAGTGTAGGGTTACGACTTGTTCTTGGAAGAGCTATATGTACTTTATGAGGTATATCGTCAGTTATATTATGGAGATCAAGGGCGGATATAAGGCATACAACGGCGTCCGGTATTTTTCGGGCTACAATAACCAGATCGGGATTACTAAGAGGCTCTTTATCCTGAAGCTGATATACACCTCTCTCAAGTTGAGTTAGATACCCCTCATCTCTCATATAGTATAGGGTGCGGGGTGATATACCCGTATCCAGAGCCTCTGCGGTGCGCATTACTCCCTGATGTTCTTTAAAAATCCGGACAGCGTCTTCTATTTTGTTGTTTGAAACGTACATTATGTATAAATATGCATACAGTTTTTAATAAGTGTATGCGTTTTTATACACATTTGCAATATATGAATGAGCGGTTATTAATCACTCCTCAATCATATCTAAAAACTTGTTGCCAAAATCGGTAGTCTGAGGTTTTAGCTGGCCAAGAGTATGAAGGTAAGGCATCTCTTCTGAAGTGTGAGCGTCACTGAAGTTTCCAATTGCAAAAAGACCGTAACTTTCTAATTCTTTCCAACACTGGGAAACTAATGCACTTCTGTCTTTGTATTCCGGATATATTTTAAAGAACACATCTTTGTTTGAAGCACTGACCTCTTCATCAAAACGCACACCTTTTTCTTTAGCTGCTTTTTTAGGGTATTGGAAAGTTTTAAGCAGTAAAATATGCAAAGGGCTAATTTCATCAACTATCATTAAAAACCTGTGTGACCAGTCAAAAATAGGCTTGCCTTTGCTCAGCCATTCTGTACTATTTAAAACAATGTTTTTTAACGCTTCTATTTTCTCTTTCTGATGATTCTGCTGGGCAAGTAGAGTGGCTTTAGTAACGATAGTTACAAACTCTTCATTTTTGGATAACTCCTCTAACGAAATGAGCCCATCTTCTTGTCTCCGAACCAAATCATACATCAATATATTAAGCCACTCATCCTTTCTTTTCTCATATGTCGGCTGTACTAAAGCTGTAAAGGCATCATAAACTTTTGTGCCCCCAGGAACAAAAGATGACTTTAATTTTAAAGCTTTATGCTTGTCTTCACTTCGTTCGATTTCTCTTTTCTGTCTGTGAAACTCTTTCTTATCCATTTCTCAAAACTTCTCTAAAAGTGAAGTGATTAAATTACTGATAGTTCTTTCAACCTTAAATTTTCCATTTTATCAAATCTTGTCTGGCTTTAACAATTTCTTTGGATGATGATGTTTTATAAAAAAGGTTTGCCAGTAAAGTCCCACTCTCTGATCTTATCTAAGTGTGGTATCAATATTCTGATTATTTCATTTACAGAAACCAAACAACGTTGGAATTTCCAGACTTCATTTTGTGTAAGGAATAATTGACCCCGATGAAGATGGCTGTCTCTTAGCTCATAGAATTCAAACTTCTTGTCGAATTTTAATTCCCAAAAAGAGACACCTGGAAATACTTCTTCCAAGTAAACCTTGGTTGAATTATCTAACTCTAAATACCATAACAAGGCATATAACCTTGAAGATTTATCGGAGTTCTTTAAACGACTTCTTAGCTCTTTTATATCTAGATTTCGTTCGAAAAGTGATATCAAATAATCTAAAACTGAACACCCCTTATAAAGTTGGTATTCATAGTTTTTGGCTCTGCAAAAGTTCTTATATGCAAGATGAAAATTATAGATGTATTCCCATTTAACATTCTCGATTAATTCTTCAATTGTTTTTATCGAGATTGGAAAAATCATCATGCCCGATCCCATATACGGTAGGGTAAATTTGTCACTTCTTTTATCGAAAATAGTGATGGCATTACCATTCGAGTGTTCTGAAATGAATAGAGAACAGCAAGTCAGAAAGGATAAAGCCATCAAGACCTTATCAATTTCTCTTTTAGTAATCGAGTTTTGATAGTTCCATTCAAAATAATTCTCTTTTATTCTCTTCTCTCCTTCATGATACTGATGTTCAAATTTACGTACTGTATATCCGAATACTTCAATTTCTTCAGGAAAATATATCAACCTCTTAAAAGAACCGGTTCTAACATATTTTTCCTTACCCTCAGGCAAAGTCACTTTGTCGATTGAAAATGATACTTCCGAGTAATCACCGCCCCAATAAGATGACGGAAATTTAAGATCCAGACTGTGCTTACTATTAATTACAAAGTGAATTGTATCTCCACCTTTGGGTTTTGGAACAGGACTGAAAAACTTTATATAGCTGTCGCGAAGATTAAAACGATCAATAAATGCTTCGGCTTCAAATAATTTTTTATTCTTTTGAGGTTTCCCATCTAATTCAAAGTACCCTTCAAGTTTTTGGATTTTCTTAGAATCGATATCCATAAGTAGTCATTTTGAAGATTTTATCCCGGGCTTCACTTTGAACTATTTCTCTTTTTTATTTCGGATCAGTTTTCATCATATGAGTCGGCATGTAATGTGTAAGTAATATTTTCAGTTTTTGGCCTTAACTCATTTAGTTTTTCAAGGATATCATATTCAAAGAATTCCATAATTTTTCCTTTCCCGAAGTATCTCATCTTTCTCGATTCAATAATTCCTGACATCAAAAAAGTGATTAGCTTAATTTTAAATAGATCCTGTTTTGGGCTATATCCTTTTGTGACAGCCTGAATATCTCCCCCTTTAGTACCTTCTTCTTCGTTTTCCTTTGGGAAATTTATGTAGGTAAAACTATTCGACAGATCGAAGTTCAATTCAAATTTTTGCTGTTCCTTATCTGATATTTTGAAATACTTAAACAGATGCAAGACTCTCATACCATGCTTAAAAGCATTGTATTCTTTTTTTGATGCTAAATCATCAGCAGCTACCTGAATTATACTATCAACTTTCTCTATGGATGTTTTTACTTGTTGATCAGTTTTTTCAAGTTCTGGAACAAACACATCAAAAATAAGCCATTCGTAAAATGTAATCTTCCTTCCATCAGTAAGATCCACTTTTTTATCCCTCAGTCGGTCACTACCATCTGATATCTGTTTAACCTTCTTATTAAACCTGTGCATATCCCCTGACTTGACATTGCTTAATTCAAGCCAGACATACTTACTGTCATTGATTACTTTCTCAAGAGCAAAAATTAGTTCAAAGAGTGCCTCAGCTTGATGGTAGTAGGTAAAATGAAGTTCATATTTTAACATTTGTTTGAACTCTTTCTCATTTCCTCCCAATGCCTCAAGATTGCCATCGCTATCATGTAAAAGGCTCTCATCATCCCCAATCATCTTATAAAGCATTTCGGCTTTGTACAGCCAGTACTTATAGGGAAACTCTTTATAGAATATTTCAGGTTTCTCAAATATCATTTACCCAAACGCCCCCTGCACCAACGACGAAAACAACTCTTCTGATTTTTTGTGTGATTGTTCTATCACATTTTTCTCATCGATAATTTTCCGATAAATTGACTGATATTCTTTTTGTTTATCTAAATCCGGAATAACTACAGGCACTTTTTTCAACCTTGTCGAGCCAATCCCCTTTGCGGTACTTCCAGTTGCTCTTTTTTCAAACTCAAATTTTGCTAAATCTGAAAGCAAATAATTCAGTAAATATTCAGCTATTAGTTCCTCATTGAGTTGAAAACAAATCAATCGTTGAGCTATGGCAAACTTATCAATCTCTGGAATAATACAAGCATTCCCCATTGGAGCCTCTGTTGTAAATAGAACATCTCCAGGCTTAGGTACTCCTCTTGTCATCCAATCTTCAAAAGAACTTTCATTCATATATTCTTTCGGTTCTTCATTTAAAAAACCTTCTTTGACATTTTTTGCAGTAATCAATGGTATTCCTTCTTCTGCTTTGTCTGGAGACTGACCTCTATAATCAATGAAGTTTGTAACCTCACTAAGTGTTTTAGAGTTTTTCTTCTTTTTTAAGTCATCCCCAAACATTTCCAAAAACACGCTTTGGATGAGTTCGTCGTATTTGGCGAGCATTTCCTTGTCGATGTCGATGAGCCGCTGCGCCCGGTCCAGCTTCGCCACAATCGCTTTCTGTTCGGAAAGGCTGGGGAGAGGGATTTTGAGGGCTTTAAGTTTTGTGGCATTAAAACTTGGAAGAGTAGCCCCATCAGAATCAGCATAAATTTGATTCCAATACTTATCAGATTTAAAGAAATACGAAACAAACTCTGGAAGAACTTGATCTGTAATTAGTCTTAATCTTATCAAATAAGAAGCAAAAACAGCTTTATGATCTAAGTTTTGCACAAGAAAACTTTTTCCAGTTGTTGCTCCTGTTCTGGCGAAAACGATGTCCCCAACTTCCAATTTATTTTTCTCAAATTCTTTCTCATCACACTTGCAATATGGAACTGTTTCCCAATTAACTTTATCATCTTGGATGTCAGTTATTCGTAAAAATTTTGGGCCGACCTTTTTATCTTTTGCTTTTTCAGTTAGTCCATAATCTACTTTCTCTGCAATATCCTCAATAGAAACGATTTTCAAACCATCCCCTCCAATTCATCCAAAACTTTCAGGCGTTCCTCAGCAAGCTGTCGCAGTCCGGGCTGACCGTCTTTCCCGTTGATGATGATTTTGGGATCGTCGTACTCCACCTCTTCGTACTCGATCTCTTTGTAGCGGTTAATGGAGAGGTCGTAGTTCTGCTCTACGATCTCGTCTTTAGGCACGAGGAAACTTTGGTCGGTGCGTTTACGGTCGGTTTCATCTTCCAGATTTTTATATCGCTTAATGATGTCGGGGATGTCGTCGTCTTCAATTTTATCGCGCTTGTCATTCAGCGTGTAGCCATCGGCTTTCATATCGTAAAACCAGACGCTATCGGTTCCGCCAGAGTCTGTTTTAGTAAACAACAATATAGCCGTACTTACACCAGAATAAGGCTTAAAAATATTAGCAGGCATTGAAATCACAGCTTGTAATTGTTGATCTTCAATAAGAATTCTACGAATTTCTTTATAGTCTTTCCCACTTCTAAATATTACTCCATCAGGCACCACCACCGCAGCCCGCCCACCAGTTTTCAGTGCCCTAAGAAAGAGAGCGTTAAATAGCAGTTCGGTCTTTTTGGTTTTAACGGTTTGCAGCAGATCGGCCGCCACGCTGTCATAATCCAAAGTACCGGTGAATGGAGGGTTTGCAAGGATCAAGTCAAATTGTTCCGCAAGATCGTCATCATCCGAAGAGGATAAGGAATCTTTATAGTCAATGGTCGCGCCATCAAAGCCATGCATCACCATATTCATATTCCCGATTCGGAGCATGGAGTTGTCAAAATCGTAGCCGGTAAACATCTCCGACTGAAAATGAGCGCGGGTTTTATCATCCACCATCGCCTTGGCGTGATTCTCACGGATGTACTCTCCGGCCGCCACCAAAAATCCGGCCGTACCACAAGCAGGATCGGCGATATTCTCCAGCGGCTTGGGCTGAGTCAGTTCCACCATCATCTTAATGATGTGTCTCGGCGTGCGGAACTGCCCGTTATCACCCGCAGTACTAATTTTTGAAAGCATATACTCGTACAAATCACCCTTGGTATCTCGGTCCCTCAGCTCCAGCTGATCCATCAACTCCACTACTCGCGCCAGCGTAGAAGGCTTAGGAAACAAAAACATTGCGCCTTCCATATGCTTGCGGTAAGTACTTCCATTTTGCCCACCCAGCTCCTTGATAAACGGAAACACGTCATCGCGAATCGTTTCAAACATCGCTTCGGGATCAAGTTGCTTCAGATTCTTCCATCGCAGATGATTCTGATCTTCTGAAAAGGTTGGATCTTCAATTGGCTTCCCAGTGCGTTCAGCTTTCTTCTCCTCCCGTGTTTGCTGATCATCCAGTCCCTTTATAAACAAGAGATAGGTTAGCTGTTCGATGACGGTCAGAGGATTGGTAATGCCACCTGAATGAAGCGTTAACCAAATTTTATCGACTTTGTTTTTAAGTTCGCCTGTGAGCATAAATAGATAATTTAAATTCTTATTGAATCGATGTGTGTTTTATTTCCATCAGGGCTTGGCTTCGTAACGACGTCAATCTTCTGATACTCTTCAATGGAATGATCCCTAACCATATTAGGGGGGATGCTGATTGGTTCTGTGCTACCTTTTGGGATAAATGTACCCCAGCCATTGTCAGCAATTCTTGTTACAGTTCCTTGAACCCAGTCTTGCTCAGCACTCACTGTAGTTTCGGCAGGTGCTGATGTATCCACCCACAAAGATTTATTTAACTCAATGTTATTGTTCTCTTTAATGTATTCAGAAAACCATAGAAGAACATCCATTAATTTGAATGTGAGAGAATATAAAAGGTACGGGGTGTTAAGTATTTTCCGGTATTCTTTTAAGTTGGCTTCACTTTCATCTTTACCCTCTTTATCTGCATGAGAGCCTACATTTGTTATATCTAAAATTTCCCTCACATGGTTTGAAATTATCCTTGAAAAATGTGTCTTCTTACACTTGATATCTAGGGGATCAATTTCAAACCCAGAAAGAAATAAACTTGATAGCTGAAGTATTACTTCGCCCTTTTTGTTTATGCACTTGTCATGAAGTATTCCTGATTCATTTGCTCTGCGCATTGCTACTTCGAGCATTTGCCTTAGTTGATTGAAATATAGCTCATCATCAAAGATTAAATCATTCCTATTAATACTTATAAGAATTTTAAGTAGATGTTTTTCGTATTCCTGATCAATAAAGCCATTTTTGAATAATTCAAAAACTTTGGGATAAAGGGCTCGGATTTTGGCATTTGGCCTATCTTTTACTCCAGCTTTGATATCATCGAACAGCTTCTCATTGTCTGTAGCTTTTATGTACGGTTCTCCATAACTCTCTTTAAACATATCACTTCCCATATAATCAGGTTGACCGGTAAAAATAAAATATGGGGGCCTGACCTCTATAGGTAAAGAGTTGATGTAATCTCTAGACTTTCTGAGACCTTCTAGATTAGTTGTCTCATCATCTTTTTTGTCCTTTACTTTTGCATCGAGAATTATTGCATCAATGCTATCCAAGTTGGCATCTAGATAGTTTATACCCTCTTCGTGAGATTCAAATGGAATAATATTAATTCCACTCAATTCTGCATCAGAAATTATAGTGTCCTGTTTCTTGTATTCATCATCTATCCATAGAACTTTACACATCAATCTAAATCCTCGAATTTTATTGGAAATTGAAGTTTATATGTAACAGGAAATTCACTATCACTATCAAGTGAAACAGTAAATACACCATCATACATTTTTGTTATTTGATCGATATCAGCCCCTCCTGTACCGGTTGAGTTAGAACTAACTGATTTCTCACCACGTATTTTCAACCGTTCTTCCGTGAATTTTGCATTAAAAGGTTTGCCATTATTTGAGATCTCTAAGAGCACATCCTTTCCGTCATTAATTGAAGTTGCCTCGATTCTTATGATATTATTAGAATCACTACTGAAACCATGGTGACACGCGTTATCTACTATATTTTGTATCAATTTTATATAATCATCTTTATTGATTTCAATGATGGGTTTTAATTCCTCATCATCTCCTTGTGAGAAAGACTCTTTATCAATGTTAAACTTGTATTCAAACTCTTTACTGCCATGAATTTTCTTAATCACATGTTTAGTTAAATCAAGTATGTTAAATTCCTCTTTTGATCGACTTAGAAAGGGCGTTTCCAACTTATCTAAAAGCTTAGAGGCCGCTGCTGTATCGTCAATTAACCTCTCAAGGTGTTCAGCGAGTGTCTTGCCTAAATTTTTAGAATAGACGTCTGTTAAACTAATTTTTTGGCCGTCATTTTTAGAAATGAATTTTTGCAACCCATTAACTCCTCCTCTTATACTATTTAGGTATTGTTTAACTGAGTGCCGGGTTGATGAGAAGTCTCTGAACATCTCAGTTCTCATTTCACTTAATTCCTTCGAGTATTTATTTAACTCATTCTTGGCTCTATCATTAATTGCATCAAGTAAATCTTGGCGTTGCTGGTCTTTTGAGGGAAGTTTTATTTTAATTTTAAATAGGTCATTTACTGAAAGGTAAGGCATTGTGGTACCTGACTGGTATTTGACAACCTGTTCTTGTACATAATCTTTTCTTAGTTCGAATACTAAATACCCTAAGTCTACTTTATTTGTATCTACTGTAAAAGCCTTTATATCATTAGAAATGATTAGATCAGCAGGTGAACCATCCAAAATTGTCGGTTTTAAATTCTTAAATCTTATGGCCAGTAATAGAACTGTTTCATTGACACTAAAGCCTCCTCTTTTAACAACACTTTTTTCGATCTCATTTGTATCAGAATAAACACCCATCTCATTATCGTTGAGGTCTCCAATTTTCATATATGGAACCTTATCCTCACTCTTAACTTTTTCAGCGTTGGCTTTGTATAGGATTTCTCCAAGTTCAACACCCTCAAATTCTTTGGTAATATTTTCAACAAAATACCTTGATACACTAAGATCATAATCATTGGCCTTTATTTCTGAACAAGATACAAAGCGAGAGTTTTCCGAATTATTTGGGGATTGGTAAATGGATGTAACTTGACCAACATTTAGTTTATTCGTTCTGCCTTTTGTCTCATCAAAAAATGAAGAGGCGTCCAAAAACTTAACTAGTCCTTTTTTATCCTTCTTTTTACTAAGTACAATTATATTGGTTTGTATAGAAGTATTGGTCAATAAGTTTTTAGGAAGAGATATAATGGCCTCTATCATATCCTCCTCAATCAACCATTCTCTAAGCTCATTTTCTTGACCGGATCTAAATAGAACTCCATTGCTAACTAATGCAATGGCTTTACCTGAAGGGTTAAGTGAATCAACTGATTTTTTAATAAAATACTCTTCAATAGTACGTGATTCTACTTCAGGATATTTATTTCTGATTCGAGAAGCGATTGGAGGTGATGATATAATAGAATCAAACTTGAAATGTTCAGGCCAATATTCTATTGAGTCCTGCCTGCTAAACTCAACTTCATTTAGTTTGTTGTAGGCCATTAATCTTAGTTGACCCTTATAATAAGTTTGCTCATTAATTTCTTGGGCGAAGTATGAAATATCTTCTTCCAATTTCACTCCAAATGAGACTAAACCAGCGAAAGGATTATATACTTTGTCGCCTGATTTTATATTCGCAAGGTTTAACATCAAATGAGTGAGCTCTTCTGGTTGAATATAACCACCCGAAGATTTTCCCATTATTTCTTCCAGTTTAAAAAGCAACTCGTCAAAGATTATGTAGAAATCTTCATTGTACTCACGAAGAATATGATTTAAATCATATATATGGCCTGGCGTTAATTTTTGCAGATCGTTCTCAAAAAACCTTACCCCTTCGTAGAGCACATCTCGTTCTAATCCAGAAAAATCATCAATAGATTTATCAACAGTATCGATGAAACTTTGAGAATTGGAGTTGATGAATTTTTTAAAAACATCTTTCTTATAAAGAATCAGAATTATCAGTAGTACTTGGTAATCAATCCCAGTATCTCTAATACTTGAGATAAAACTCCAAAACTTTTCACCGATTCTCTTACTGTCCATAAATACTTTATTATAAATTAAACGATTAATTCTTGTCTGTGCATCAAAAGTATAACTATACTATGCACTCTTTCTGCACAAGAAAATATAGTATGCCAAAAACAAAGAATGCACAAATAAGATATCAAGTATTAGATCGATGTTTTCGAAATCCTGGTCGCAAGTTTTTTTGGGAAGACTTACTCAAAGAAGTAAATAAAGCCTTGGAGGAGTTTAATGGCCCTGGAAGTAAAATAAAAAGGCGTCAGCTTTATGATGACATTAGGTTTATGGAGAGTGAAGAGGGATTCAGGATTCCATTAAACAAATATAGAGATGGAAAAAGAAAATATTATAGATATACAGATACTGATTTCTCCATATCTAACCAACCATTAAACGAGGACGAAAAAAGCCAGATTCAATTAGCAATTTCTGTGCTTTCTCGCTTTTCCGGTGCCCCTCAGTTTGAGTGGGTGCAAGAGATGATCCCGGTTATTCAGGATCGGTTAGGGCTCAAGGAAAGCTCCAGAGAAGTCATAAGTATCGAATCTAATATAGACCTCAAAGGGATTGAGCATCTTGGGACGCTTTATGATGCTATCGTTAATGAGTTGGTGCTAAAAGTAGAATACCAAGGCTTTAAATCTGATGAGAGCTTTGAACTGACCTTCCACCCGCATTTCTTAAAGCAATATAATAACCGGTGGTTTGCATTCGGCTTAAATGAAGAGTTCGAAATACCAACCTGGAACCTCGCCTTAGATCGCATTCAAAAGATAGATCAAATTCAAGGCGATTATATTCATCCAGAAATTGACTGGAACGAGTACTTCTTTGATATCATCGGAGTAACCCGTCCGGATGAGGGAAAAGTAGAAAAAGTAGTTTTAGAATTTACCAATGAGCAGGCTCCTTATATAATCACTAAACCGCTGCATCCAACTCAAAAACATGAATGGAAAGATGAGAAATTGATTGTGGCAATAAAGGTTATACCTAATTATGAGTTGGAGTCTCTTATACTTTCATTCGGTGAAAAGGGGAAGGTATTAGAGCCTAAATCATTAAGAGATAAAATTCAAAATCGTAGAGAAGCATCCATTAGGTAGTCTGATAGGAGAATCTTTGTGAAAAATTTTGAGCTTAATTACAGACAACTACTAATAGCCCTTATTTCAGAAAAGAATGCTGTATCTAAAATTTTGAAAGGACAAGAAAAGTATGGCGAACTTTTAAAAGAAATTAGCAAATACGACATAGACGATCATGAGCCTCTACCCAAACAGAAAGATCTTTTAAAAACTTTGGGTTTGAAGCGGAAAGAGCTCATTGTATTGATGCGAGAAATGTATGATAAATTCTGTTCCGGGATATCAAGGCATGGGAATTATCCAATCGAAGAAGTAGAAATACTAATCTGTGCCTCAAACATGCACGAAGATTATTGGATGATAAGCCCCGAAAGGTTGGGTTTTTTGCCGAATGTGGGTGATCGAATTACTATTCCATTCTTGCGGAATAACATGACTGGAGGCGGCTACTTTAAAGTGAAAGATGTTAGCCATGAAATTGAGAATCAGAAGCACATCATCGTCATTCCCATTGACGATGATATACTCGAAAGTGACTAATTAGGCTTAATTAGGTGTGAAAGCTGACTGTTTGGTTAGTTCTTTAGGAATTAATACAGCTTTTTGTTTGGCAAATTTGTTCTTTCCAAAAGCTGATAATTCAGTATTAGTGGTTGAATCAAAATATTTATACGCTAATAAAGCGATTGCTAAACCTGTACTCGCACCAACTCCTGCACCGGAAGCCTTTTCTGTAACCGCATGTCCAACTATTGCTCCTAATGCTACCAAACTACCTGTTATAACAGCTTTGCTTTGTGGAGTATCTGATTTTAAAGCTGTATTCATTACAGAGGAAAGAGATATCATCCCAACAGGTCTAACATAATCTTCTCCCTCAGGTAATAGAGAGTAATAGTTAGTTTGATTACTAGCCTGAATATCTGGTTTCTTGTTTTCGTTTGCCTTAATTAGTGCCAAATTAGGCTTGTTTGAGTCTGGATTAGAACGCTTTTCTTCAATTAAGCCCTCATTAACCAGAAACTCCGGCACTTCATATCCCTGTATCCTCCCGCTATCAGTTTCTACCGCCCATTCTACTATAGGATAGCCACCGCATTTCCAGCCATTCTTTGCAGCTTCACTGACGGTAGGTGCAGAAACCCCTAAAACTTCGGCAAGTTGTTTACCATTAAGGAAGATTCGATTATCTGATAATGTTTCTTTTATTGATGTGTTTGATTCCATGTCATTCTTCTTCTTTGTTAAATAGGAAGGCTAATAAGGCAAGTATACCACCTGTGAGTAGCGCTCTTCTTAACCCGTTTTTGAGTTGTTGTTTTTGCTTCTCACTCTCGGCATGGTCTAATCTCTTTTCAAGCTGAATCATAGCAGCCATTACAAAATCATTTGGCTTAGCAGTACCTCGCTCCCACTTCAACACAGCTTGTGCCGTAACACCGAAGTATTTCCCAAATGAGGCTAAACTCCATCCTAATTGCTCTCTTAACTGTATGATTTCTTGTGGTTCCATTATGAATAGAATATACGAAATTTATCAATAAAAATCATCTTAGTTGTTAACTTAGTTAATGCTATCTAAAGAAATGAACCCTTATTAGGGTGTATTAGGGCTAGTTAGTGGCTTTTTAACCCATACAGGCTAAGGGACTTGGCACTGTGTTTCTCTAATTTTAATGGTTGCCCAGGTTTAGATGGTGTATAAACCTATAAAGAATAGCTTAATTAAAGGCACGCTCACCTATAAGTAGCCGATAATTATAAAATGTATATATAGTAAATGAACTGCAGCTGGTGCTGATGCTTAACTGTTAGAACCTTTGGCCACCTTTTCTCCATTCACATACGCGTATATCATGCGCTTACTCTTCTCTTTAGCGCTAATACCCTCTTCCTGTCTTTCACGACGATCCATAATTATTTTGGGCAACATCTGGCGATCAAATAGTCGAAAATCTTCAGGATTGCAACCCTTCGATGGTGATATTTTATCGGTAGGGGGCACAAGCTCCCAGGGAACAAATGTTATACGTTTCTTTCTGAAATTATCTTTTTTACCGAAGCTCCAGTTTTTTGCCAACCGCTCCCCCATCCAGCGATTATGCTCTATTTCAGCAGCGATATCAGCGTCTTCATCGTATTGTTTTAGATAACGATCAAATGAATCGATAATGTTCTTGGTAGCTTTTTCTGATGTATTCTTTAATTCATCCTTCACCTTTTCTATAGCAAATTCGGCCAGCCCATTTAATATTTTCACAGAAGACTTTTTATTCTTTAAACTAAATTGTTCTTTTAAACCATCGCCTTTCTCTTGAAAATTTAATTCTGTGGCTCCATCTAAAGTCACCGTGGCATTAACTAAGGATTTAATGGTCTTTTTAAGAACTGCTTCATTGTTTAGTATATCATCATTCAGGTTCTTTTTGCCGGATGTAACACTTCTAGTTACTTCATACTCTTCTTTTGTTACAATACGATCTAAAAAAAGCAGCCTATCATAAAGATTATGATAGTTTGTCACCCCATTTTCTTTACCTCCCTTTTCAATGATATCTTTAAGTGGAATAATCCACCTACGTATACTCGTGTTATCCAGAGTCTCTTTTTTATAATTTTCAGAGATATAACCTAGTTGTTTCTTTATGTCTTCTGACTCGTAGTATTCGTCAAATATTGGCGCTGTGTCTTCTTTTTTGTCCGAAAAATAGATATTTAAAGCATCCATCTTTATTTCACTCAGCATTACAGCGTTCATTGTAGAATCTTCGAAATCAGGATGTTGAGTATAATCCTGTTTTGCTGACTGATAAGCCTCCTCCAGGCTGTCTGCGTAATCTTTTATCCCACTATTTTTAATTACGTCATATGAATAGATTTTTTCTTGGCTCCCGAATGTATGGACCGGAAAATTCCGGTTTGTACATTCAATCATTTTATCATCTCCGGTATCACGGAGGTCACTTTCAATAAGTTCGGCGAGCCCGGTATCGACCGGCAGGTGGGCATAGATCGGAATAGGCAGTTGTTTTTCGCTAAAGCTGTCAGCACATTTTAATTCACAATCCGCACCGGGATCTTGAGTAATAAGTTCTCGACTGAGTTCATATTGCAGACGCAGAGCCTGATCAAAATTGCGGCGTTCATCATCATGACAAAAAGCGATAGCTGCTTTTATGTCCGGCTTATTAGATTTAAGACGCTCGCAGATGCTACCTATCAAGTGCCTTGATTCAATATCTGTTATAATGGGTTTAAACTCCGCATTTACAGCATAATCAACAGCATGAGGCTGAAGATTCGTGATTAACTCCTCTTCGTTTGATACTTCAAAAGATTTCACTTCTTCCTGTACATTTGAACCAGAAGCGACCCATTTATCATGGATTTCACCAGACGTTAAGTCCAGGGTCGAATCTGAGAAATTAGTGTACCTGTCGAGAAAGGCCTTCCATTTATCATCCCCGTTACTCTGATCCACAAAAATAGTAATTCGCGGACGAATTCTTGATTTGAAATGTGCATAACGGGCAGTAGCCAAGGCAAGAGCTTTTCCTATCTCTTCAAAACCGAATATAAAAAGATGAAAGGCCTCCTCATGTTCAACCTGGGGAAGCGAAAACTCTTTTGCTGAATTTGTAGAATCGAGGGATGATTCTATTTCTTCTTTTTGTCTGTTACGTAATAAACCAATTCCTTGGTCGAGAATTAATTCTGTGAAAAATTGACGTGCAGTTATATCGGGAGTGTTGAAAAATTCAAAGTCAACATCCCGGTTGTGTTCCTCGAAGAGTTTATTATTATTAATAGAAGAAGTAAGCCCAGAATCAGATATATGTACATAGCATTTACATGAAAAAGGTGTGTTCACATCCTTCTTTTCTTCCATTTGCCGTTTTACCTTAGCGGCTATTTCAAGATTCCGCGAATCATCGCCTGTGGCAATAAAAACTTCTGCAGCCTTCTTTATGTACCCTTTATTTATAACGGAATCCTCTGTTGCATCTCCCTCAATTACGATAGCTCCATCACCAAAAGCATAGCCCAAATTTTCAGCTAAATCTTGATTACTTATCGCATATACCGGCTTGCTGATTAAGCCCCATTTTTTTTGTTCACGAATATCATTGATTAGCGGCAATCCTATACGGCCTAACCCTATCACAACAGCAGGATTATGTATTGGTCCGATTATTTTGAACCAAATCATTCGCAGTGTATACCTGACAGATTTATTGATCTGTTTTAAAATACCAAGTATACCTAAGGTGATAAATAAGACAGCCCCCAACCTTGCCACAGCATAATAGATATTCCCAGGTGGAGGATCTACAGACTCCATTAATAACAAGCGGACCGAATCAAAGAAAAGAGCACTGAATCCCATGAATCCCTGATAGCTCAAATCAAACCGGTAATCACCCGCCTCGAGAAGCCCTATAAATGCCATCAAAAATGTTAACGCACCAATAATGAGCGCCAATAACAACGGGATATTACGATACGTTTTTGAAGAGGAATTCATTATTTGAACTTGATGTCTGAGTTATACCCACAAATACCATGCTCACAGGCAAGGTCGGCCACTTTACGTACCTGCTCATGCTGAGAAAGAATAGAGATGATCTGGGATTCGGTAAAACGTTATTTTTTTAATGTCTGACAACAACGAAATCCAACTGCATTACTCATTACCTGCAATTCTGCAAGTCCCTTAGAGCAACATTTTATAGCTTTAAAAGGATTATCAAATGATCCTCCACAAATAACAACTCTTTCATAATCTTCCGTTAGTGTCGATGTTAATTCCCAAACGTTTCCACTCATGTTTTTAACTCCGAAAGGAGATATATTTTCTTCAAAATCAAATACATCAGTTGTCTCTCCAGCCCTAAAATTCGTGTTTTTGTCAAACTCTTTTTTCCAGCTATCATAAGATAATAGTAATTTTTGAGCCCAGAAATCAGCACAATTAGCTAGTTCTATATCAACTTTATCACCCCAAGGAAATATGTTCCCATACATACCTCGACTAGCACATTCCCACTCTTCACTAGTTGGTAGTCTTTTTTCATTAAATTTTGCAAATGCATAGGCACTCCACCACGTAATACATATGGCAGGAAAATTTAAATATTTTGGGTTTTTATAATAATCTTTCTTTTTAAGTAGTTTGTAATTAGGGTTATGATCAATTTCTTTAGGTTGCGAGGGATGCTCAAACTCTGAAATATCTGTCCCCTCAATAGAAAGTAAAAATTCATTGTACTCTTTTACAGTGACAGGAAACTCGTCAAATCTAACTATGTTATTATTCTCAAATATCTTAATTGAATCATACTCTCCTAACAGATATTTACCCGGTATAACTGTTTTGTCAGTATTATAGGAGAAGGCATCAATTTTGAATAATTCTCTATTATTATGAATGGTATTTATGTGACTTCTTACATCTTCATTTAAAGAATGTTTTGTGTAGACAGAATCTGAATCCAAGCAATAGCCGTATGAAAATAAGAACTCATAAAAACTTTTGTGGACGAAATTGTAAGTATTACGGTCAACTTTTTTAAACAAATCTTTTAAAATAAACTCCTCGTATGTAAATTTTGACCTGAAAACACTCGAGCCCAATGTGCCAACTATATTTAAAAGCTCAAAAGCACTAATCCCATTTTGGTAAGATTCACAGAAATATTTAGCAATTTTCATCATCAGCTCATCATCATGCTCAAGGTGCTGTAAAATTATTTGGTAAATAACTTTAGTTAAGTCTAATTCCTTGGTTTGATCATCTATAAATTTTTCACTGTTAGTCGTTATCTTAATGCGTTGAAATAGATCAATGATCAAGGGAGTTGATTTTAAAATCCTATTTTTACTGTTTACATGAATACTTGATGAAATATCTGGTTCTATAGTGTCTAATTCTAAATCTAACAGTTTGATAATACTAAAATTGGGCAACTGCAAAGGATCTATCCCTTCAGCAGTTAACCCATAACTTACCTTGTCTGAAACAACTGCATTCTTATCTAACAATTCATTAATGTATTTAGATGATTGCAACAATGTTTGACGCGAAGTTATAATAATCTTTGATTTAGACGTAAATAATTTAGACAAATTCCCAAAAACTTCAATTATATCCTCTATCTCTCCATCTTGTTCCAGTATTTCATCCAATCCGTCAAATATTAGAATAATCTTTCCTTCTGAGCTTAAGAAATTAATGACATCGAATATTGAACTAGTATTTATACTGAAATAATCAACTAAGCTATCATTTATAAATTTATTTATATTTTTTGATCTACCCATATTCGATAGATCAAAATAAAAGGCGAATTTGCTTCTTATTATCTGTGAATTGATGTTTTCGAAAACCTTCCTACAAAAAAATGATTTGCCTCCACCTGCTTTAGAAACAACAAAAATATTTCTATGGTCAGTTTCTAAGAAATTATCTATATGAGTATCAACATCTTCAGTTCCATATATGGTATAATTTTGTTTTTCTTTATCATACTTTAATATGTCTCCCTTTAATTTTATGTCAATATATTTTGAATTAGAAAAATCTGTTTCCCTTAAGTTCTCCCAATACTTCTTTGAATTAAAAATACTTGATATAATAGTGTCTACGGTAAAAGCATTGTAATCTCTATTATTTAAAATCAAATAATTGTTTGTTAAAACTAGACTTGTAGTAATCGGATAATCAGTCTCGAAAATGTTCTTAACATTGGCCTCTAAATCTTTCAACAAATCAAAATCATCTGAGATAAATACCTCTCTGTACTCATACTTTATCCCAATGTTAAGTTTGAATAACAAATAAATCGATCCTTCCGAGTGATATAAAACCTCTGCTAATTCAAATTTTAGAATATTAAACAACCTCGTTATAAAGGATATTTTGTCTGATAATTCCTTGTCAATATTTGGCTTTTCTTTTGACAAGGTGTCATAGTCTTCTATTTGTTCTACAACCCTAACAAACGTTTTCAAGAATCCAATGACAGGTTCAACTTTAGTAGCAATATTCTCATCATCTATTTCATCTAAAAGTTTAAAACACGTGCGTAAAGGCTCTCCTAGTTCCTCATCAATTATGCACAACTTTGATTCAATTTCATCTTTCGAATAGCGAGCTTTAGAGTCTAGTTCGATATCATGAACTTTACACCAGTAGTCTATTATTTTAGATATAGACTTTTCTAGCCAATAAACGGCCAACTCAGAGTATCCTTTAACCAACTCTTGTAGCGGTCTTTCATAATTATTTTTTAAAACATTGTTGGCCAGTTTATTGGCCTTCAATCTTTGCCTAATTGAATCTACTATTTCCCGAGAACTCATTTTACTTTCTTATTTTGATCCTTTTAAAGCAATAAATCTGTCATTGAAATTTAAATTTTTCCGGTTATTGTATTTTTTTCTTAGGCTAGAAATACCTGTATGAATTTCTTTTTCTGAAAAATCAGATAGCAGTGACATATATCTATTTTCTATCATATTAAAATATTTTGCTTTTGGTATCGAAAGAGGAATAGATATTTCTTTTTCCTCTACATCAAACCCTTCGTTTCTTAATATCATAGATATATCTTTATAATCCGGTTGATTTTTTTCATATAATTCTATGGCTTTTTTAAATAATGGATATTCTATTTTTGGTGGAAGCAGTAATATTAAGCAAATACCTTTTTCATTGAGCTGAGTATAAATATTTCTAATAAGCTCTTCTTTTTTCTCAATATGATGAATCACCTCTTTGATCAACAATTTATCATATTTGATAGGTTTCTTTGAAAACTCCAGTGCGCTTACCGTTCGAAATTCAGCAAAGATATTTTTTTTAGCCTGCTCTATCATTTTTTTTGATATATCGGAACAAATGATTTTTTTTTTCAAATCAATTTCTTTCAATATAGATTTTGAATAAATGCCTGTCCCACACCCTAAATCAACAAACTTATCATCGACGCTTAAATCAATAATCTTAATTATTTCATTCGTGAGTTTATTTACATATCCCTCAGAGTAAAACCATAATTCGTCATAATTATTTGCTAGATTATCATAATGCTCATTTGTATTATTATTATTCATTTACATCAATTAATTTATATTGCTTTTCAATTTTTAAAACATATGTAGCTTTATTATTTTCATCTACATTTGACTTTGCAAATCTCACTTTATCTCCAATTCTTAAAGTCCTAAAACCCTCTGTAAGGATATCAGAGTAGTTACAGAAATATGTATTATTTCCATCCTCTATTTCATACATACTTCCTCTATTTTCACTAAATTTATTTACAACTTCTCCATATATATAATTCATACTAGAATAAGGCTCGTAAATTTTATTCTTGTTCCTTAGATGATTAATTGATGACAATAATTCGTTGACTGGAATTTCTGTCATTTTTTCTTGTATAAAATTGCCTTTTCTTTTGCTCTCTGGTGATAAAATTTTGCGAATATTATTTGCTAAAAACTCAATGTCTCTTGACCACTTCGCCCAATCTATAGATACTGCATTGCAATATGCTAATTTGCTCAGATTTTCTGGCAACTCTTTTTCACTTGGCATATCGGTGTTATCAACCAATATTGGTATTACAACACATTCTGAGCGTAGAGCCAATCCAACTTCCTTATTTACAAAGTCTTCAAGACTAAACAGTCTAACTTCGTTTTCATCATCAGTAATACTTAAATAACGCTTTCCGATAAGAACCAGAACTATTTTTGAATTGGTTATCTTTCGAGTTAGTTCATACGGAAATGTACTTCCTGGCTCAATAGACTCTGCATCATAAAAGATATTATTTCTTCCAAACTTTGAAATTAATGACTCATAAAGGCGTCCAGCAATATCCTTCGTGTCATCTCGTCGATAACTTATAAAGATCATTAGCAGTCAATACTTTAAGTTTAATAATTCTAATTAAAAGGTAGCTTTAACTAAATTGTAATTATATAGACCATTATTATAGTAAATAAAGTGCAAGAATAAATAATATTTAGGATTGACACTTTGCAACAATACAAATTTTAAAATTGGTCACCTCAATTTTCATATTCTTAATAATTTGGTATTAAGGCTTAAAAGTAATTACCAAACATCTTCTATTACTTCATTTAGTTTCTTTCTACACCCTCTTA
Source organism: Balneola sp. (assembly GCA_002694685.1). Classification (NCBI taxonomy): domain Bacteria; kingdom Pseudomonadati; phylum Balneolota; class Balneolia; order Balneolales; family Balneolaceae; genus Balneola; species Balneola sp. The sequence goes on from NZMW01000008.1 coordinate 23,966, forward strand.
TGTCTCTTTTTATAATTACAATAAAAATATCCTCATCATATAAATCATACTCCGAACCTAATTACCTTACGACTGAATCATATCGACTATGTTTTGGTATTTTTTTAAAAAAATTCATTTTAAACTAACGATTACATAAAATAAAGTTTCTTTCAATGTTGAAGACTAAATTCAATGTTAAATTGACTCTAGATTTCAATAAAAAAAAGGGCCATATCTTGTATGAAACACTCTATCTTCATCGGCTCCTCATCAGAAGGCTTGCTAGTTGCTAAACAAGTGAAGGCCTATTTCTCAGAGCGTTTTGAACCCACGCTGTGGAATGAAGATGTCTTCAAGCTAAACGTTAGCTACCTCAAATCGCTGCTCGATGCCGCCAACCTGTTTGATTTCGCCATCCTGATCTTTACCCCCGACGATATCACTCATTCAAGAGATAAGCAGAAAAGCTCAGCTCGTGATAATCTAATTTTTGAGCAAGGGCTCTTTCTGGGGCGTCTGGGGACTAAACGGGCTTTTATTCTCTGTGAGGAAAGTGTTGATATTCTTTCGGACTACTCAGGCATCAGTATTTCCATGTTTCGGGAAGGTGACGAAGCATCAATAGCAAAAGCTTGCAAAGCCCTTGAACAGGCCATGAAAGAGGCTATCAATAAGACCGAAATTCAACTTCTGCCCTCAACTTCACTGGCAATCGGCTATTACGAAAACTTTCTAAAGAAGATTGACCAAGAGCTGATGATGTCCAACGAAGTGAAGATTGATGGAAAAACCATCCTATATGATGATTATGAGTTTAATATTTTTATTCCTGAGCGAATCACGGACCTGGAACGGGCGAACCTTCCACGCCTCACACGCAATTACAAAAAGGTAACCATACAAACACGATTCCGCCCCTTTCCTTTCTATGTAGAGGGGGCCATGGAGGATGGAGCCAAACTTGTCTTCTATGATATCCCTACCACCTTACTATCTTCCCGAAAAGCAATACGCAAACTTGTAACCTCTGAATTCTTTGGTAAAAATGAAGATCGCCTCAAACTGGAACAGCGTGAGATCATAAATTTTGAAATGACGTTACGGTATTTGATCAATGATGAGTATGGGGAGGACAACGATATCTTTAACGTGTTGAAGGATCTATGAGAAATTGTCTTATTCTATGTTAAGTTTTCCGGTTTCAGGTCATCGAGTAATTTCTGCGGATTATGTATAAATCGAAAAGCATTTGATTTTACTATGAGCTTTTTGATTTCATGAATATCTGGATTCGCTAGATTATCTTTCGAGTCCATAAAGATCCAGTCAAACTTTTCAGCAAGCTCAATCATATTCATTAAAAACTGTAAGCGATCTTCTCTTAAATCAGCCCTGAAGCACAAATATTCAATGTATCCTGTACGCTTATTTACAATAAGGTGTGCGTCGTTATCCACCTTATTAGTCTTAATTTTCCAGATGTGTATATGTTTGTCGTTACCCCAATCTGCTCTTGGCAACAATTTATCAATTTCTTCTACTATTTGGGTGGGGTCGGTTTCCGCGATTTTCCAATATTTACGGGTATATGATTCGGATAAGTCGGTTTTTGTACTTACGGAAATCTTATCTGGTATCCGGTCGTACTTTTCCAGTAGTACGCTTTTAGGAATTACATCTAAGAAAAATTGATATGCAGCCATTGCTTCCGGTAGTTGATTGAGGAACTTACTGATCTCGCTAAGCTCTCGGATTTTATCGTTACAATCAATGTCTCAAAGTTTAATACCTCACGAAACGATATATTTTAAAATTCTTGCAATAGTCAGTACCATCCTGAGGTCAGAATAGAATCTTTATAACTTTAAATTTGCAAGTATAACACAGGATTACTCTCTTTCATTTTCAATCTTGAAAATAACTACGGAAGAGCCTGAATATCCGGCCCATAGATTTTTAGTACTTGATTGTTTTAGTATTTCAATGTTTGATTTTTCATAAAAACAAATCTGCTCCCCTTTTTTAAGCTGCATATCACTCCCATCCTGATAGCCAATAAAATGGCGATCAGTCAGATTCGAGTCGTTTTCAAGCAGTGCCCGGAGTTGCTCAGGATAAATATGTTCATGAATAGTATATGGTATTTCTGCTTTTGACAGGTCCCAGATGCGTGCTGTGCCATCAAACGAAGCCGTTGCCACGCGGTCCCCAGAGGGCGACCATACGAGGTAGTTTATCCCGCTCCCGATGTGTCCCTTCAGGACTATAGGCTCGGACTTGCCAGCCGGGTCCCAGATGCGTGCTGTGCCATCGTTGGAAACAGTGGCCAAGTGGCCCCCGGAGGGAGACCAGGCTAAGTAGTACACCGGTTTTTTATTCACCTCCAATATAATAGGCTTGGCTTTCCCGTCCGAGTCCCAGATGCGCGCGGTGCCATCGCCCGAAGCCGTTGCCAGACGGTCCCCAGAGGGGGACCATGACAGGTGATCTACCCAGTCCTCATGGCCTTTCAGTACAATGGGCTCGTCCCTCCCATCCGAGTCCCAGATGCGCGCGGTACCATCGTTGGAAGCGGTAGCCAATCGGTCCCCAGAGGGAGACCAGGCCAGGTGTTGTACCCACTCCTCATGTCCCTTCAGGATCACTGGCTCGACCTGACCCTCCGGGTCCCAGATGCTCGCAGTGCCATCCCCGGAACCGGTAGCCAGGCGGTCCCCGGTGGGCGACCAGGCCAAATGGGTTACCCGCATAACATGCGCCTTCAGGACCAGGGGCTCGGACTCCCCCTCCGGGTTCCAGATGCGCGCGGTGCCATCCCAGGAAGCGCTAGCCAAGTGGTCCCCGGTGGGCGACCAAACTACACATTCAACAGAGATTTCATGGTTTTTCACTATCAAAGGTTCGTACTCAATCTCCACATTCCAAATCCGTATAAGACAATCTCTAGAAGCTGCTGCTAAACTATTTCCGTCAGAAGACCATGCCAAACAGGTGAAACCTGTACCTTCATTTATAAGTTGAAGATTCATCCCATCTAAAAGATTCCAGATGCGGACATTTCTATTAAATTTCATTGAACCATCATCCGAAATAGTTGCAAGGCGAGTACCATCGGGAGACCACGCTAAAAAGGTTAAACGATCTTTATATTTCTTCAAAATTAATGGCTTACTTTTACTATCTAAATCGTAAACTCGAATAGATCCATCCAAAGAAGCGGTGGCTAGCCGGTCCCCAGAAGGCGACCAGGCCAGGTGGGTTACTGAGCTCTTGTGTCCTTTCAGGATAATGGGCTCGGCCGTGCCGGTGGTAGCCCAAATGCGCGCGGTTCCATCCCAGGAAGCGGTGGCCAGGCGGTCCCCGGTGGGCGACCAGGCCAAATGGGTTACCCGCATAACATGCGCCTTCAGGACCA
>NZMW01000009.1 GCA_002694685.1 Balneola sp.
AAATCGATTCCTACGTGAATCATGATGTCCTCCCTGGATTTGTTCGTGTCGAAACGCTAATCTAGGTGAGGACGTCCTTTTTGTAAAGATCAAGCGCATCAACTGGGACGCGGACGGAGCTTCGATTTTCAGTGTTGCTTGTTTTTAAATTTTAGCCGTTAATTAACTCAAAATCTCCGCGCCCGTTATGCGCTGGGTCGTTATACAACCAAGCCAACCTATCTATGAGACACATTTTGCTCGCCATAGTTTTGTTTGGAACGCTAAGCTGTTCAACTTTCAGAAATAGTGAAGGTGGTGGTACTGTCTGGTTTCCAGTTTCTTCCGATTTAGTTGATAGCGTAGAAGTCATGCGAATTGGAAATGGCTTTGCTTCAGTTTTTCCTGCCGAGTATGATGCTCCTGATCAAAGTTTACAAAACAAAAGGCGATTCACACCTTCACCAACATTGCTCAGACAGGTTGAACCATATATTGAAAATCAGTTTAGTACTGCATTCTTAGAATCCACTGATAATTATTTATCAAACAAACCTTCGTATGATTATCCTATTTCAGAAAAGGAAAAGTCTGAATATCGAAAATCGAGTTTGAGGTGGATCACGGAATTGAATGAAAAATATCCAAATTTATACAGGCAGTACATTGGATATTATTCAGAAAATGGCGACCAGATATTGATGATTCAGTTTTTAGATTTTTCAGAAGATCCAAATGGTTGGAAAGATCATTTTCATGAATCGTGGGTTACCGGTTGGCATGGATGGTACTATTCAAATATCAAAATTCTTATATATAATGTTAACAAATTCAAGTTATCAGTCCATTAGCAAGTGGTTGTATAACAAGCGTTTCAAGCGGACTCGGTTAGGGTTCGAAACTTTAATTAAAACCAGACTCGCCGCTTAAACGCCGGGTCGTTATACCCATTTTATTTAGGATTCTATGAAGATACTTTTATTGTTTTCCGTAATTCTCTTTTTTACCAGCCCAAAAATTTATGGACAAGAAATTGAATTGAAATCAAATGCGGACGTAAAATTTCATCTAATGAATGAAAAGGCTCAACAAGGAACTTCTGTTCAACATACAGTGAAAGAGGCTTCAATAAATACAGACGATATTTTGACAGTTCAGGTTTACAAGAATCCTAATTCGCCATATCCAGATGACAGTTTTGGATTACTTTTTCGTTTGAAACAGTCTGGAACAAACAAACTCGATAGCCTTGCCAGTAAGAATCCTGGTCAGTATTTAACTTTACGTTCGCATGGACATACATTTAACAGCAAACGTCTTGGATCCGAATTTTCTGGTGAATGGTTACTTTGGAATGCTTCTTTAACTGAAATAATGGCTAAAAAATGGTTAAATCACATAACTGGTGAAGAATTGCTTCCTGACCCTTTCAGAGAAAAATAGGTATAACAATGCGTTTTAAATCGGACGCGGACGGGGTGCGATGGAAACTTGATTGCCAGGAATTAATTTCGCTACTTCAACTAAATTATAATCCCCGCGCCGTTTAAACGCTGGGTCGTTATGCCTCTAAATTACTTTCTATGAGTTGGGACATATTTGTACAGGATATACCGGAGTCTGCAAAATCCATTAAGGAAATTCCTGAGAGTTTTCAGCCTCAACCTGTTGGTTCAAAAAGCGAAATAACTTCAAGGATTCTAGAAATCGTACCTGAAGCCAACTTTTCTGATCCAGCTTGGGGAATAATTGAAGGAGAAACATTTTCAGTTGAAATAAATCTTGGAGATGATGAAGTAGTATCTAGTTTTGCTTTTCATGCAAGGGGAGATGAAAATGCCCTGATTGTAATTTCTGCTATTTTGCAGCATCTTAAATTAAGAGCTTTTGATTCCAATGGAATTTTTACGCCAGAAAAGTCTTCCGAAGATTTCAAAAACTGGAAAGAGTACAGAGAGTTTGTCATTAGCAGCCGCGAGGCATAACAATGCGTTTCAAATCGGACGCGGACGGGGTGCGATGGAAACTTGACTGCCAGGAATTAATTTAGCTACTTCAACTAAATCATAATTCCCGCGCCGTTTAAACGCTGGGTCGTTATGTTCACCTATGAAACATCTTTCCATTTTAATCTTATCTATTTTCTTACTGAGTTGTAGTGAGGAGAAAATGGCTCCTGGTTTTCCAGAAAACAATCACTTATTAGAAGTAAGTCAAAGCTGGGGTGAAGATTCAGAATTCGGCAGTCTTCAAGAAAAAAATTTACAAGAGGGTGATCTTGAATTCAGAATTTGGGCTGGGTTTGGAGTTCGTGGTGATCGCGGTATTATTCTTAATCGGACTAAAGGAAACTGGAAAGCTTATACTATTGAAATTCGAACTTGTGAAGTACTGTCACACAAAGAAGGAGTTAGCGATAGTTTAAAAAGTTTAGTCACCATCGATAAAGAATTTACCAATCAAATCGATTGTGATCTTGAACGAGCTGAAAGCGGTGAGACATTTAATGAAATTCCTCAATTCACCGATTCTTTATTTTTTACAGAACTTCAATCAGAAGCTAGTTTTAAGACACTTTGGAAGAAACTTAAAAATGAAGGTGTTTTGAAATTACCAACGAAAGTTGAACGTTCTTATGGCTATACAGATGGCCACTCTTATGTAGTTGAGATTAAAATTGGAGAAAGTTATCGAGCTTTTGTTTCTGGAAATGTACCTGAACATGAATCAGATGTTCGAATTCAAAAAGTGGCTGAAATAATCGATTCATATTTGCATACTTCGATTGATGGCAGGAAATGGTAAACATAACAAGGCGTTTTAAATCGGACGCGGACGGGGTGCGATGGAACCTTGATTGCCAAGAATTAATTTTGCTACTTCAACTAAATCATAATCCCCGCGCCGTTTAAACGCTGGGTCGTTATAGGGCTTACCAGTAATTAAAAATGAACCAAAGTTTATTTATCAAGACCAAAAAATAGATATGCCTTTAAAAATTTCTTTCAAGCCATTATTCTTTTTTGCCTGTCTGTTGCTTTACAGTTGTACCAAAACTGATACGACTCAGGTCAGCATCGATACTGATTTGGCTGAATATGGTCTGATCACGCTTCAAATGAATGATCTCGATTCCGTTCAAACAGATTCTGTTGCCAAGCTTGTTCATGAGAATATAAAACAGGATTATTTAACATTTAAGAAGACAGACAATGATCATCCGGACCTCAGAAATGAGGAATACTTCGGGGATAAATTATATGGCTATTACCTCCGGTTCCCAGAGTCTGAAGATGGCATTGAAAATCTTAGAAGAGCATTTGCCATTTGGTATGTATCAGGTGCAGTTGAAAAAATGGAAGTGGCCTTAAACAGGATTTCGATAAATAAGGATTATTGGGGAGATCTTGTCAGCTATTACAATCTTTCTAAAACCAGTGCACAAAATCAAAGCTGGTTTTCTTTTATTAACAAAAGGGATCATGAAAATCATATCCAAAAGTTGGTTGAGTGGAATAATGACACTAAGAGTAATGTGACTCAAACTCATCTCTCATTTTATATAGCAAAGAACTATTTCGTTCAACAAGAATATGACAATGCTAATGAATATTTACTAAGAGTACTGGAATTAAACCGTGATTCCGTACTTGCAGGTAGCCAAACTATAGTAGATAAGGCCAGATCATATTACAATGAGATACATTCTCTTCAGATCGGTGATAAAGCCCCGTCTTTTTCTACAACTTCTATCTCAGGTGAGTCTATAGATTTATCAGAATTTCGTGGTAAAATTGTCCTATTAGAGTTTTGGTCAACTTCCTGCGGACCTTGCATAAAAGAACTGCCATCTTTAAAAGATCTTTACGCATCTTTTAAAGATAGAAATGATTTTATCATGGTAGGTATCTCTCTGGATACAGATATTGAAAGAGTTAAAAGTTTCATCAGTGATCATAATTTAGATTGGTATCAAATTTTTGATGATGGATATGGTGAGGTATCTCAACTCTATAATTCAGTTTATATTCCGAGAACCTATTTGATAGATAGAAATGGAAATATTGCTCATAAAGATTTACGAGAAAAATATCTTAAAGAAGCTGTAACCTCGATGCTAATAGATTAATCATCCGCCCTATAACAAGGCGTTTTAAATCGGACGCGGACGAGATTCGATCGAACTTGTTTGTAAGGAATTAATTTCGCTACTTCAACTAAATTATAATCTCCGCGCCATTTAAACGCTGGGTCGTTATACTGCTTCTTTTGATACAACAAATAATGGATAATGTACTAGTTTTATTAATTTTAATTGTTTGTGTATCAGGGACATTTGTTGCAACCAATATTGATAGATACAAAAACTGGGAAAGTCAGGACAACTTCATGAAGTTTCTTTTGATATATCTCGGCTTTAGTTTTGTATTTATATCGCTAGTTTTAATTATAATTTTGGTTTTCAGCAGTTAGTTTTTGCTCATATATATTTGCGCAGTATAACAATGCGTTTTAAAGCGGACGCGGACGAGGTTCGATGGAAACTTGATTGCCAGGAATTAATTTTGCTACTTCAACCAAATCATAATCCCCGCGCCGTTTAAACGCTGGGCCGTTAGGTAACCAACCATGCGAGAATTCTTAAAAAAACATATTAAAGAAGACCTTAAGAAGAATCCTCTGAAAGGAGCTCATGGAATTGATTCTGAGAACATTGATGAGTTTCTAATTGAGCCAAAACTTGAGGAATACATTGGCTCATCAAATCGTAATGATATTTTTGAGGTTTGGACTGTCTTGCAAGAAAACCCAAGTGAAAGAAGTGGTTATACGATATTTTATGACCCAGAAGACAAAGGATTTGGTTTGGGCTTATATACCTCTGACGATCAATTAATGCATCTTGGATTCTATGGTAGTTTTACTAAAACTTTAAACTCAATGTAACTGGTTACCTAACAATGCGTTTTAAGCGGACTCGTTTAGGGTTCGGAACCTTAATTTTAACAACTCGACTCGCCGCTTAAACGCAGGGTCGTTATACTGCCAGGCTAAAATTTAAAAAGCAAATATAGTTGATATTGATGGATAGCTTTTTCTTAGAACTTCTAATATATACCATTATTTCTTTACTAATTTGCTTTGCCTTTAGAGAAAACTTCCAACAATGGAAAGAACAAGACTGGAAAATGAAGCTTATTTTATTTCATATTGGGGTTTCAACAATAGGTCTATTTATAAGTTTAATCGTAGTTGCGATAAAAGTACTATTTTGATTACGAATAATTGAGACGTTCAATAAAATATCGGCAGTATAACAAGGCGTTTCAAGCGGACTCGTTTAGGGTTCGGAACCTTAATTTTAACAACTCGGCTCGCCGCTTAAACGCTGGGTCGTTATGTTACTTTTTTGAGTTATCTATGCGCCTATTACCAAATAAAAAATTATTCATTCGAATTTGGGCTGTTTCACTGGCTTTAATAGGTATTATCATTTCTACTTCAGCTTACAATGGAACTCTAACTTTTGAAGGTGAATTAGTTAAGCTTAGCCTAGTTAACTCTATCCTTGCAGGCGTTTTATTCTTTTTTGCTTCATTTGCTTTGATAAGCTTCATTATTTTCCTGCTATATTCGATTTTTGAAGATGGAAAGGTGGAAAGAAAATAACTTAATACTCGAAATCGTAACATAACATCTTTAAAAAGGACATTGTCAAGGGCACATAGTTTCCCCACCGTAGATAATACGTTCTCATTAAATCATTTCAGCATTCTGCCTGTATTCACC
>NZMW01000011.1 GCA_002694685.1 Balneola sp.
TAATTTGGAAGTAGAAGTACAAACATCTGCGTTAGATACATTGCAACTTATGCTGATGGATAACTGGAAAAGTCAGTTAAAGAGAGTTCAAGAGCAGTCTAAATAGTTGTCAAAGTGGTAAAGTGACGAAAAATGCTAAAAACTCTTCTAGAGAAATAATGAGGTTTAATAAACGAACTGATTATACTGATGCTGTTACTAGCTGAGTCAGCGGAAGGAAGGGCGCCTGCTCTTTCATTTAGTTGAACTTTCTTCAGAATTTGGCCACTAAGTCACTATAACTCTGAAACTATGTCCCGAATTTGATTTGCGTTGTATGCTCCCTCTATTGCATTATGATTAAATACCATGAGATAACGATAGCTTTTCCCTGCTAAGTCGGCCCATTGCTTACCCAATTTAAGTTTTGCAATACTATCCGAATTATCACGGTCATCACCTTTAGTCTCTATAATTACCACATTTCCTTTTTCTGTATAAATCAAAAAATCAGGATAGTGATTACCTTTAAAACCATTGATGGCAAAGCCTTTACCCCTCTCAAGATTTCTATGCCAGAATTTAACGTTATCAAGGTTGTGGATTTTTAGCAGGATTTCTTCCTCAAACTTGTTAATTGAAGCCTCTCTTTCATAAAGTGATCTGCTAATATTGGGGGCTAAATTTCCCGGCGCTAGCTGTTCTTTTAGCTTAAAGTTTGGGTGAGCTTTTATCTTATTTGTATCTACTTTCTTTTGGAATTCCTTTTCAGCATGTTCGTCAGCTAAGGTTCTGATCTTTCGTTTTATAATATCTTTGTAGGTATATTTATTTTGCACACAGTCGATGAGCTGCTCACTATTCATATCACTCAAAATTCTACTGACATACAATTTAATATCCTCTTCGGGTATTGGATAAATACTGCCAATAAGCTCAATTAACGTGTGAGCGACATTCTTAACCTGTGTTTCCTTCGGCTGTGATCGGATGTATTCCACCAATGGTTCCCGAACTCTGTCATCTTCTATTCTGGCAAAAGACGGAGTAGATTGATTGTTACCCGTTTCTTCTAGATCCACTTTATAGAGCTCCGATTCTAACTCAGAAAAATTGATTTCTGCGTTTTGGTTACTAAGCCGAAAATCTTCTAACAAATAATTCTGATCTAATGGTACCAATTCAGATTCGGTTCCAAACAATTCATTGCCAGCTCCTTTGATTTCAATAAAAAATTGGGGAAGCTCCAGTTTTAAAGCATCTTCCTTAAAATGGTCTTTCATTCTATACATGTTCACCTTGGCATGTTTGAGGTCATTGTATTTTTCGGCTTCAGAATCTCCTGTACCCTGAATTTTACGCTCAAATTCTTCACTCTCTTTTTTCGCTGTTTCCTGAATGTCAGAGACAATCTCATCTTCAACTTCTGCGTCTTCAGTGTCCTCCGATCTAAATCGGATACGGCTTGTTTCAATAGGTTCATCTTCTTCTACTATGGGCTTTTGTTCGGACTCACCTAAAACCAATTGTTCTAAGGGATCAGTTGATTCTTCTTTTGATTCAGCCTTTCGATCTTTTTTTCGATAATCACGTTTACTAAACCCGGATTCCTGCAATGCCTCAACGATGTTATCAAGGGTTTCAGCAAATTGATTGGAAGCTGTAAGTACATAAGAAAGGTTCAGTAGCGGAGAATCATGTTTTGCCACATAAGGTTGACGTAGAACTCTCCCTAAAATCTGCTCTACATCTACAGCCGATGAACGGTTAGCCAAGGAAGCTAAGATATAGGCAAACGGACAGTCCCATCCTTCTTTCAGTGCGTTAATGGTAATGATATAGCGAATAGGACAATCCTTAGACATCAAATCTTTACCATCAAGATCATTGATGTTTGCTGTTTTGATTGCAATCTGTTCTTCCGGGATCTGAAGCTCTAAAAGCTGTTCTTTGATTTTTGTGAAGGTTGTTGAATCATCGTCTCTATCTGCCTGGGCCTGAAAGAGCACAATAGGGCGAATGTATTTTCCGCCCTTTTCATGTTCCTCTTTAGCCAGCCTTTCTAATTTGCTCTGCAAGTGAAGGGCACTATTTACGACCTCTGTTTTATCATGATGGTTATATACAATTACCGGCAATTTAACCATGTGCTCTCTTTTGAGCGCCATAGCCGAAGCCGAAGAGATGATATTGCTATTACTTTTTGGTGTAGCCGTCAGGTCAAGAATAAAACTTGGCCGTAGATCTTTAAGCATTTCAACACTTAATTCGGTTTCCGCATTATGGCTTTCATCTAAAACAACTACTGGATTCAGTTTTCTTATCACATTAATAAGAGCGGTCTCATCGGTATCTTCCAACACATGATCGCTTGTTTCAAAAGCATCTGCAAAGCTCGCAAGCTGCCCATTTTCCTCAAATACTTTTCGGTCTTCTCTTCTTCTAGCTCGTAAACTTGCAAAACTCATCACAAAAATACTGAGCTGCTCTTCAACTACCGTTGGGTTGAAATTGGCTCCCTGTAGAAGATCCTCTTTTTTATAAATGCCAACTCGATGATTGAATAGTGTATTTAATTTCTGCCGATACGGATGATCCGGGTCCGAAAGTGCTTCATATGCCTGATCTAATAAATTCCTCCAGGGCACCAACCACACTACTGCTTTAGGCTTACTGGTATCAAAGGCATTGAAGATAGTACGGAGGCCGTTTACAGCAATGAATGTTTTACCACCGGCAGTCGGAACTTTAATACAAGCATGAACCGCGCCGGGCACATTATTTTTATACGGACGCATCCCATCTCTGGTAACAGGATTGTAAGCTCCAATCTTATCTTCCCAAAACCGATTGAACGCTTTACCATAGTCATGATCTTCCTGAATGTATTCCAAGTACAATTCCAGATCATCCAGTACATCTTGTTGGTAGGGTTTAAGCTCCATTTTATAAAATCTTACATCCTGAAAGGATCATTATGACAAATTTATTATAGCTGAACTGTAAAGAGCTCTGTAACATTTGATCTCCAACAATTAGCATTTTCTCTGAACTGCACGGATTTTCCGAACATTCGATTTTAGTGAAATTAAACTTGTAAGTAATGCTTACAAGTTGAACAAGTTCTTGTACAATACTTCATTTCTAAAACCTCGAAATATCTCGAGGGATCTTCTTGAAGATGATATTCCGGCTCTGCAAAAATTCTTTGGAAAGCAGACAGTTATCGGCATAGATCACATACTGATCTGACTTTTGTTTAATGGTTGCTAAAAACTCATGATTGAGCGTGGTAATAATTTCCTTCTCGTAAAAGAAGTAGTAATCGGTTTCATCTTTGGTGCCGAGTAAATGTTTATGGGCATCTTCAGCACGTTCTTTGGGGAAAGCCGTTTTAGTTTCGCTGTACCACACGTATTCTCGAATACGTGATTCTTCTACATCTTCGTTAAGTAGTTTATTTTCGTCAAAGAGGGGTTGGCCTAATTGGTAAAAATCGAAACTGCCGCCAATGCCGTTAACCTTCCCAGATACTTTCTTTACTCCAACTATATTAATTTTTTCGCCATCACTTTCAATATTTACCTCATTGTACTCTCCATTCGTTCTCTTTTCTTCATAAAAGTCTACCAGATCATTTGCATTCTTTAAGTTAGTAATATTAATCTTATAACTTTTTAAGGCCTTTTTGACTTTCCCATTAAAATGATAACCTTTTATTACCCTTTTTACTCTTTCAGAGGTAACAGAATCTGCATAATCTTCCATTTCTACTAAAATAAAATTTCGATTTCCTCCATCTTCTTTGTTTAATTGCTGAACAGCTTGGCCAGTAGTTCCCGTACCTGCAAAAGAATCTAATACTATGTCATTCTTACTAGTGACTAGTTTAATAAGGTATTTTATTAGTTCATGTGGTTTTGGAAAGTCAAAATTATTTTCTCCTATAATACCTTCCAGTTCTTTTGAGCCAGATTTTGTATTAGCTAGTTTTCTTATTACAGTAGGTGGATTTATTACACTTTTTTCTTTTCTATAAGTTAGAACACCACTCGAATTAAAATAAAATTCAAGTAATTTTTGCCCTTTAGTATCATACGTTTCATTTTTATTTCCATAAAACCACTCTTTCATTTGAGACTTCATTGCCCAACCTGCTTCTAAAGTAACTTTATCTGGTAACTCACCATCCTCACTTATCATTTCACCGTGCTTTAGAAAAGTTTTTTCAGATCCACCCCAACTTCCATCAAGTTTTGTCCCCGAATCAGCATCAAACCTTGTTCCTTTAGGAAAAGTAAAATCACTTTTTGGATTCTTCTTACTAATTTTCTTTAAAGCCGAATGTTTTATCTCCCCAGCACCTCCTTTAAAGTTTGGGACTAGGTTTTTATTCTTACAATAAACTAAAACATATTCATGTGATCTAACAAAATGACCTGCTTGAGTACCTGTACCTAAATCCCAAACAACTGTCGCTATTTTATTTTTAATTCCAAATATTTCATTTGCGATACTTATTAAGTGGTGGCTTTCATAATCATCTATTGAAATAAAAATTACACCATCATCGGAAAGTAGTTTAAATAAAAGTTGAAGTCGTGGATACATCATACAAAGCCATTTGTCATGACGGCTTAAGTCGTCACCTTCTTTTCCGACAACCTCACCTAACCATTTTTTTATTTTAGGATGATTGACATTATCGTTATATGCCCACCCTTCCTCTCCAGTATTGTAAGGAGGATCAATATAAATGCACTTAATTTTACCTTCGTATCCTGGCAGCAGGCTTTTTAGGGCCTCCAGGTTATCCCCGTGAATAATCTTATTTCCGCTTTCTGTGGGCTCTGTTCTTTCCCCTTGTTCCGCATCAAAGCCATATTGGTGTTCCAACACGCGGTACGGTACATCCTGATGATGATTTACGACTTTTTCTTTGCCAATCCAGTGTAGTGTAGGCATCTACAAAATTCCCTTTTTTATCTGTTGCAATATCAGTGGATTATAGGGAATGAGTGATTCATTAGAAAGAATTGAATGATATTAATCTGTCATGTTGCTATAGGAGCGCAGCATATTTCTGAATATATGTTACACATATATAGTCCGGCATGGTATTTGCACCCCTATGTTCAACAATTAATTAGTTTAAGAGAAACATTATGAAAGATCTAGCAAAACAACTGGAAAAAGAAGCTATGAAGGAAGTAAAGAAAATTGAGAAATCATTCACGAAAGAGTTTAATAAATGGATTAATCAGTTTGCTGATAAACACGAGATTGATTCGGGAAAGCTTGAAGTAAGTCAGAATAACAAGAATAGGTTTGCTGAGGTATTACACGAAGGCAAGATGGTTGCATACGTCAATATCAATAATGACATACTGAAATTTCATGAACTGATTTAAGGTCTTACAGTGAACAAATGATTAAATAAACGAGAGGTTATTATGGCAAAACGAAACACATACCACATAACAAAAACGAAAGATGGTTGGAAAGGATCCACAGAGAACGCTAAGAGAGCATCTGTAACTGGAGATACTAAAAGAGAAGTCCAAGAAAAGACCATTAACATTGCTAAGAATAAAGGCAACTCATCAGTAGTAATTCATGGCAGAAATGGACGGATTCAGGAAGAAAGAACGTACCCAAAAGGAAGCGATCCTTATCCACCAAAGGGCTGATTTTAAATTTTCTCAAGTTTTTTTGTAAGGAACTAGTTTGGGAACGCTCTAAAAACTAACTAAAAAAGCAGTGAAACTCACAAGCGGTTGATCTCTGCAATCTGTTTTGATTGATAATTTGTATTACTTCAATACCCGCCCAACCTGCTTCGAAATATCCATATTCAACAAATCCGCATATCGCTGAGTAGTCTTAACATCTGCATGTCTGAGCCAGCGCTGTACGGTATAAATGGGAACTCCGGCGCGTAGGAGTTCTATACAGCAGGTATGCCGTAAGCTGTGAATGTTCAGGTAGGTCTTCTTGGGAAGAGCCTTTTTCAAATATTTATTGAATAGCCGGTTTGTATGTCTTCTACAGGAATGACCAAACAGACGACCATCCTCTGAGCTACATTCAGCCAGTTTGCTTCGAGCTATCTCCTTCAACGGCTCCACGCTTTCAATGGGTAGCACCTGCTTCTTCTTACTCTTAGTGACGAAGTGGGCATTTCCGATAGTTATTTCCCAGGTATCGGTATTAATGTCTCCGGCGCGCAAGTTTAAAGTTTCAGAAAGCCGCATTCCAGACAAACGCTGCCAGTGAATGAAATCCACCAGCCACATGGCATTCAATTTTTCTGACTGTAAACCTTTTTTGACATCTTTGGCCACTTTGCCACTGATATAGCTGGTTAGCTTTTCAATGTCTTCTTTAGTGAAGTAGTTGATGGATTCTTCCTGCTCACTCCCATCATTATTTACATGCAGCTTCTTAGAGCTTAGCTTAGCTAGATTGTTTTCATCCAGCCAGATCAGGAAGGTCTTCAGCTTCTTCTTATGAGATCGCTTGGTTTCGTATTTGATATCATTACGGTTCAAAAAGGTATTAAAGTGCTTCTCTGTGATTCCACCGACCGGGTGATCATTTCCAATCCTCCTCACAAAATCTTCCAGCACATACTTTGCATTCCTAGCCGTATTAGGTCGCCAATCTTTCTTTGACTTCAGTTTGATGTACTGATCAAGCGCTTCTTTAATAGCAGAATCCTTGCTTAGCTCTTCTCCCTCAATAGTAACGGTTTCATCCAGCCAGGGATCAAAAGCGCCGGTAGCAAATTCATCTTCCAGCTTACGCTGGAGTTTTAATGCAGTTTGTTTAGTTCTTGTTTTTAGCGCTACTCGTTTTCTTTTGGGACGTCTTTTGCTGTTGTAGAATTGTACGTAGTAGAGTCCATGTTGCTTAATTAGTGATGACATCTCGATAGCAATTTTATAGCAGTCACTATCATTTTGCTTATAAAAACCGAAAAAATAAGATTGATGCCTGCCACAAATCGGCTTATCTTATTATTCTATTAAATCGGGGCGTGGCTCAGCTAGGTAGAGCGCTCGGCTGGGGGTCGAGAGGTCGCAAGTTCAAATCTTGTCGCCCCGACTATTAGAAGCTCCCAAGTGGCTTATACAGGTCATGAGGGGGCTTTTTCATTTTTAGCCCTTTTGCTCTTTTACTCTCAAAGTCGGGTAAATCTACTCTTTTGTTACTCTATTGTTATACAGATTGTTCTCCAAAATAACGGAGAATATTGCTATGGCGACCCTTCTGAAGCAGAAAAACTGGTACTACCTGCAATTCTATAATGGAAAAAGACGACCCCAAAGAAAAAGAGTAGCGCTTAAAACCAGAACAAAGAGTGTTGCCATAAAGCAACAACGTAGGTTAGAAGATGAATATGCTACCGGAGATTTCGATCCTTGGCTTGATGATACAGTTTCCATTGAAGGAGAAAAGTTCTCAAAAGATTCTACGCTTAAAGATGCGCTTAATCGCTATATCAAAATTAAAGCTAGAAAAGATTGGCGGCCTACCACAACTCGTAATGCAACATATGTGTTACAAGACTTTATCAAAAGAACAGGAGAAAGCCGTCCAATAGGTTCTATCACCGAAAAACACTTCAATGCTTTTCTGAATAGGAGTGACATCAAGTATGAAACCAAACGATCTCACAAAAAGAAGCTAAAGACATTCCTGATCTGGTTAGATGAAAACAATCTGGCCAAGCTTACCTCTAAAAAGCTCCATATAGATAATGATGGTGTAGAGCAGGAAGAAAACATCAATTACTTTACTAAAGAAGACATAGAAAAGCTGACATGCTATATCAGTGGCAAAGTGGCCAAAGATCTGAAAAAAGGTTTTCAGTCAGAAAAATTGAATGCCTTATGGCTAGTTGATTTCATTCACTGGCAGCGGCTGTCAGGAATGCGGCTTTCTGAAACGCTAAACCTGCGCGCCGGAGATATTAACACTGAGACCTGGGAAATAACTATAGGAAATGCCCACTTCGTAACTAAGAGTAAGAAGAAACAGGTGCTACCCATTGAAAGCGTGGAACCGTTAAAGGAAATAGCACGAAGCAAACTGGCTGAATGTGGCTCAGACGATGACCGCCTATTTGGTCACTCCTGCAGAAGACATACTAATCGGTTATTTAATAAATATCTAAAACAGGCTATACCAAAGAAGACCTATCTAAATATTCACAGCCTCCGGCATACCTGCTGCATTGAACTACTTCGCGCCGGGGTTCCCATTTATACCGTACAACGCTGGCTCAGGCATGCAGATGTTAAAACAACTCAGCGGTATGCTGATTTGCTGAATATGGATATTAGCGAGCAGGTTGGCAGAGTACTAAAGTAGTTGGCTTTTTTTTAAAATATTTATTGAACTAAGTTTTTCTGCAAAGTTCGTCATAACCAATTAAGTTTTTCGGACTAAATGAGTCGAATTGCCACCGTGGAATTTTACGCTTACCTGTTTCAAATTCTTTCCATAGTTTTTCTAATTCATTCTTAGATTCAACACCCAACAGAACCTTTACATTATCAAAGTATTTTGAAGATCTTGAACGTGCAAAAATTTCAAAGGGCCCTGAAAAATGACTTGCATACAAAAGTGTTTCCGGCCACCAATCATGATAAACTTCCTGATAATCGATTTGATGACGTAAATACAATATTAAATCTGCCTGCATCAAATATCTAAATTCAATCCCTGTTTCTTTACACCTATTTTTAAGTAAATCCGCTCTAATTGAAAGCCTATTTTTTTTAAGCCTATTATTTCGATCTTCTAAAGACCTCATATAACGACGAAATTCTGAATAACTAGCCAGATTATTGCCGCCAAATTCAGGATGTCCAGATATATAATATTCATTTTGCATTAAATAATTAGCAGAATCGAACCTCTCATATTTTACAAGTGCAGCAACTGCATATAGAAATAGCTCATGTATTATAAATCTAAAGTTATCAAAATCCCCTTCTTTGTAACGGTTTGTATTATTAGTCTTTGAAAGATATGGAAGCAATTTTTCAAAAAATCTGTGTATTCGAACTCTATTTTCATCGCAATCATTATATAGGGCAATTGTCAAAAAAATTTCAATAGCTTGATTTCTGTAGGGAATAAATGACTCAATACTCTCTATTACAGCCTCATCGAATGGTTTTTCATCTCCACTTAATCTTAGCTTTTCAATTTCTGATGATAATTTTGAGAAATACTCTTCCAGAGCTGCACTTGCATAATCCTTATCATTTTTCAGTGCATTACTTGCTCTTTTAAAAACTACTGAAGTCCCTAACGATACTGAGTTATTATTTTCATCTAGAAATTTTGGTTTATCACCTAACTCAGGCTTTTGATGTAATGGCTTGTCATAAATCCATCGCAATAGTTTCTCAAAATTTTTGACATTAGTGCTTTGGTCGCTCATGTCAATATATATTCGAGATTTGTAATATGTAGGTAGGTATGCGTCCCCATTATCATCCCGCTCTTTGACCACAGCAACAAACTTATCCTGGTCTTGTTTTGAATATATTTCAGAAGATATAATTTGAGCTTCTGTTCCTACACCTCCACTTCTATCATTAGTTTTTTGGACATACTTTTCATCACAGATCAATAAAACTTTCTCTATTTCAGGTTTACTAACCATCTGCTCCATAAAAGCATTAGCGTCATTTCCTTCCTTAAGATCCCATTTATCCAAAATTACATTTATTCCTGAATCCCGGAGCTCAGTCGCAAGATCTAGTACCCATTCTTCATGATCTGGATTGCTCCAACTATATGATATAAATAAATTAGGATTTGACACTTCGACAGACCTTTTTAATTAATATTTCTTCTCAATTATTTCGAGAAATAGCAGTTATGGTGCTATTAAGCAAGTCCATTTTTAGAACAAAAACGTAAATACTATTTTATTAACATCAACTTTCTAGTGTCCACAAACGCTCCAGCTTGAATACGATAAATATAAGCTCCACTGGTAAGCCCTGTTGCATCAAAAGTAGCTGTGTGCCACCCGGCGCTTTGTTTATCATTCACTAAAGTAGCTACTCTTTGACCCAGCATGTTAAAAACGGCCAGTTCAACTTCAGCTGCATCTGGGATACCATAGCGAATTTGTGTAGTAGGATTAAAGGGGTTTGGGTAATTCTGCTGTAGAGAGAACTTATCCGGCTTCGATGATAACAGCTCATTTGAAGTTGTCATTTGGGTAGTAAAGCTAAGTACTTCAGACCAGCCACTAAATCCATAACTGTTTACGGCCTGAACTCTCCAGAAGTATTTTGCACCTTGGTCTAGGGTATTTACCTGGTACTCTGTTTCGAGCAATTCAGTGACCTCTAGTGTAGTATCTGTAAAAGATTCACTGGTTGATAATTGCAGCTGATATGTATCTGCTCCCTTTGACTCATTCCATTTCATAAGGGGCGATGTTGAAACACTATCTTCACCATTATTGGGTTCCCACGAAGGAATTCCTGGAACACCTGATTCGGTAGTAAAAACACCGATTTTACTCCATTGACTATTACCAAATTCATTGTTTCCTCTAACTCGCCAATAGTAGGTTGAGTCATACTCGAGACTATTTACAACTTGGGTAATCTTCCAATCCTTAGTTCTTATCTTAGAAGCTTCTTCATCATTAACTGAAACAAGTTCATTAAATTCGATACCTGTTGAAACTTGTAGCTCATAGTCATCTGCTTCACCAATGGGCAACCAAATAAACTGTACTGGGATTGATGCCAAAGAGCTATCTGTAGGAGCATCAAGTTTAGGTTGATCTAATGCATAGGCTGTTCTAAATGATGTGGTATCACTCCACTCTCCAGTACCAGCTAAGTTGACTCCTCTCAATCTCCAGTAATAATTTGTTCCATAGCTTAATTCTCCGTTTAAAGAAAATGTCGTGTCCTCAATACCGAATTCAGAAATAATTTTACTATCAAAGCTTTTCAGTGCAGAAATTTCAATTTCATACGATTCTGAATTATTAGCATACCAATTAAGTGCAGTATCGATAGGAACATTTTCAACACCATCTAAAGGGTAAATTTTGCTAGTAGCAATTGGCGGTTCTAGGTTTGGTGAAGGAATAGCTTGAACATCTTGCCAGGATAATGCTGGGTAATTATTGGTTAGAACCCAAATTTTCTCAAAGTCTAAAGTATTCATATAATAAAATGCAGAGTCTTCGAGCATCTGATTAGTATCAAGACCAACTCCTCCATCGTCAAAGCCTCTTCCAACTGCATTTGATTGGTTTGAACTTTTTACATCCCAATATGATGAAACTAACTGCGTCCCATTAACACCTACAATGCCTCCAACATCAACATTGCCTATTACATTACCACTTGAATATGAATTCACTATGTTGCCAGTCCCTGTTTTCAATCCTACTAAACCACCTATACTTTCCTCACCTTCAACGTCACCCAATGCATACGAGTTTTCAACGATTCCATCCCCGCCACCTCCTCCACTTCCCATCAATCCACCTACTTGGTTATTACCTGAAATATTTCCAGTTGCAAATGAAGTAATTATGGCTCCGTTTCTATTGTTACCCAATAATCCTCCAACAACATCAGATCCAGTTACAATAGCTCTGGAAAATGAATCAATAATTTTAGCTCCACCAGTATTATTACCAACTAAACCACCTACAACACCAGACCCACTGACAGTACCTGTTGAAGAAGAGTTTTTTATATCACCCCAGGCATTATAACCTGCTAATGCCCCAACAATGCTTTTTCCACTAATCCTACAGTTGATAATTACTACATTACTAATTGGAGCACGGTCAACATATCCAAAAAGTCCAACATAATTTTCATTTCTATTTATGTTTAAGTCACTAATTTTATAGCCTTGCCCATCAAAAGACCCAGTAAAACTTATAATATTATCGCCTATTGGTTCAAACCCTAAACTATCATTCCAAGCAATAGTCTCCCCAGCATCAATGTCGCTAACCTGGATGTAGTGTTTATCTGGCTGACTACTTATCTCCTGTAGCTGTTCTAACGTAGATATTTGATAAGGGTCCTCTTCAGTCCCAGATCCACCAGCAAATTGTGCTTGCACTTGCACTGTTCCTAGAAAAACAAAAAGAAGCCCCAATAAAATTTTATTACCCGACATATTATAAATTTTGTATTTAGAAATCCCATAAATGTAATGATTTCAAATACTAAATGTAATAATCAGAGCACCTGCTTATTGGGCAATACTTTAATTCCTCTCCAAAAAATGCGTCTGGCCCTCCACACGGTGCATCGTATGAGCTTTAACCAACGTCCCTTTACCATATCGATTATTTATCTCATCTAAAGCTTCATTTCGGGCTACAGATTCGGCTTCATCCTGGAAAAACATATTCATCTGCTTGGTCTTATCGATTTTATGTGTGCCAATACCCAGGTTCCTAATCTCCAATCCCTTCTGGCATGCCACTGACAAAGCGTATTCGACTTTATCCATACAGGCCTCGTATACATATTCGTCAACATTAGTGAAGCCTGGAGTCACAAAGCGAAAGCCTACGGCTGGCCGGTCCGTGTTGTTGAATCCGAACATTCCGCTGAAGCTGTTGGCTCGGATTCCATAGGCTCGCATTCGGTAGCAAATTTGGTAGATACCAATGGCAAACTCTCCCTTAATACGTTCAAGATCTAAGCTGCCCTCAGAAAACGTATGACCATAACTTACGCCCCACTTTGGTGAGTATTCATCGTGTTCTTCTAATATCCTGGCCTGGTCCTGCCCGGTTATAGTCTCAAAAATCATTCGTCCGAAGTTGGCCCCGAATAATCGAATGAATGTATTAACGCTTCCCCGATCTACTACATCTCCTATGGTTTGAAATCCTTCACCTAAGATATGTTCATAGCGCCGGCGCCCTACCCCCCAAACCTCGTCTACATCTAAGGGATATATGTAAGCTCTCTCGTCTTCATCATTTAGAACCAGACTTACACCCTTGGGTTTATCTAAGCTGCTGGCCAGTTTGGAGTAAGTCTTAGATCGCGCTATACCAATAGATCCATAGAGTCCAGTCTCCTGAAATATCTCATTCTGTAAGCGTTGACCAAACTCTTTGATCTCTTTTTCACACTTGTCTTTCATGAAGGTTAGATCCATAAAGTATTCGTCCATTGAATACCGCTCTATCTTGTGGGAGTAGTTTCTCATGATGTGGTGGACTTGCTTGGAAATAGCCGTGTAAGTCGTGTAATCCACCTGAAGCATACAGACATAAGGAAAGAGCTGCACGGCCTCGTAGGCGCTCATCCCGGTCTTAACACCGTACTCCCTGGCTTCGTAGGATGCAGTGGCTACTATCCCTTTAACCCTACCATCATCCCTGCGCCACCCACCAATTATTAAGGGTAAACCATAGAGCTTTTTTCTACGCTGTTCTACCTGAGCGTAAAAGCAAGCAAAATCAAAATGAAGATATAGTCGCTCTCGTCGAGATATGTGTTGATGCTCAGGATAAACTGTATTGTATAAAGTAATGCGGTGTACATCATGTTCTGGCTGAAACGGATTCCCTCTTTTTTTTGGCATAGTTTCTTGATCTTTTATTGATATGTGTAATATATGTGTGTAATTTAAAATGACCAAAAAGAGTTGGTCATGAATAAATTCCCCTTAATCGAAATGTTGGCTTATTTCTCGAGACACAGCCGCCCATCTGTGCCTCAATGGAGAGATACCTTTGTACAGAACCAAAAGAGAATCCTAACATCATGTACCAAAGAAGAAGGTGGTATTAAGAAGTCCTATTACAGCATCGAAACAAAAGAAGGTGAGATCATTGACTTAATATTCAATCATGAAGAACTGATCTGGGATCTGGAAGCCTCCGGGAAGCTAAAAGGTTATACCGTAGACAAGGTTCTTGTCCATATGAAACGCCACAAGAATCCTACCTCTGCCTCCCACCGAGTGGTTCCACTACGTTTCGAAGTATTGCCAAGATCAGAGGTCGAGCGTAAATCTCCTATTGAGTTCTCACTTATCGAGCGAATGCAGCCGTATCGGTTTCAGAAGAATAGCAACGGCTCCATCCAGGTTCAACGCGTCGTAGCGCGTAATAATGAAAACAGGATACATGAGGTGAATCTCAACTACGTCGTCGAGGATACTGACAAGCGATTCTACCACTTAATCTTTATCACAAAAGACTTGGACTGGAGATTCATCAAAGAGATGGATCGCTTACTGTTTGAGGACTAAGCCTTCCCTTTTCACTGAATTTCAGTTATTGTAATGCAGATGCAGTTCAATATAAGTTCATACTAATTATGGATAGCCCATTAGACAAAGCGTTATCGGAATATGCGATGGCAAACTTTAAGTTCTTCCGAAGTTTTGCCCGGCTTAATTCTGAGAAGTTCAATTTCTCAGTACCATTAAAAGACTTTGAGAAGAACATCCACAACTATGAAGAAACTGCTTACCAGCTAATTGATGCATTAATCGTAAGTGATATTGGAAAAGAAGACTCTGAGGTGTTAGCTGAAAGTATTGAATTGACACTAAAGCTTGCCAGGTATTCAAAGCAATCTCTTCATCTAATTAAAAGCTTTTTCAATGGTTCTGCTAGCCAGGAGAGGGTATGTGCCCAAAAAAGCATTGAGAAGATTTGGGGGTTTAATGAGAAAATTTTAGAACTGGAACTACCCTAACACAAGTTACGGCTCAATACCCTGAAAGTCCTCCCAGTACCACTCTCTCATGTCTTTGACCAACTGCTCTTTTACTTCATCCGGCGCTAAATCTCCCCATACTACTTTATCAATGAGATCATCGTCATCTCCAAGCAATGCCTGACATCTTGGAAAATCATTGTGGATAATAAAACCTCTGTCAGCTTCAAGTGTAAATTCGAATTTTGGTTTTTCCATAGTACGCCCTCCATTTAACCAAAAAGGTCAGCCTTTTCGATTAGTCCAGGTTCATTGTTTTTCACATTTCCAACGGCTTTCGGCACAATATGTTCTTTTAGCGCATCATCAGGATAGGGCTCTAAGAAATCAAGAAGAAAGTCTGGATCAGTGTTTTCAGGATTCAACCAATCATCAAATTCTTCCGGGTGTAAAATAACAGGCATTCGATCATGTATGCTCTCCATAAGCTTATTCGGAGAAGTAGTAATGATGGAATAGGATTGACCAACACTTGACGATTCCGGCGCTATATCAGAATAAATGCCAGCAAAACCCATAAACTTGCCTTCTTTCGGATAGATGTAGTGCGGAGTCTTATTTCCTTTTGATCCTGTCCATTCATAAAAGCCATTAGCCGGAACTATACACCTTCGATTTAGAAACGGAGACTTCCACATTCGGCTGCTCATAATCTTATCATCTCTGGTATTAATTGGAGTGAATGGCTTATCTCCCTTTTTAGGCTTCCATCCCATAAATCCCCAGTGCATAGATACGATAACTCTTTGGCCTTCTTCATTCACAAACGCGACAGGCATTTCATGAGTTGGAGCAACATTATAATTAGCAAAGAAGATTTCGGTTTGCTTACCAGGGCGCCGGTTTAGAGGAGGAGCAATTCCTTGATCAATGGAATTTAGAAAGTCTTCCAACTCTTGCTGTTCTTCTGCTGTCAGGGTGTATCGTCCGCACATGTTGTCGAATATTTATTTCTAATTAAAAATTTTGTAGATAAACCTTTCCCTTTCTTGTGACTAGATACAGCTTGATTATATTTGCCCTGCAAAAGAAAATACCCCTCCAATTAAGTTTTAATTACATAAGCCACAATGGGAGAGGTATGTCATTAAAACAATCACAAATTCATGAGGAAATAAATTTGAATACCAAAAGTACTCAAAAACAAGATACTCGGACTGCTATAAATCGATTATTAAATGAACCAAATCACCCATTAATTGTCAATACCAAAAAGTATGATCAGCTAGAGTATAATACGCTTGTTAAATTCAACGCCGGCATTATTAATATCTGGGGATATGATTGGCTGTTATTTAAATACAATACCGGCGCACAGCTTTACAGAAGGGAAAATAACAAAAAAGTAATAAGAGCAGTCACAGACTCAAAGCCTGCTGAGAGCTTCTTTGGTCTCGAAAACCTCAACCCACACCATAAACTTATTGTAGCAAAATCACCACGTGAAGCAATGTTACTTGATCAGCTAATGGGTGATGAGTACTCAGTACTGGGTCTCGCTTCAGGTGAGGTAGGCACTTTGAGTTCAGCACAAAAAAAATGCCTGGAACTGGTACTTCCAAGCATTCAAAAAATCTATGTTTTTATGGACACAAATGACATCAATTCTTTAAAAATCTCATCTATGTTAACAGAAGATATATCTAAATTAACTAATAAAGCAACCCGCCAAATTGACATCACTAGGTCGAGTGAGGGGAAATTCAAAGATGTTACTGATGCAATTCGGAATGGAGAAGGTAAAGCATTTATTCAGAAAAGCATGAATAATTCAAAGCTCTTTGAACCTGCAGCTACTGCAAGTACTGCAATAGCTCCAAAAGTTTCTACTTCAATATTCAATGAAACTAATTTTCCTTCAAGACTCCCTGAATTTATTGTTGAGGATATGTCACCCTCAATTGGTAACCTCCTCAAACTTATTAATGAAGACTATAAGCGGGATGTTTTTCTTTTATCTTCACTTCCAGTTATCGCTTCCCACTTAGTAAATGTTAAAATCCATACTAGGGATGGATTGGTAACCCCAGACCTTTATTCAATGGTTGTAGCCCCCCCGGCTTCTGGAAAAGGAGTTGCAAATAAGGCTAGAGATATCGGCAAATCTTTAGAAGAACATTTCAGTTCTCAATACCAAGAATCTTTGAGGCTTTGGAGAAGTCTTCGAAAAGAAGACCCTACTTTAGATAAACCTGAACCTAGAATGCTCTTTTTACCTGCTAACTCTTCAAATAGAGCAATGCACGATAGTCTGAAAGTGAATAATGAGCACGGAATAATATTTGAATCCGAAATTGACACACTAGTAGAAGCTTTCAACCAAGATTGGGGTAACTTTTCAGCATTAGCAAGACAAGCTTTTCATCATGAGAGTGTTTCCATTAACAGAAAGGATGAATACTTCTCTTTAGAAAACCCATCACTATCTATTTTCTTATCTGGAACAGAAGATCAGTTTACAAGGCTATTCAAGAACCCGGATAATGGATTTTTCTCACGATTCCTATTTTACACATATAGAGCCGAAAGAAAGTGGCAAAGTCAAAGAGCTACAAACCAATCAAGGGAGCTTGAATCAAAAATTGATGAACTAAGTAAATCACTAAAAGAATTGTTTCTGTACCTGGATCAAAGAGAGAAACCAATCATAATTTTGATTGGGAAAAGACAATGGGATAGAATAGATAGTTTTTTTAATGATATGACCCAATTCTTAGTTCGTGAAGGTTTCAGTGATCATCATCACTCGATTCTAAGAAGAAACTCTCTAATACTAGTAAGAATTCTAACTATTCTTAGCTGTTTAAGATTATTGCATACTTTAGGAATAGGGGCATTTGATACTGATAAAATTAATACTACTGAGGACGAACTTGATGTCTCCATTAAAATAATTGAAGTATTATTTGAGCACAGCTCTCATTTTCTTGAAAAACTCTTTAGTAGAAGAAAAACTTCAAAGCTAAACCAAAAAGAATCTAGTCTCTTAAAATTACTCCCATTTGAGTTTGAAACAAATGATGCAATTAATATTGGCAGCCAGTTAGAGTACTCTGAAAGGAGCACTTATTATGCTTTAAAAAAGTTAACTAAAGAGGGAATCCTAGAGAATCCAAAAAAAGGACTTTACAAGAAATCAGCATAGCATTGTATCATAATATTGCAGTTTTGCAGTTTTGCAGTTATTCAAAATCTGAAAGGCACCTCTGTCAGGTGCTTTTCATTTTTTCGGCTTTTGGAGCCTGGATTTTTTTCACCCCCCTCATATATTAAAAATCCCTGCTATGGATGGCTACCTCAGTGGCATATGGTCTATAAGGTTCATCAAAAAGGAAACTGGAGTCCCAATAGGGGACCCGTTCAAATGCCTTAAAATCACACCCACTCTAAAACGACGTTAAACGAACTTTTTATTTCCTTATAGCTACCATTATGTAAAGTCGACCTCTTTTCCGAACTAATCTTAGAATATTTATTTATTCTCATAAATTATTAAGGAATTTACATCAACGTGTTTAAATATAGTCAGGTGGGCGCATCATGTTTAAAGTTACATAAGGGCTGATTTACAATTTCCTTAGTTTTTAAGGTATAGAGATAGATATTTGTAAGATCCGGCGCCGGGAATATTGCGCCCAACTCTCAAAAAAACTCTCTAAAATGACCCCACTTACTCCCAACTCAAAGCACCTATTACTACCGATATAAAATGTATCCAGCAGGTAAAAGTTAACTTCTGAAGTCACACTCTCTTTTCCAATTTCAACTGTCAATAGCTTTGCAATACATGATCAAACACTTCGCTACAGGTTTGTGCATATAGCTTTCGATCATACTTGTCAGGCAAGAAGCCATCCAGTTCTTTCTCTATGGTGACTTTCACATCCGAAATTCGCTTCTGGTACTTACTCCAATCCAGCACCAGCTTCTCAGACTTCAGTTTGTCCAGCAGTTCCTTAATCCCTTCTTTTATCTTGTCTCTCTCCTTCTTAGTAAGCTGTACTTTATCATGTAGTGTTACCACATCAAACAGGGCCAACTGCTCTTCAGAAAGGTTTTCCCGCATATGTCTCTCGGACTCATCATCCAGCTTCTTCACAAACTTGAATAACTCTTCAAGCTGGATCTCAGCAGTAACGCTGTAGTTATTGTACCGCTCAATCATTTCTTCAAACTCTTCTTTGAAATCGATTCGGGTGCGGTTCTCTTCCATCATCTGCTCCAGGCGATCTTCAATGGTGGCTTTCACTTTTTGCAGCTCAACCCGCTTATTCTTTTTCTTAGCAAATCGCTCTTTGAGCTTCTCGAAATCGATGTTGCTTAGATCAATCGGTTCAGAGCCTTCATCAATGATATATGGCTTGCTCTTAATAGATTCATCCAGTTTGTTGGAAATCTCTTCTCGTACTTCATTCAGATCGTCCTCAGTAGATGGCCCTAATCGTTTTATTAAATCAGCTATTGCTTTCAGTGCAGCTCGCGCCGGCAGGAACTGGCTGGCCTTAGGATCTGGCAGGATGGACTTATACAACTGATTCACTGTCTTAGCGTGGGCTATGAACTCTTTCTTCTTTTCTTCGTTGATCAGGAGCTTATCAGCAGCTCCCTCTATTTCTTCATTTAACTCTTCAAAGTCTACCAGGATCTTTGCGAACTCTTCCTGGTACTTAGACTTCTCAAACCCTTTTGCATTGATGATCTTATCCAGATCTACACCTTGTTCATTACAATACTTTTTGGCCTTCTGGATGGCTGCTTTTAATTGTTCTATCAATTCGGCTTTATTCTTGACCGGAGGGTCTTCGTCCCCTTCTTTATTATCCTTTCCAGTGGCATAAGTTGCCAGAGCTTTCTGCAGGTGACGAAAGACGCCTACATAGTCAACGATCATTCCATTGTTCTTATCCACAAACACCCGGTTGGCTCTCGCTATGGTCTGCATCAGCGTGTGACTCTTCATCGGCTTATCCAGGTAGAGCGTAGACAGACTTGAAACGGAGAAGCCGGTAATCCACATTGCACAGACAAAAACCAGCCGTAGAGGATCATCATCATCTTTGAACTTATCATCCAGCGATTCTTTTTCCAGGCGCTTTCTGTGCTCCCGGATATCTAATCCCTCTTCATCAAACTCTTTAATCTCATTCTGGGACTTAGAGATTACCACCGCCATATCGGTTTCCTTCATGAAGTTGAGCCGTTCCAATAGCTCATCTGTTTCATGAGCGCCGGCGCTTTGAATCTGCTTCTTGAGTCGCTCTTCTTCAGCCTTCCATTCTTTCTGAACCAGGTCGTACATACGAACGGTCGTAAAACGATCTATACAGATCATCATGCCTTTCCCCATAAAGCCACGATTGAGGAAGTGCTGCACTAAATCCTTAGCTATGGTTTCCAGTCGCTCTTTGCGGGTGATAAGGTGATATTCCTGCTTAAATTCTCGCTCCAGCTTCTTCTCCTGCTCTTCGTTGAGCATTGCATCGTCTAAGAGCTGTTGAAGCTCTTCATTGAGATGTTCGTTGCTGAGCTCCAGTTCTGGTATGCGGTTCTCATAGTATAGGGGAACTGTTGCATTGTCTTCTATGGATTGCTTGAAGTCATACACGCTTACATAGTCACCAAATACCTCGCGGGTTTTCTGATCTTCTCCTTTAATCAGCGGGGTGCCGGTAAAGCCAAGGAATGCAGCATTAGGAAGAGCCTTTCGCATATTCATTGCTAGGGTATCGTATTGAGTACGGTGAGCCTCGTCCGTGATGACAATGATGTTATCATCCTCACTAATGACGGGAAACTCTTCTCCGTCTCGACTGTGGAACTTGTGGATGAGGGTGAATATGTACCGGTGGTTTTCTCCCAGTAGTTGCTGAAGCTGTTCTTTGCTTTCAGCCCGGACTTCAGATTCCGGTTCGGTTACAGCACCAACACCGGCAAAGTTCTTGTAGATTTGCTCATCCAGATCCAGCCGGTCTGTAACGATCACGAACTTCCAGTCGCCCGGAATGGATCGCATAATCTTTCGGGTAAGCAAGGCCATCGAGTAGCTCTTACCGCTGCCTTGGGTGTGCCAGAACACTCCAAGCTTACCCTTGTTCTCCTCAATACGATTTACGGCTTGTATGGCGTTATTTACCCCTAAATACTGGTGATTGCGAGCCATTAATTTCTTTGGCTTGGACTGCACATTCTCAAACAGAATGAAATGCTCCAGCAGATCCATTAGCCGGTTCTTTTCACACATCCCACGAATAGCGGTCTCTAGGGAAACTATGCCGGGTTCTTCTTCATCACTGATCTTCTTCCACTCGGTATAAAATTCCCAGGGATTAGATATCGTGCCTATTTTGGTATCCACACCATTGGATAGGAAGATGAACTGGTTGTACCAAAAGAGCTGTGGAATAGTATCTTTATAGTCACTGATATTATCATTCAAAGCCTCCTCAATCCGGCGCGCCGGCTTCTTGAGTTCAAACAGTAACAGTGGAAGGCCATTTACAAAGCCTACCAGGTCAGGGCGTTTATTGCCGTAATCTCCACTAACCCAGAGTTGAGATACCAGCAGATAGTGATTGTTCTCCGGTTCGTTCCAGTCAATGATCTGGACGGTTACTTCTTTAAGCTTGCCATCGGTTCCACGGTATTCTACATCAACACCTTCCCGGATCAGATCATAGATTTCTTTATTTGCCCGAACCGGATGCATTGAGGATCGGTCTTTGGATAGCTCCTTAATAACCTCATCCACTTGTTCCTTAGGCAGCTTTGGATTGAACTCCCGAATCTTTTCTTTGAGATGCTTCGCTAATACCACCTCATTCCGCGTACTTCTGCTCAGCGTCCCCGAAGACTCATTGGATGCCAGCTCTTCCTGATAGGCATTTAACGTATCCCAATTTATGTTTTTGAAGATGTCTATAGCTGGTTGTTCAACCGATGCATCTTCACTGTAGCTTGATGGCATTTTTTTTAAAGCTTTTAATATTTAACTAAATATTATTCCTTCTTTTGTAATCACTTCCACGAATTTAATTCGATAAATATCCTCAGCCCGACAAATATCAGGAATTTTAGGGCCGTTCATATCATTAGAAGGAGATTCATTAGTAACAACAACGGCATTTTTTACAATTGCTAACGCAACTACATAGGGGTCGCCCTCATTTTTACCCGTGGTGAGCCCAAAATTGTTATAATACGTTACAAGCCGTTGAACTTCAGCTTGAATTGTTTGATCAGAAGGATGAATAAAATAATCTCGCCTTTTTTTAAACCACTCAAAACATTCGTCACCGCCCCTCTCAAGCTCTTTAAATACCACCTCTGACATACCACCGATTTCTTCAATACCTAAAGATTCTATCCACTGCCATATTTTTGGAAAATTTTGGATGGGATAATCCCTCCAGGCATTGATAATTGCATCGGAATCGAGGGAGTATTTCACACGTAAGAGCCCTCCTCTGGCCAATCAAATGTTTTGGCTGCCAGTTCATTGAGATTGGGGACTTTCCAACCGGTTAAATTGGCAAGTTCTGCAACATTTATTTGATCATTGAAATAGTTCTGAAAAGCTGCTTTCAGGTACAATTTCCCCTTTCTTACAATCTTATTGTAATAAGCATTTCCTCCATCTCCCCCGCCTGAGGAATTATTATAGAAGGAGAAATCTGGAATAAGACTATCGTATTCTTCCTGTGTTATATAATCTAAAGTCATTAACCGGATAAGTATTACATAACCAGATACCCGAAATTTATTACTCAACCGGTTTACTTCTCTCACGGATAGTCTATCCCGGTTAAATCCTTCTCTAATATTTTGGTCAGGGACAAGAATCTCAGCAGTAAGACGATTACACTTTTGTTCAAGTGTTTGGTTGTTACCAAAATAATCGGACAACGAATCATTTATGAGAACAGAATCCCGATAAAGTACATGCGCCAGTTCATGTATTAGTGTGAATATTCGAGCATTGTAAGAGTCCTTCGAATTTATGCCAATAACCGGAAACTGCTCTTCAGCAATTGCAAAGCCCCGACATGCGTTTACCTCTACATAAGGAAATTGAGTGATATAAATATCCTTCTCTTCCAACAAGTTTTTCCATTCAGTTAAAGCATTAGAAGAACTGGTCCAGGAGGACTGCACCTCAAATGTAACGCCCAACCACTCCCGGATCTGGCGGGCTTGATCTTGCACAGTGCCTGAAAATACGTTAAGCTTTGGAATCGTTTGCGGTGTCCTTTTTATAGATTCATAAAATGAAAAGAGCTGCTCCCTGTTTCTTTTTGCTTCACGAATAGCTGCAATCAGCTTTGGTGGAGCTCCATCAAGCGGCATATTATTAATTGTGCGGAACTCAGAAAGGGTTTCATTTTCCTCTGGTACATCATTTAAGTAAAAAAATCCTGGAGTGCGATCCAATTGTTCAGCAATCGTCATTAACTGGTTGGTCGTAGGTTTGGCTTCTCCTTTTTCCCACTGCACCCAACGCTCTTCTTTAACCGGTACTTTACCGGCAATAATGGGTATATCATACCCCATACGCTCACGAGAGAACGTTAATAGCTTTGGGTTGATATGTGCCTTAGGGTATTGCATTTAGTTAATATAACGAATCTACACTAATTAGAGTTTTAGCTAACTGATTCTCCAAGTTTTGCTGTAAGTTCATATTGCCTGTCATTTATTTAATTTAACCTGGATAACATCATTTTCATTAATAACAATAGTATTTGGCTTGTCATTATTTTCTATTTCCTCGCATATATAATATTTGCCCCCCATATTAGATATCAATACATAGTCTTTAAAAACATCTTTAGAGTCTTTTAAGTAAAGATCTATTTTGTTTCCAAATACTCCTTTGGCAACACTTCTTGCAACTACATTAGCATAAATTTTAGTTGCCAAAATGGAGAGCATCAATAAAGCAATAGCTATAAAAAATTTTCCGTGGTTATCCTTTATTGCCTTACCTACTGCAAATATTCTATCCCTAATAATTATTTTTATAAAAATGTAGGTAATCAAAAGAGAAAAAATTATAACTATTCGAATCCATAAAGCATCTATAAAGGGTTGTACGCTAAATACTATTATTAAGAAGAGTAATAGTATTATTGGATGAAGAGAAATGCTTATGTCTTCTATGCTATTTATTCTTTTACCTGAATTGTCTAATACAATAATTATATACGCGAACATTATCACTAAACTTGACCAAGCTGAAAGAATAATATTCAAAAAAGAAATATTGAGTGCACTTTCAGGTATGCCAAAAAAACTGTAATAACTCTCCCAATATATCCAACCCATAAGGTATATATAACCAATACCTAAGCTTAGTAATATTGCCAAATCAAATTTTTTGTTTCCACTCATAAACTTTCAATTTCAATCTTCCCCGAAATCAACTTTGGCAAAAGTAAATCTCTGGTTTCCCGAAACTTTCTATTTTTATTTATAAGCGTATCGATTTCCTCATAAATAGGTTGTACAGTGCTATTAAACTGATCTATTATTCCTGATTTTGGTTTTTTTACCATTATACCGTGTAAGTTTTTAGAACTTATATTTGGCTGTGCAGCCCCATAGGCTAAATTGTTCATGATATCTTGATACTCTCTGCTCTTTAAGAGCTCATAAAAGTAATTAATAAGGTGTCTATATTTCTTTGTAAATACTTTGCCAACCCTTTGATTAGCATAGAAGGGCCCTTCTAATTTTGGCACTCGAACAACTCGACCAATGTATCCAGTCATTGTCAGTAAAACATCACCATTTTTTAGCTTAAATTTTTGACCTCTTTCAGGTATTGGACCTTCGTGATAATCAAGGCTGTCGATATCTAACCCATTATCAGTTACATTTTTAATTTTAATTATACCGAAAGCCCCATCATCTGATAAGTTTTTACTTTTAAATGCATATCCTGATTTAACCTTAAATAGGTCTCCAAGCTCTTTAACCTCCCACCCCTCAGGAATCTCCCCCAAATCCGTTCCGGAATCGACCAGAGCATCATTCTCGTGGCCGGGGTAGCGGTAGTGAACAAACCACTCGCGGTAAATGAGCCGGGCCATCTCTTCCAAAATCTCAATGCGCCGGGTGTTGTTTTCGATGAGGTCATCAAAAGTTGAGAGTATTGAAGCTATCTTTTGTTGGGTATTTAAGCCTGGAACTGATACCTGAAGTTTGTGTACATGATTTCTATTTAGCGTTGGGTTTGAAGCACCTACATCGTACTTCTCTAAATGAAGAGTTTTAAGGAAATAATAAATGAACAACGGATCATTACCATTAAACTTTTTAACCCATAAAGTTGTGTCATGTGGCCAGTAATTACTATCACTGTAGTGAACAGTTCCTAAAGATCCCTTCCGTCCAATAATTACACCTGGCCCCTTTACCTTATACTCATTATGATTATAGCTTACTCCAGAAGAAGATATGACATCATATGAACCTTCAACTCGTTCTTTTTTTGTAATATCAAAACCTCTTTGAAGTGTAATAACCTCGCCAAGCTTTTTGTTCTCCCAACTATTCATAACTTCTTTCATTCTAAGATTCTTTGAATATTCTGAGATATCTGATTCTCTAATTTTGAGGCATTAATATTCAAAAGCTCTAATTCTTCATACAACTCTTCCAGCCTGACTTTGAAATCAACATCATTTTCTTCTCGTTCTTTGACTCCCACATAACGACCTGGATTTAAACTCCATCCCTGAGCCTCAATTTCTTCCACTGTAGCCACTTTACACAAGCCGGGAATGTCTTCATACTTCCCATTCGGGAATAGCTCATTCATATTATCAGGTTGAGTAATGGCATTACCATTGGCCTCATATTCTATCCCTTCTTCGGCAGCCATAGGGATGGTCGCTTCCATTTCTTTGCCCCGGTAGCGCCGGACGATGCCTGAGATGAAATCAATCTGTTCCGGAGTATAATCGCGGTGGGCACGGTCAAGCTGCCGGTAGATATTCCGGGCATCAATAAAAAGCACTTTGTCTTCACGGTCGGTGCCTTTCTTTCCTTTATCCAGGAACCAAAGCGTACAGGGCAAGGTCACCGTATAGAAGAAGTTGGAGCTGATCGAGATGATTACATCCACCACGCCTTCCTCAATCATTTTCTTGCGGATCTCCTGCTCACTATGTCGGGCATCGGCTGCGGAGTTGGCCATTACAAAGCCGGCGCGTCCATTGTCGTTCAGGGCCGCATAAAACTCCTGCATCCACAGGTAGTTGGCATTATCGGTACTCGGCACTCCAAATGGGTAGCGGGGATCAGTTTCAATGGCTTCCTTATCCACCCCGCTTACATTAAAAGGTGGATTGGCCATCACATAATCAAACTTACCGACCACATCGTGAAGATTCTCATAATAGGTATTCCCTGCGCGGATGTCGCCCTCCAGTCCGTGGACGGCCAGGTTCATCTTACACAAGCGAACCGTGGCATCCACCTTTTCCTGTCCATAAATAGAAAGCACTTTGGAAGCTTCCTCCCGGTGGCGCTGACGAAACTTCTCACTTTGTATAAACATACCACCCGAACCACAGGCCGGGTCCAGGATCTTCCCGCCATAGGGCTCCATCACTTCCACAATCAATTTTACAAGAGATGTCGGGGTAAAGAACTCGCCGCCTTTTTGCCCCTCACTCATCGCAAACTTACCCAGAAAGTATTCATAGATCTGCCCGAATACATCTCCTTCAACTCCCATTGGAATGTTGGAAAAGGTTTTCAGCAAATCCTTCAGGATAGGGTTATCAAATCGTTTGTATCGCTTCGGCAGCACATCAGCCAGCTCCGGGTTTTCCCGTTCAATAGCTTCCATCGCATCGTTGATGGCCTTGCCAATGTCCTCACTTTCAGGCATCTCTAGGAGCTGATCATACCAGGCTTCTTCCGGGAGATACATAACACCCTCAGCTTTGTAGTCATCCGGTCCAATCGTGCGCCGGCCTGTGGCTTGCTGGGAAAGCTCATCGTGCACTGGCTTAAACCGGCTCCAGGCATACCGCAAAAAGATGAGCCCTAATACCGGATTCGAATATTCGTAGGAACTGAGAGATGAATTGGCCCGAAGACTATCTGCGGCACTCCATAAACGATTCTCCAACTGCTTGATGTCTGTACTCATGTACTGCTAATCCCCAAATTAAGATTATGGTGAAGTGTGGTTATTACAAGAACTTAAAATAGGGTAAAACTCATAAAAGGAAAGCAATAAATAGTGGTGGAGTGGGAGGGACTTGAACCCCCCCTGACCCTATATCTTGGAATAGTCCTACTTTAATGACTTGGTTGTCCCGAAAACGTTGGATCAGCTACCTGCCACTCCACTAGGGCCCCAACGAATAATCGTTCTATTTTAATTTTCCACTCAATCTTAATCTTACCAAACTTGGTCTTCATAACTTTACTCCATTTTATATTTAACTTTACAATTAAAGGGAGAATTAAGCAGATAACCGCTGTAAGCGGATCAACCAAACCTAGGTAGTACCATTGTCCTAAGTTCTCTAATAATTAAAACTAAATTTTGTTGAAATGAAAGTAATTGTCACCTCTGAAGAAGAGTTACAGGAAATGATCAATAGGGCAGTTGAAAAGACCTTTAAAGAATTACTTCCGAAAGCTATTCGTGAGGCCTCACGTAAAGAATGGCTTAATACTGATGATGTAATGGAGTATCTGGGTTGCAGCCGTAGAACTATTCAATATCTTCGTGATGAACGCAGAATCTCATTTACCCAAGACGGTCGTAAGATTCTTTACCATATTGATGATGTCAATGAATACTTAGAGAAAGGAAAGGTCCGGCGCTGGTAGAATGAAATCATTATCTTATACATACATAAACCAATCAAGTTAATAAGCAAAATGGCTAAAGTTACTTATAAAGGCATGTTACCAGACGATCACCCTGTTTATAAGGATGGTGGATACAATGTGATTACAGGGGGCAACTTGAATCCGCTTTGGGTCGAATCGATGAAGCGTCAGGGCAAGCTGACTACCAAACAAAGTGATGATTCTGCCTCAAAAGATAGGCTTGAAGAAGACGATAGTTAGTCTTCCCAATAGTTAATCAACTTAACTATCTGAAAATGCTCTTCTAGCTTGCGCCCAATAAAGTTGCTGATATTCTTTAGTTTTTTGGATGGCGTTAAAGCCAAGCACATCGTGAACAACAAATAACGGTAGTTGATATTTAAGAGCTACCGTAGTTGCAAATGTATACCTAGCAGTTTCAAACTTCAATTTAAATGGGATGCCGATCATCTTCTGTATCTCCTTTAAATCTTTACTTGTAGAAACACCTCCAATACCTGGAAATATCAAATTGCAATTTTTTGCCTTCCGATTATCATCATACTTATTGTCTATATCCATTAACTCTGGTAGGCAAGGAACTAATCGATTTTCAAAACTCTCTCCTCTTTTTAGGGAGAACCAATACAATTTATCTTTATAGATAACGTCTTCAAAACTTACTGATTTCAACTCTTCTAAGGACATCCCGGTGTAACAACTGTACAGAAATAGATCCCGTACCAGATCCGTATCTCCTTTTAAGTCCAACTTATGGAAGGCCTCTATCTGTTTTTCATTTAGGTAATTAATGCTCTTTTGATCTTTGGAGAATGAGAAGTATTGCGCCGGATCAACAGGTACACTAAACCCTCTATTCCTTGCATATCGAAATACCTTTCCCATCATCCACACATAGGTAACAGCTGAATTATTGGATAGATCATATTCTTCTCTTAGAAATGCATAAAACTCGTCAGCAAAGTCTTTTCCAATTTCGTTGAATTCCAGGTCTTCTTGTCTATACTTCGACTGAATGAAATTCCCTAACCTTTTCCTGATTGTCTTATTCTTCGTTAGCGTAGCTTTAGAGCCGGTAAGTGATTCATTATGGTTATCGAATTGTGCTAAGATGTAAGCTTTCATAATAGTTGTGTTTATTCATCCTTAAATGAGGATACACAACAAAAACTATAACTTCAACAAGTTAAATAATTTCAAATGTTTAGCGTGCTTTACAGATTTTCTTTCTATGCTTATAAGTGACGTCTTTATCCTTGTTTGTGAGGCATAACCGTGCCTTTTAGAACTATCAATTTAATTTGAGTGTCAAGCAGACTGTACAACTACGATTCAAAAAATATTATAGCCAAACAATCTTGAATCTTATCTCACATTGAAATAAAATAGAACTTATATTTGATCATTAATCAAAGAACAATTCTGTGTATAAAGTGAATCGTTGTTACTCCATTGTTATACAAAAATACAGTAGCACAAAAAATCACTTATTAGGTAACTTTAAAGCTAGATTTCGATCTATAGAGCGCTCGGCTGGGGGTCGAGAGGTCGCAAGTTCAAATCTTGTCGCCCCGACATATATAAAGCCTTTAAGTATCTTATATGATACTGAGGGCTTTTTTTATTTGTGGGCTCACAAGAACAATGACTCTTGTGTAAACATATAAAGCTGGTTTATCAAAAGAGGTAGGTGGTTGATCACTTTCACTTATTCAACCAATGTGGTTCAGAAGAGTCTTGGCGTATTCTCAAGCTATATCAGGAAAAAGGGTTTGTTACCGTACATGATTGGACAAAGATAGATTCAAAATATCAGCGTTCTACCTTCTTTTTTCAGAAGGATAAGAATCACATGGGATATATCTATGCAGCAACCAATTACCGACAAGAAACAGAATGGCTGTTAAAGATTGATCTGGATGAGTTCTTGTTTATGAATGACAAAAAAGAAAGTATCAAGGGCTGGTTAAAAAAGCTCAAGAAAGACTCTATTCGATCTATCCGCGTGCCTCGCATAGATTTTGGAAGTAATGGGCATGAAAAAATGCCAGAAGAAGGTGTATTAGAGAGTTATATCTGCACTTCGAATTACAAAGATATGGCTAACAAAACTATTTGAATGATAATAAACGATGTCTCTCTTCATATAAATGGACATGCTTATGGTTTTTTGGTGGAAAGTTTTATAAACCTGACCCATTAAAGAGTCTTCGAATCAATCATTACTACACAAAATCAAAAGAAGAATATTTAAATCGGCAGAACATTGCGTACGAACGAAAAGTAAGCGAGGAAAATTTTAGAGTAATCGAAGAACGAACGAATCAAGTAGTGGATAAATCTATGAATCATCATTTTCCCCTTGATTTACAAGCTCTGTACTCCGATTAATCACCGAAATCTGAAAAGAAGTCACCACGGACCCATTCAAGATACAAGCGAAAATCATCCGATTTAGAGTACCAATCAAGAGCTAAGCTAAAAATCTGGTCCTTACGTTCTGTAATATTTCCATCATCATTAACTTGGCTAGCTCGGAAAAAATCAAATCGATTCAATAAAACCGAGTTTTGACCTGTATAAAAATTAGTTTGTAGAACTTTTAGTTTCTAGTCCGGATATAGATTGAAGGTCTTTAGCGATCTGATATCCCCTCCTTATATCAAATATTGTATCATTATGATCTTTTAGTTTTTGATAGATATAACTTATTGTCCCCACCTGTAATAAGTCAATGTTACTTATTCGTGTTGCAGTAATATGTGTACAATCCTTTATGGAGTGGTCGATTAAGCTATTTCTCCCCCACCACGGAATTCTCACACTGCCAGTTATATGCTCTATCTTACAATCAAACTTTCTTTCAAGGCTTGATTTGGTTAAGCTTGGTGCAAATACAATTACCTTGTGATTTTTTCGGACCAGTTCATTACTTAATTGCGTAACATGAGTCTGTACTCCTCCCGGAATTGATAAATCGTAAGGGCACACCTGAATGATATTCATATTTAAACTACGCCAATAATATGTGTGTAAATTACGCTGCCAATGAAATTCGTGTTTTTACGGATAGCGATCATTTTTTTGAGCAGCTTACCACCGACGTTCAAAATGCTAAGCAATCGGTGCGTATCCAATGCATGAGTTTTGAAGCCGATCAGGTTGGCGTCAAACTTATTGAATTGCTCGGCAGTAAGCCAACCATCGAGCGCATTTTATTGATTGACCATTATTCACGCTTTGTTGTTAATGATACCTTTTTAAATGCACCTCAAGGCTGGATGAATAAAGACAATGCCCGCGAAGAACGTAAGGACCTAGACAAGCTTATTCAACGAGCAAAAAAAATGGGCCTTCGTATTAAATTTACTAACCCCATGGGGTTTTTAATGCATCGCTACCCTGCCCGAAACCATAAGAAAATGATCCTCATTGATGAGGATGTATCCTATGTGGGAGGCATGAATTTTACAGAGCATAATTTTCTTTGGAGTGACATGATGGTACGGCAAGAAAACCCGGATATTAATGCTGCTTTAAACGTCTCCTTCATGGCTGACTTAAATGAGACCGAGCCAGAGCCTATTATAGACGTTAATGATGATGTGACCCTTTACACGTTAAATGGATGGAAGACCAAGGCAGTGTTCGGAGACTTAATAAACCGAATAAAATCCAGTAATAAAGTCATCGCCATATCACCTTATATCTCCTACCCAATGCTGGATGCAATTGCTTCGGTAGAGGATAACACCGTAATCCTTCCTAAGAATAATAATAAACCGATTATTCAGTTTTTGCATGGCCTGGAGCGTTATTCGGAAATTAATTTTAAATACGTTCCAGGCAAAATGCTTCACGCAAAATTGCTTATTTTGGACGACCAAACAGCGGTCTATGGATCTTCAAATTTTGACTTGATAAGTTACTTTTTTGAGAAAGAAGTAGTTTTGGTCCACAAAAATGAAAATCTGATAAAACAACTATCAACGTTCACGTCAGAACTAATTAATAAATAACCACGGATGTCTTCAAAGGGTTTTTTCAGTAATTACGATAACTCTATAAAAAATCGAGTTGTTGAGGAAGGTTATGACCTCTACTTCAGCCGGCCTTGTGGTTTTGTACTAGCTAAGTTTTTCCATAAGCTACATTTTACTCCTACAAATATTTCCGTTTTAGGGATGTTGATAGGGGTGGCTGGAGGGACTTTACTCTACTGGCAAGATGTTTTGATGTACACATCTATTGGGTTTGTACTGGTTACTTTTGCAGGTTTAATGGACAGTGCTGATGGACAAGCTGCCCGTTTATACGATCAACGATCGGAAATGGGAAAGTACCTTGATTTCTTTAATGACATGCTGGTATTTATCAGCTGTTATCTCGCAGGAGCACTTTATTTTGCTGACACATATACCCTTGCAGGTATCTTAGCTATCGGTTTTGCTTCCGGATACGTACACAGCATTAAATCTAACCTCTATGAATATTACAAAGGGGAGTTTTTACATTTCAGCCTCACCGATTCCAAGCACCGAAACCCTCCCGTTGATGACATTAAAGACAATTTTGACAGATCTTCAACTCTTCTTCGACGAGTTACTTATCCAGTCCTGATTAACTATGTACAGCTTCAAAACAAGATTAAGTTCAGAAGCGATGAGGTCACCGAGGCTTTTGAACGTGCAAGGAAAAAAGATCCTCAAAAATTCAAAGAAGTTTATCAGCGGCACTGTCGTAAAATGCTAGCGGGCTGGGCTTGGGTTTGTGGGTCAAACATCATGAGAAACGGAATACTGGTTTCCAGTTTATTTGGAAGGTTTGACATCTATCTAATCGCAAATATTGCCTCTTATGGACTTTACTTATTGGTGGGTAAGAAGCAAAACCAAGTAGATCAAAGAATCCTTACAGAAATTAAAGATTGGTAGCTCACCTCTTAAGAAGAAAAGTCTGAACTAATAAGGACGTAATATAAGTTGCCAGAAGGGT
The DNA here is from genome assembly GCA_002694685.1 of Balneola sp. NCBI lineage: Bacteria > Pseudomonadati > Balneolota > Balneolia > Balneolales > Balneolaceae > Balneola > Balneola sp. The sequence goes on from NZMW01000011.1 coordinate 32,595, forward strand.
TGTTGTTATCCCTGTAATGGCCAAGATACCCACCGACTCCATTCCAGGGTGATCAATAAACAGCAGACCAATAAATCCCAGGATTGTTGTTACTGAGCAAGCGGCTAAAACAGGGAACCTGCTTGAAAGAAAATACTCCAAAAACGACGCCCTTTTATTTATGAGAGCATCTACAAGATGTATTCCATTATCAGCCCCAACACCTATTATTATAGGAAATACAATCACGTTATATAAATTAATATCGAACATATAAACTGACCGAACTGCTAGCATCATTGCAATGGTAAGTAATAGCGGTGTTGCCGCAAGCAGTGCTCTCAGAACAGATCGATAGTACAAAATTAAGATCATCAAAATTGTAATCAGTGGAACCACAAAAAGAAAGGTCGACTCCTGTATCAAAAGCTCTAAAATACTGGATGCAATCATCTGAGTGCTTGCTGCATAAAATGTTTTGCCCGATTCTACTGAAATTGCTCCTGAACTTTTCCTGAATTGAATGGAAGCTTGCCCATTTGATAAACTCATGGCAGAGTACACAACAACGAGTGGCGCCATACTTCCATCTTTATAAAAAAATCTGTTCTTAATGTATTTAGGCAAACCTTCAATGGTAGGCGGTACCGAATTTTGGGCTAGATCAATAAACTCTTTAACATCAGAACTAACATTAGCTAAAAACTCTTCATTTACAGCCAACAACTGTTTTATTGAATCCACTTTTTGAGCTTTCATACTGAGTTCCTCGTCACCTGTAGGATAACGAGCTGAGAAAGATTCTACCGTTTCAATATCCTGATATTTCTTACCTATTCCGGCTTTTATCTCATTAAATAAAGCCTTTGACTCTCTCACATTATCGGTTACAAAAAATGTGGGGTCATGGTAACTCTCACCGGTTTCGATTTGGGTTTTCAATTCATCGAAAGATGTCCTGCTGGATTCCGGTTCTAACTCCGAAAAATTAAAGTTAAAACTCAAAGATTGAGCACCAATAAATCCTCCAACACTTATTAGAAGTAAAAATACGGGTAACCCTATTTTACGGGCTTGTCTACTGATTCCGGACGATGAAGTATTTAGCCAGAGGGTGGCTTGGTCTTTTACCGAACTACTTTTTAGAATAGAAGGTGAAAACAGTAAAAACAGATACGTCGATAGTAAGTTTACAATAATATTGATAAAGAAAATGATGCCAAACTGAATGAAGCCTTCAAACTCAGCAAATATCAGGCTCATAATAGCCAGTCCGGTGGTCAGGCAGCTTAACAAAATGGGCTTCGTTGACGAGAAATAAGAACGAACTATGCTGCTCAGTGAGGATGTATCTAGAGGATATTGCTTATTGATAGAGTAAAGATGCAGTATATAATCCAGATTTATTCCGAAGAGGATGCTGAAAATTATACCCGTGAATACATTGATCTCATTAAAAATAAAGGACGAGAACCCAATTGAAATGATAAAACCGGAAAATAGCACGAAGAACACGAGCAGAATATCTACAATCACATACCGGATTTTATAGCCGGTGTTTTGGTTCACCAGAACCATATATGCAATTAGAAAGCCAACAAGGCTAAAAATACCAATGATTAATGCCTTTGCAATCGTACTCTGCACATCATTAATTTTGTAATAGTGATCTACATAAGAACCTCCCCAATATAACTCCAGATTATTGAAATTTGCTTCCAGTTCATTTTTCTGCCGCTGTAATAGCTGATATGTATTTTTCACCTTATTGTAGTCGCTCTTAGGAAAATCCGCAAGAAATAATATGCTAATCACGGTACTGTCCTCATTCATATTGTACCGGCGTGTACTTGCCACTTCTTCAAGCAGTACTGAAGAGTTTGAGGCTGTTTCGAGCGAAGTCTCTGGTGTGGCGTTTTCATCTTCATCAAAGTTAACATAAAGTGGATTAGCCTCTAGCTTTTGTTGAGTTACGTAGTTACTAATCTCAATGTAAAGGCTATCAAGTTCTGGTTCCGTCATTAGAAACAAGGCAGACTTGCGGATATCAAACAAGTCATTTTCCAACTCTGCGCTTCTAAATACTGGCTTACTTTTATTACTTAATTCTAGCAGGGAGTCCTTGATAGCATGTGACGATGGAACAACTGATTGACCATTTTTGGAACTAATAATGAGCGTAAATCCACCTTCGCTAGAATTTAATTGTTCAAGTTTTTTGTAGGTATTTAGGTGAGGATTATCTGCCGGTAATAGAGCAATGAGCTCGCCGTTGAACTCGAGGTTTAAACTTCGATTAAGTAAGTAGGCGAATGCAACTGAGTAAACAAAAAGAAATAGGAAAAGTAATTTTTGGTGCTTCATTACTAGCTATATGGTTTAAGGTAAGAGCAAATTTCTGAGACCACTCGCTCAACATCCTCCTTATATAAGTCCCCTATTACTGCCATACGGAAAGTATCAGATTCCGGGATTACGCCCGGATAAATCGTGATATCTTTTTTGTACAAATAATCATGAAAATGGTCGAAGCCTTTTGGCAACACCTTATTTAGCTTAATAGCCATCAAAATTCTGGATTGTTGTCCATCAGGTAAATAGAAATTAAATCCAAGATCGCTAAGCCCATCACATAGCACCTGCCAGTTTTCTCTGTACCGATTCCACCAAGAATGGATCGTTTCTTCGAGCGTTTCTTCAATTGCCTGCATAAAAGCATAGCTAACCTGAACGGGCGGAGTAAACCTAAGCTGCTTTTTCTCTTTTAAATACTTCCACTGCTTATACAAATCAAAGTAGAAGTTTCGGGAATTTTGCTTCAGTTCCGGCAATAGTTCTTTACGGAAAATCACGAACGACAGCTCGGCCACCCCTTGAATGCACTTATTGGATGAAGCGGCTAAATACCCAATATTCAGCTTATCTAAATCCATAGGATAAGCACCAAAAGAACTCATAGCATCCACAATCAACGTCACATCAAAATCACTGCATAATTCGGAAATTTCTTCTATGGGATTCATCATTCCTGTTGAGGTTTCATGATGAATCATAGCCAAGTGGGTAAAGTCACCATTTTCTAACCTTTCTTTAATCAGTTTTGGATCCGGATAGTCACCAAAATCGCAAATAGTCTCATGAGGAAGTTCATATGATTCACAAATCTGTTTCATTCGAATGCCATACCCCCCATTTGTAACAATAAGAGCTTTTTTCGTTTTATTGAGTGAAGAATTCAGTATAGCCTCCGCTGCGCCGGTTCCACTAACAGCAAATATGGCACACTCGTATTCTTTGTGACCATTTCCGATAGTTAGAAGGCCACTCAAAATGTCTTGCATAGGAGTTCCAAAATCTTCTTTTCTTGGACATTAATCATTTAATAATAATACTTTTTAATGTTGAATCGGGTTTTGGGTTTGGTAATATTTTTTCAACGAATATTTACTAATTTCTACGCTTAAAGCTAGGGAAGTATGACGTAAATTCGCAGTTTCATTTTAATTAATCCCTTTCGGTTCCTTTGCTTTTATATGTGTTAACGCTGAAGTATTCCTTGTTTTTTCTTCCGCATATTCAATGTGTGCTACTAATGCTTTATTCTAACCTCACATATTATTACTAACTGTTTTGTTTTGCGCAGACTCTCATAACTCATTGAGCATTCAGCTAGTTTATTCTCTTGACTTTCTTATATTATCAGCGCTACTGAAAATTTTTTTGATTACATATTTGTATCATTTAAGGGTTCGGGAACTCAGATTAGCTTAAAAATTTAAAAGGGTATCGGGTATGAAGACCACCATACAGTCAATTAATGGAGACCAGCTTAACCTACTGATGGCTTTAGTAGGTAAAATGAATTCTAACCTTAAGCTGGAAACCCTTTTGTTGGATATTATGGATTCAACAAAAATCATAATGGACAGCCAGGCAAGCTCCTTATTTCTACTATCCGATGATAAAACTAGACTGACCTTAACAGTACCTACAGGTCCTGCAACAGCTGAAGTATCCGGAAAAAGCATTCCTTCTAATCAGGGACTTAGTGGATGGGTTGCACAGAATCGAGAGCCAGTTCTTGTCAAGGATGTTCAGAATGATGAACGCTTTGAAGGGGAACTAAGTGAGTCTACATCATTCGTTACTAACGATTTGATTTGTGTCCCTCTCATCAATAATGAGGATGAAGTAATCGGTGTTCTGCAGGCTATAAATCGGAAAGACGACAAAGAATTTACTGACGATTTAATACCCGTTTTTCAGACTCTAGCCAATCAAGCTGCTATTGCAATCGAGAATGCGAAACTTCAGGAAGAGAGATTAGAAAAAGAATTAATTCATAAAGAGCTGGAAGTTGCACGAACTATTCAGTCCGGGTTCTGGCCTAAGGAAGTACCTAATATCCCAAATTATCGAGTGGCTGGGTGTAGTAAGCCCGCCAAGAGTGTAGGTGGTGATTATTATGACTACATCCCTATTCCAAATACAAGCCGTTGGGGTTTTACCGTGGCCGATGTTACCGGAAAAGGTGTTCCGGCTTCATTATTAATGGCCACTATGCGTGCCTCACTTCGCTCCCATGTGGAGAATAATAATAATGTTAGTGATTCCGTCAATAGAGTGAATAAACTGATTTTTGAAGACTCCCCTATTGATAAGTTTATCACGGCTGTATACGGAGAGCTTGATACCGAGAATCATGTTTTTAATTATGTGAATGCAGGCCATAATAACCCCTACCTTCTTAATGTACATTATAACAAATTGACTCAGCTTGAAGTTGGTGGCGTTATGCTGGGCATCATGGATCCTGTAGATTTTACCGGAGACTCCATTACCATGGAAGCCGGCGAGAAATTAATCCTTTTTTCTGACGGTATTCCGGAAGCCCGAAATGTTGAGGGTGACTTTTTTACCGATGAAGCTTTTGAAGAATGGTTGCTCGATCATAAATCACTGACTCCTTCTCAGATGATGATGAATCTCCTAAAAACCATTGATAATTTCAGTAGAGGTCAGGCACAAAGCGATGATATTACGATTATCATTATAGAACGAGTTGAGTAATACGCCATTCATTTACTTCTTTCGTTTCCTACCTATCAACAATTACAAAATAGCCTGAAATAATTTGTAACAATCTAACTCCTCGGAACTTTTACTATGAGTAGAAGTATCTTTAGATAGAGTAGTCTAATTATGTATATCATCAACAGTAAGCGACAAATTGAACGCATCAGAGATATGGTTCCCGTCCGTAAGGATATGGAAACTTTTGAGGTGTTTTATCACGACCCGTCAACAGGTGAACTCTGGAAGAGTTTTTTCCCGCGTGGCTTTAAAGAGCACCAAGGACCAAAACTTCTCCGCCCCGAACCCCTTCCTGACAACCTTGAACTTCAACTAGAAATCTGCCTCAATAGTCCAGATGATTCAGATGCAATCGGCTTAGGTATTGAATGTTCCATAAAGCCAGAAAAATGGAAGCTCATCTTAAACCTTCTTGATAAAAACAGAAAACGATATCTTCGAAGCCACCTAAATACATTTATCAAACACCTTGGGGTATTAAACCCAGTAGAATCCTTAAAAGAAATTGAAACCGACCCTTCCTCGATAGGCCTTGATGAAAGTACACTTAACAGTTTCAGAAAGAAGGCCCGCATCATTAAAGTAAAGCGCTTCTTTAGAATATAGCCTACCCTGACTTTCCCTTTTATTTACCCATCCTAAGTTCTAAATCAGCTAAGAAAAGCTAAACATTAAAATCCTTTAATATTCTAATAGTTGTAAAAACAGCCTTTATAGCTATTTGAGCCCTCTTTTTTAGACTAATGGAAGAGAATTACTACATTTATAAACATTAGAGTTTTTTAATATTAAAGAAATTTAATATTTTGTGGATGAATTAAAGAAACACCTCTTAATGAAAACAGCTTTATACATAGTGGCCTTATTGGTTTCAGGAATCGGGTTCTCAGCACAAGCTCAGACTACTGCTGTTATGCAGGCCAGAGTTGAAGTTGTAAGCGGCGCAGGATTCACTTCCGTCGAAGATGCCATTATTGACCTGAGTACTTTGGCGTTAGAACAGAATAATACGGTGAAAGCAGGCGCTTTTTCTTTAGTTGCTGCCCCCGGAACTGATGTAAATGTCAGCGTCATTAACTCGAATTCTTTAAGAAATGAAAACGGTGAAGCAATCAACCTTGATTCGCTCTCCATTAATCAAGTCTCTAATGACAAAGGCGAACACAACATTTCAGTAAATGGCTTAGTTAAAAACTCACAAAACCTGAAGGGCCACTTTCAGGGCCAGATAACCGCCGTTGTAGAGTACCTCTAAACCACCTTTCCCACTACTCATTTCTTTTCCACTTGTCCCACTTCTCTATAGAATAGCTAAGGTCACATTAGCTACACCCCTTTTTAATTCCAATCCAAGACTTTATTCGATTCGTATTTTCTCTTGCCGAGATTAAGAGATTGGCAAATTATACTCCGAATAACTCAATAAAGCCTTGGTTTTGATAGATCAAGGCTTTTTTATTTCCTCCTCCCTTAATAGAAACCTACCACACCCGGCATCTTTTCTCCATTTCTAGTCAATGCCTATTTCAACCCTTCTTAGTAGTCAGTTATTGAAAATATTCGGACCAAAAGGCATACGATTTTAAGAAAAATCAGAAATCAACAATCTGATTGAAAACTCACCTCGTATTCAAAACCAGACTAGAAATAAAAAATCATCAAGTAACAATTATTATGAAATCATTAAATAAATTATTCATCATTTTGGCTGCTGTCGGACTTTCCTTCACAGCCTGCGACAATAATAACTCCTCAGGAGAAAACGATGGCGATATTCCATCGGTAGCTGTTAATACCCAGGGCACCTCCAGCGGTAACCAAGTAGTCATTTCTAATGTAGTATCCCCAGAAAATGGCTGGATTGTAATTCACCGCTCTAATGCTGACGGTAACGGACCTCAGGTTCCTGAAATTATCGGAAAAGCTATGGTTGAAGCCGGTACAAACACTGACGTTTCTATTCAATTAGAAGAAGGCGTACAGAATAATGAAACCCTCTGGGCTATGCTTCACGAGGATACCGGAACAATCGGCGAATACGAATTTGACGGAAGCAGTGGGCTAGACCTTCCTGTAACCCTCAATGACGAAATCGTCATGACTTCGTTTTCTATCTCTCAAACCGATCCTTCAATAACATCAATGGATCAGGTTAACAGAGGGAATATCTTTAGAATCACATCGGTATCAGCCGCAGAAGATGGCTGGATTGTAATTCATGGTCCAAATGCTAATAATGACGGACCACAGATCCCTGAAATTATTGGTAAAGCTCCAGTTACAGCCGGTGTAAATGAGAACGTTGAAATTGTTCTTAATGAAGGAGCTGAAGTCTCTACCGGTGATAACCTTTTCCCAATGCTCCATTATGATACGGGAACAATTGGCGAGTATGAATTTGACGGTAATAGCGGATTAGATTTACCAGTAATCACTCCCGCCGGCGATATTGTACTTACTTCGTTTGAAGTGATTGAAAACATGTCCACAATAACAGCTGAGGACCAAATGGTTATGGACAACTCCATTTCTGTTGATGTTGAGTCTGACACTGATGGGTGGATTGTAGTTCATGCATCTAATGCTAACAACGACGGACCGCAGATACCTGAAATTATTGGTAAAGCTCCTATTTCAGAAGGAATGAATACCGACGTTCAAATTACTTTTAATGAAGGTGTAGTAGTAGAAGATGGAGATGTTCTTTACCCAATGGCGCACTATGACACCGGTGTTATTGGTGAGTATGAATTTGACGGAGCCGGCCCACATGACCAACCGGTTATCACCGCAAACGGAATTCTTTTAACCAGTATTACTGTGAGTGGTTCCGCTTCCCCAGCCGTAATGGTCGAAAATCAAACTGCTGAAGATGGAATGATTACCATTTCAGAAACTATGACTAACCAAATAGGTTTTGTAGTGCTTCACAGAGATACAGGCAGCGACAGCCCTGTTGTGCCCGCAAGCATTGGACACGGTCAGGTTTACACAGGCGCCAATAATGATTTGGTAATTGAGCTTGACGAAGGAGAGACCGTAGAGTCAGGAGAAAAAGTATGGGCGATGTTGCACATCGATAATGGAACAATCGGGTCTTACGATTTCGATGGTTCTGAAGGATCAGACGATCCCCCCGTATTTGACGAAATGCAAAACATAGTAATGGTTCAGTTTACGATAGAGTAATCTGATTGGTTAAGTGGTTGAGGCTGTCGGGTGTTCCCCGGCAGCCTTTTTTATTTGTATGAAATAAAAGCGTCACTCTTCTTTCTTCCCTTCTCTAAACGGCATGGAAAACATTCCTTTCACCTGCTGATCTTCTTCTGAATCAAATTCATCCAGACCCATTTTAATTGTTTCTAAAGGATCATGTAGACGAAATGTGCTCCAAATCCGATCCCAAAAAGAAAAAATGGTACTGTAGTTTGAATCCGTTTCCGGCTGCCACCGAGAGTGATGAACTTTATGCATATGCGGGGTCACAATCACCCATCTTAAAATAGAATCCATCTTGCCAGGGAGGTTGATGTTAGCATGATGAAACTGAACAACGATAGCTACCAAAATTCCATAAATCAGCAATTCCCACAGGTACAATCCAGTGATGATAATGATTGGAATTCTCAATATTGAAGAGAACAAAATCTCACCTGTGTGAAACCTCGTTGCTGTAGAAACATCCATATTGGGATCTGAATGATGAACCCGATGAAACCTCCATAGAAAGGGTATTCGGTGATTCATCCGGTGCCAGGCGTACATCCAGATATCAAATATAAGTACCGCAACTACTACCCTTGGCCATCCAGCGAAAGCGGGAAATGAGCTTTCCAGCCAGTTTAGTAACCCGAAATTATGATTATCAGCCCATGTAGATGCCCATAGCCAAAGCCCTACAAATATCAGGGCATTCATAAGCGCATTTACCACTCCCAAACTGATGTTAGCCAAAAAATGTCGCCCTCGGTTTTTGAAGGATCCTTTAAAAAAATCAAAAAAGGGGTGAATGCTCTCTATCAAGAATAGAATAACAAGACCAACAAAAGCGACCAAAACCTGAGTTTGTTCTACAGCGCTCACTAATTCTTGCATCGCGTATCCTCTATTTGTTCAAACCTATTGAAGTACCGGTAGTTTTTTATCAACTACTCCGGCGTTTGAAAAATTCAACCCTAACTGAACAGAATCACCCAGAGCAAGTTCCCGGTTTGTATTCATGAGCATAACGTGGAGTCCGCCTTGCCTGAAACGCAACTCCTCACCGGGCTGAACTATAACTTCTTTTTGCTCCCTCATCCCCATCATCCCATCTTCTGTTTCATATGATTCGTGAACCTGAGCCATTGCTGCAAAATCAGCCTGTATTGCAATCAAGGTATCGGCTTTTTCTAATGGATTGGTATAAACAAAATAAGCTGCTGTTGTGCCTCCTAAAGCTGCTGGGCGAACCCGCTCAGTAATTTGATTTTCTTGGGGAACAGGCTTGTCATTAGAACAAGCTGTCAGAAACATTCCTGCCACTATAACTAATACTGCTTTTCTCATCGTACTTTATTTAAATCTTCAACGACTAAAGAAGGGATCATTTTTTGGCTGCCGCCATACTCAAAAATCACCCTTGCTTGTTTATCAAGAACCATGATTTTGTCTGAGTGATTGATAAAATACAACTTCTCTCCACTCTCGGTTTCTCGTGATAACGAAATCTGGCTGCGAACACGAGCACTGTCCATCAGTGCAAAAACTTCGGTGGAGTCTCCCGTTAGAAAGGTGAAGTTTTTATCCACGCCAAATGCATTTCCATATTTTTTTAATGCTGATGGGGTGTCTCTGTTTGGATCAAAAGTAGCTGCTATAAACTGAACATCCTCCGGGTAGTTCAGGTCTTTTTGGATCTTTACCAGGTTCTGTGTTATCAATGAGCATATATCCGGGCAATTGGTATATATAAATCCCATCACCACATAATCGCCTTCAAAATCATCGGGGAAGGTAACGCTGTTACTATCTGCATCTACCAACTTGAAAGAAGCGTCTCCCATATCTTCAATTACATCCGGGTTATTTCCGCAGGCAATTACTAAAAAGGGTAATGCTAATAAAAGTAGTTTCTTCATTCTTGGTATTTTTTCAAAGTTTGTTGAAGATAATCATTAATTCTTATGATCATTAAAGTCGCTAAATACGAAACTTCATCAACACAGCACTTCTGCGATAATGAAAACTCTAATGCTTATGAACAACTTCGTGGCTGTGAGCTCCACATGGTTCAAATTCAAACTCGAGCGTACTGTGATGAATTTCGAACTCGTCGTGCAGTATTTTTTTAAGGGATGATTTTATAGACTCCATATCACCAATATCGTCTTTTTCGATAACTACATGGCTTTCTAATAAAGTGCTCTTTTCATCAAGCCTCCAAACATGGACATGATGCACATCGCACACTTTTTCTACGCTTTTCATACTGGTTGTGAGCTCAGAAATATCAATGCCCTCCGGCTTCGACTCCATCAAAATATTGATGGTTTCACGAAGCATATAATAGGAATGCCAAAGAATGTAGATCCCAATTATAACTGTCAGAATCGTATCTACGATATACCACTCATACTTCAGAATTAACCAACCGCCAATAATCACCCCAACCGAAGAAAGTCCATCTGACAGAATATGGATGAAAGCACTCCTCATGTTGATGTTATCTTTCGAGTCTTTCCAGAGTAATGCAGCCGTTGCAAAATTTCCTATCAATCCTACAATAGCTACCACAAACATGATGTAACCATCAATAGGCTGAGGATCAAAAAAGCGCTCTACTCCTTCTTTGATCAGGAATAAAGCTACAATCACCAATGTAATCAGGTTTATAAAAGCACCGATAATTTCAGCTCGTTTGTAACCAAATGTTTTGGAGGGATTGGCTCCCTTTTTTGAAATCTTCTTGGCAACTAGGGTTATTCCTAACGACATCGTGTCGTTCAGGTTGTGGATAGCATCAGAAAGAAGAGCTAAGCTATTGGAAAGTATACCACCCACAAACTCAGCAATGGTGATTGCCAGATTAAAGAATATAGAAGCCCACAGCTTCCAAATAGAGGCATCATCTACATTATTATGATGATGGTGGTGATGATGATTATGATTATGGCCCATATATATGTGCTTTTCTCTTAGTTAAAGCAGCTAAAATATAACAGATTTAGTTACTGAACAGTTTGAAGATGGGACTTAAAAAAGAAAAGATACTTGCTGATTTCTGCCTTCTTCTTGTCTAATATTTTGACGCACTAGAAATTAAGAATGCTCTACGTACCAAATTGCAAAACTTGCAATCAAAGAAACTAAGAACAGGAAGTAGGCTTGCTTAACTGGTTTATCAGGCAGGAAGTTGTAGAGTGGGTTTTCAATAAAAAAAGCTTCTAACTGCTCCCGGCGAGACTTTTCTTCCGGAGCCAGCTCAGCTTCTTTCTTGACTAATACTTCAGCATCGCCATCAATTTCTTTCAGGCTTTCATTCAAGAATCCGGCTATAGTATATTGATCTACTTTACCGAGGTTACTTGCAATAAGGTAAGCGGGCGTACCCACCATAAAAATAGCTATACCAACTATAGACCGGTCAAGTACCGAGAGTTCTACAACCAACCCAAGTGCCATGCTTATTAAAATGCCTAAGCCCATGATGCAAAGTAATGCACTCAAAACCAGTCTTAGCTTCCAGTTATAAATTCCTTCTAGTAGTACTTGTGAACCTGTCATTGCCTTTTATTTAATTGTCCAGAATATGTGCATCCCAAATTTAGTTTTCAAGAGCTGTTTTCTCCCATTCATCCAATAATAACTGCATAAGAGACCTTATGGCTGAGCGTGATACGGCCTCCATATCCTCCTCCGTGATTTTATCGTTTACCTCGTAAGTAACCGCATCAATGCCAAAGGTATGATAAAACCAGTTTTTTGCAATAGGAGATGAAGTGTCAAATTCTTCAATATTGAAAGCCACATTCGGGTTTTCCGAAACCACCTTTCCAGTCCATTTTTGTGTGATGTTATCCGGAGACGTTCTCACTTCTTCATTAATTGGATAAAAGATATTTTCGTTGGTTGAATGAAAATCCAGCGCATAGAACATCACTTTTGATTCATCTTTTTTAATAGGCGTCAGGGCATCTCTCACCACTCTGTTTTCGGGTTGATTGAAGTTTTCCCAATCCCTGTTTAAGTCAACACCTCCGGCATTATGCCGCCAGTGGCCCATATCAACCCCATCTGGATTTAGCATTGGAAATGCTTCTACTATAAAGGTCTCTCGGAATCTTTTTGCTAAGTCCGTATCTGAGGCCAGTTCCTCCAGGAAAAATAATGAGGCAACGTACCCAGTCACTTCGGGAGGGTGCTGCCGACCCACCATAGCCAGAACAGGTGCCTTCTGACCTTCCGGAACTTCGGTAATCTCCAGCTTCCAAATAGTGCGTCCAAGCTTAGATTTTCCAGCTTCTTCTATCTGTACAAAATCTTTGCCAAGCACACCTCGCTTTTTAAGCTCGGGCTTTATTTCTGAGGATGTGTTCAAAGGCTGTCCACTTATTATGATTGGATCTTTGGCGAGAAGCACATTAAATGAGGCCGTGCCGGATACCGTGTCATATTCAACGGGTAATTGCATTTGCTCTTTCCAGATACTGTCGGGCCATACCCAGCTCTGCAGCTTTGGAATATATCTGTGTGTGGCATCCCGGTAATTTAGCCTTATCTTTGCTGTTCGAACGGTATCGCTCCATACTTTAAAAGCGTACCATGGACTATTATTTATAGGATAATTTTCCGACTCGATAAAAACCTCAAATGTGGAGTCATTAACAGCATAAAAATCATTCACGCGAGCGCCTTCAAATTCGTTACTAATCCAGACCTTTGGTGAGCCAACCCCAATTACCCTACGATCTTGAAGTTTTATTTTTTTGTCGGTCGTATTGGTGACGTCAGGTGGATCGTAAGAAAAGCCTGTAAACTCTTCCGTGCTTTTGCACGAAATCAGCAATAGTGAAACAATTGTTACCAGAAAATACTTAATCATAAAAGGACGTTGCTTGCATTAATAATGCAACAAAATTTAAAGCTTAAACTAAGATTTCAAAGATAACTAACATTCAGTTATACTTATCTCAAATAATATAAATCACTCGTTTGTTTACTACTAATTTAAAACTTCTAATTCGGCTGCTCTCGCTACTTGGCGTCTTCTGCCTGTCATTTAATATGGCAAATGCACAGGATGATTCTGATGATCCGGTACCACCACGGGTATGGAGTGTTAAGGTTGAAGGAAACAGAACTTTTGAATCTATTGTAATCAAAGATGTGATTTACAATGAATCTCCCTCTCCCTTAAAAAAGTTAATCTTTTGGAAAAAACCGGGAATGCTGCTAAACCTCAATGAGGTAAAAAGGGACGTTATCCGGATACAGCGGTTTTACCAGCGGCGTGGATTTGATGATGTAATAGTGAACTACAGAATAGAAGACTTGAATAAAGACTGGAGGAAATCAGTCATATTCGAAATTACGGAAAACACACCTATTCGAATTGAGACGGTTGATTTTGAAATTGCCTCATCTGAAGAAGACAGCTCCCTTATTATTAACAATGATGATTTTAGCCAGATCAAGAAAAAACTACCATATAAAAAGGGACAGCGATACGAGACGATTAATATAACTGAGGAGGAAGGACGGCTCACCGGATCCCTGAGAAACCTTGGTTATCCTTATGCCAAAACTCAAATCAATGCAGATATTGACAGCGTTTCTAAAAAAGCCTACCTAAACCTGATAAGCACACCGGGGCCACGAGCACGGTTTGATTCTGTTATTGTTGAGGGAGAAGAAAATCTGGCTGCAAAATACATTATTCGCGAAACTGGAATTGACCGTGGTGAATTATTCCGCGAAAACAAACTCAGGGAAGCACAACGTGAGGTATTCAGTCATCATCTCCTTCGCTTTGCATTGATTAACATTCCTGAACAACCCCAAGATTCTTCCATAAATGTCCAGGTTCGTGTTAAAGAAGCTCCCCTTCGGTCTGTTCAGCTTCAGTTTGGGGTTGGTAACTTAACCCGCATTGATGACGGCTGGGCTGATTTCTATAAAATATTCCGCGGACAAGCTTCGTGGACACATCGAAATGTACGGAGCCGTGGTGAACGACTGACTGTTACTGCGAATGCATCAGCCATTGAGCAACGATTTGGGACTACCTACTTGTTTCCGTACTTGTATAACACGAAAAGCTCGCTGGTACTTTCTCCATTTGTACAGCACAAGCTGGAGCCTTCTTATGAAATTGTTCGAGGTGGTGCTGTCAGTAGTTTTATCTATCAATATAGCCCGAATCTTACGGGTACTATTTCCTATGAATTTACCCTGAACAATGAGGTTACCTTAAATTCACAGGAAAGCCTGCCAGACAGTATCGAAGCTTACAACGTTTCCTCTTTTAATTTGAATGCTTTTTATTCTAAGAGTCTGCGTCGAGGTCAAAAAGGGTGGTCTCTTCAACCTTTTTGGGAGTTATCAGGACTATTTGGAGAAGCAACCTACAGCTTCCAGGAATTTGGCATGGATACCCGGAAGTTCACATCCTTAACTGACAACATTGTATTCGCCAAACGGTTAAACTTTGCCGGAATCTATTATGCCAAGCAAGACTCTCTCCCATCCGATATTCGAATATACAGTGGAGGCACAAACTCCGTCCGTGGATGGAACCGGCAGGAACTGGGGCCTAAGCGCGCCATCATTAATGAACAAGGAGAGTTTGAACAATTTGTCCCGATTGGTGGCCGTGCGATGGTTAGTTTTAATACCGAATTTCGTTTTCAGCTGAATGACTTAATCAAAGGCTTTGGCGTTGCTGCTTTTTTAGATGGCGGACAGGTTTGGAGAAATTTTGGTGATACCGGCACAAGCCCAATACAATTTGGTGTTGGAGGAGGCTTCAGGTATCAATCCCCTATTGGCCCAATCCGGATTGACCTCGCTTATAAAGTCAACCCTACTGATGAGGATTTACGTATTTATCAGGGGCAGAATTTTGGAAGTGCCTGGGACCGGTGGGGCCTCCACTTTAGTATAGGGCAAGCATTTTAACGTATGAGTGAAAACAAACCACATATCGCAGTCCGTATCTTAAAAGCTTTAGGGTGGACTATATTCAGCTTAGTCGTTTTGGCTACTGCGCTTCGGTTCTCGCTCAAAACATCAGCTGTACATAACTTTGCAAAAAGCAAAGTCACTGAACTTGCAAATCAGCAGCTGAACGGAACCCTAAGTATCGGTGATATTAACGGTGATTTATGGAATGACTTCTCAATCATTAACCTGACAATCACTCAATCTGACACTCTTGCTACTCTAGATACCGCACGAATTCAATACAACATTTGGAGCTTACTCGACTATACTTTCAGTGCTTCCCAAGTCAGTATTTCAGGCTTAAATGCCAATGTAATTGAAACCGCTGACAGCACCTTTAATGTTCAGCAATTGATAAAACCCGCCACTCCCAAGGGTCAAGTTGAAGACAGCTCAAGCACGCCTTTTGCCGTAGATATTCAGGCTATAAATCTCAATAACAGCAATATATTTGTACGGTCACATTCTTACCTCCCGGATTCAACTTTGCGGGTAAAAGACCTAAATGCCTCAGCTGGTTTTAGTTTATATGATGAAATTTCAGCCTCGCTATCCTCCCTCTCTTTTAAACTGATAGAAGGCAGGCTTCCAAACCCAATCGCTTTTGAAACGTCGGGTTCTTATTCCGATCAGGAAATCACACTAAACCAATTGGTTATTGAAACAGGCCGTTCCATGTTGAAGGCTAATGGTTTTGCAAATCTTCAGGACTCGACACTACAGGCTCAAGCCGATACCCGGCCCATTTCCTTTGCAGATATTCAGCCTTATTTAACTCAGGAAATTCCTGCACAGGAACTGCAGATTAGCTTAAAAGCAGGTGGAAATCCCGATTCGTTGCACATTGAATTGAAAGCAGAAGGTGAAGGCTTTGATGACTTTGTTGCCATCTCCGATCTTTCTTTCACGAGAAGCCCAACCCTGACAAAATTTGGGGTAAGCGCTCAAAATATTGATGTCGGTTATTTCACAAATGATTCTGTAAAAGCTACCATCTCCGGTTTTCAGGCGACCGTTGAGGGACAAATCACACAAGATTACCCTGCCATGAATGCCACCTGGGGATTTACTTTTTATGATATTAGCTATCAGCAGTATGTATTTGAGCGATTTTTTGGAAGCGGCACCATTATAAATGGAGAGCTACGATCTAATTTCCAAGTTAGTGATGGGGAAGATAAAATTGTCATCAACCCTTATGTAGATCAACTATTTGGTGACTCACCAAACTGGCGGGCTCCCCTTTTTGCTTCTAATCTGGATATTGGATGGTGGTTACAAAACCCTGAATTAACCGGTGAGTTAAGTTTCAGAGGCAATGCTGCTGGTAAAGGGTTCGAGCTTTCTGACGAGACCTGGACTTTCAGTCTCAAAACATCCAGATCCATGAACCGGCCTCCAAGGATCAAAGAAGATGAAAATGGAAAACCTGTAGCGATTTTTCCAAGCGTTGTGGATGACACACTAAGAGTCAACGGTCAGGTGATCTCGCTATTTGATATTGATGGAAGCATCAACAAAGATTCGCTACGTGTTGATGGCTTTGTACAGCTACTTACTGACCGTATTAACTTCTCTACGGTACTCAATGATTATTCAAGCGAAAAACCGACTTATAATTTTGACCTGAATACATCTGAATTTGATTTAACTGAAGTGAATGGACTCGAGGAATTCCCAACCCGAATTAATCTAAAAGCCAATGGCTCAGGCACTTACTTCGATCCGGAGAAATTAGAACTTCAAGCTAACCTTCTTATTGATTCCAGCTATGCCAATGGGGCTTCTTTTGATCGGCTGAACATTATCGCTAATCTGAATAATAATATTCTCACAATATCTGAAGGAGAGCTAAATAGCGAAGTGATTGAAGGAGAGTTTTCCGGTCGCCGAAATCTCGAAGATCAGTCCGATCCTTTAAATAAGTTCAACCTTGATATGCAGATCAAAAACCTGCAGCCGTTAGCCTCTTTGGTCGGAGCTCAAACGTTGAGTGCTTCGGGTACAGTTACAGGAAATGTGACAGAAATTACCCCCGGAAACCTCCTATTTGATGGTGGAATTCAGCTTAATGATATTAATTACGACACTTTATTCTACGCAAACTCCATTTCAGGAAATACCAAAATATCTATTCAGGATCAGTATGGGTATGATTTCTCTCTTAATATCACAGAACCCACTTTTAATGATTTAAGCCTTCAGGATATCAGTCTCTCTACTTTGGGCACCGCGAGTCCCGACTCTGTCTCCGGGAACTTCAACCTCGATATCTCCAGTGATGATGCCGGGAAAATTTCACAGTCCGGAAACTTCGGTGTCAGCCTTGAATCACTCAAAACACATATCCTATGGAATACCTTCACTTTCCAAACGCCGGCCAGTTTACTTTCACTTCAGGCACCGTTCAACCTCACTTATCAGGATGCCTCAATACAAACCGATACGCTTGTACTAAGCTCAGATGACGGAACATATATGAGTTTAGCAATCCCATACGCCGACTCCCTTAATCAGGAAGCCTGGGCGAGTGGACGGGATTTTAACTTTGGTGTCATCCAGGAAATTCTTTTTGATGAGCGTTTTGTTGATGGAATTCTTTCCGGTAACCTGAGCTTTAAAAATAGCCCGGAAGAATTATCAGGCGACGGCCAGTTTACCGTCGATAATCTGGTCTATAAAGGTACAAATGTTGATGTTTTAGACCTCGAATATTACATCGCCTCCAAGCGACTTAAAGCCGAGCTTGGGCTGATTATGAATGGAGAGGAAAAAGTATATGGAAATCTGGATATCCCGTTTGTTCCTGAAGATCCAGAGACTTTGGGCGATGCTTTCTTCAGGGAATCGGTAAGTGGAGTACTCGTTATCAATCCCGTTCGGCTGAGTGAATTTCAAAGCATATTAGATGCGTATCAAATTACCGGAACCGAAGGTATTATCAGCTTTAACGGGGAGCTTTCCGGAACGGCTGGCGAGCCTAATTTTGATGGCGCTTTAACACTGGGAGACCCTACTCTTTCCGGCATTAAAATTGATTCTGCTTTTGCTGAATTCAAATACCATCACCTTGAGAAAAACGTAACTACAAATGCCGAAATTAATGCCCAGGGGCAGACGGCTGCATCTATCCGCTCCAGATTACCAATCTCTGTCGATTTCAGAACCATGGCTTTAAATATGCCGGATGAAACTGATTCTATTTCGGTAAACATGATCACCGACAACTTTAACCTTTCGGTGTTCAATGACTTCCTTGATAAACAATATCTAAACCGATTACGCGGAGTTCTGAATGCTGATATCAATATTGAAGGGACTACGAATACCCTCACGCCAAAAGGATATTTCCGACTGCAGAACGGCCAAATTTCAGTACCAATCGCAGGTATAAAATTGACAGGAATTACTTCTGAACTCAACTTTAGTCAGTCTGGCTTACAGCTTAGTCAGCTTAGTGCCCGCAGTGGAAGCGGCTCCTTTTCAGCTTCGGGAAATATTGATTTGGAAGGTATTGTTCCAACTAACTTAGACATAACAGCCAAAGCAAACCGATTCCGGTTGGCCAACACTTCCGATTATAACCTAACTATAGACCTGGACAGTAAACTCACCGGTAAGCCAACCCAGCCTAAAGCATCCGGAGAATTACGGGTTAAGAACGGCTTTGTATTTCTTCAGGATTTTGGGGAAAAATCGGTTGAGACCATAGAACTTGAAGGTGAAGAAACTTCTTCGTTCAGCGCTTATGACTCCCTTGCAATGGATATGCGGTTTGTTATTGAGCGGAATTTCCTGATTCGAAATAGCAGATATCTTGACTTGGAAATTGCACTCACCGGAGAGCTGGATGCCCAGAAGCAACGAAGCGAAGACCTGCAACTATTCGGCACTTTAGATGCTCAACGCGGATATGTGCGCCCTCTTGGCAAGCAATTTACGCTGGATGAAGGTACGTTTACTTTCAGCGGGCCGGTCGAGGAGCCTGATTTATTTATCAAAACCAGTTATGTGCCTCAATCATCGCAAAAACAGGGCGACCCTATTATCCTCTACTACATTATTGAGGGAAATGCCCAAGATCCGACTTTCCGATTTGAAAGCCAGCCACAAATGGAACAGCAAGATATAATCTGTTACACCTTGTTCAACAAACCTTGCTATGCTCTTGAATCCTGGCAACAAGTGGTGAGTGGAAGCGGCGGCTCTTCCCCAACCGATTTACTGGTAGATGTGCTTTTGGATGAATTTGAAGCTCTCGCTACCCAGCAGCTGGGCATTGACGTCGTTCAGATTGACAACTCCTCGATAAACGGAGGTACGTCTATCAAAACAGGTTGGTACTTAAACCGACGCACCTTCTTCGCTATTGTGAATGAGATCAGCAGCACGACTCCTGAAACACTCTTTATCCTGGAATATCTTCTTACCAAAAATCTGGATCTAATTATTACCCAGGGAGATGATAACCGGCAAGGAATCGATATTCGCTGGCAGTACGACTATTGAAAGTATAAAAGTGTTTAGGTGTTTAAGTGCTTAAGTGCTTACGTGTTGATACTTAAACACTCTAACACTTCAACACTTAGTCTCCCCCCTGCAGCATTCTTCAGCGTTGATTCCACAAGCAGAACATTGACCATGACCGTGAACCCAAACCAGTTCGGCTACCTGCCCACAAAACAGGCATCGGCGTTTGGTTTCCTTATTAGTATTTGTTTGGGGTGATGTTGGTACTTTATCCATCGCCTTCAGTGAGTTCAGCATATGCTACTTCAAGATTAGCACTCAGCGGCAGCCTCCAGCCCGGTGCTTTAAATTCCTCAAAACCGGGTAAGGTTTCGATGCCCGTTATTTCCTCTTTCGACTTTCCTGCATCAATTCCCTTCTGGGTATAATCAAGTAATTCGGCTAAGAAGTCTTTCATAACCATGAGGTCTTCGTTACTCCCAGTAATTCCATAATCCGTGTTACCATGGCCAAAGATATACACCGCATCTTCAGGAAGATCTTCGGCAGTCTTATTGAGCGTTGTGACCCAGTTGGAAATTGAGGCTCCTGAGCCCCGATCAATAAATGGATGAGCTCGATTAAACATCAAATCTCCCATGTGAGCTACATTCGCTTTTTCGAAATAGATTACGGAATCGCCACTTGTATGGGCGCGGCCATAATGGGTCAAATGAACAACTTCATCACCTACCGTTTCTTTCCATGAGGTTTCGTACGTCGTATCGGGATAAACCTGGGCGTCTAAAGTTTCTTGTCCGCGAGACTCTGCAGCTTTTCTCTGTAAATCAGGCACATTCTGATGAGCCACAATTCGCTTCACCTTATCCTTAAATACTGGGTTTCCTGCAGTGTGATCGCCGTGATGATGCGTATTAATCAGCATATCAAAATCAATATCTGTCATCTCCTCCAAACCTGTTACACAATTTTGTGCCGATTCCGGAAACTGGGAGTCGATAATAACAACGGCATCACTATTAACCAACCATCCGATGGTCCCACCGCTTCCTCTAAACGTTCCAACATTTCTTCGAAGAGTTGTAAACGGACTGTCCTGCCCCAGTGCAAAAAGTTTATGGAATGGCATAGTTGCAGCCGCTCCCATTAAAGCAGATTTCAATATAAATTCCCGACGTTTCATATGGCTTCTAATTAGGTTAAGGTGAAGATGCTCATTCAACGCAATATAAAAGACAAAACATTCCGTGCAAGCTTTGAATAGCTATTTCGAGCTATAATACGTGCCGAGGCAGAGTGTCAGTACGAGGAAGAGTCAGTTTATGTCTGGTTTTATTAGCCACTAAATATCTAAAGCACAAAAAGGTTAGGGAAACGGATTTGTAATCAGTTTTGAATTGCTATTTATTTCTTTGATACTATGTTAGCAAACATAACTTCGTTAGTCCTGAGTGATTACATCTTTTCCCCTTAAGAGCTTATCAAGCATTCGACCTCTTCTGTCTTTACTGAATCGAGTTCAGCACAGGCCTCCTTCACAAGGAGAAGGACGCGTTGATAAAATTCATAATCATGAACATATATCGCAGCTATTATAAGATTAGAAAAAGTCTCTCCTTGAGAAGGAGAGATTTAGAGAGGTCGGAGGTATAGGGCTAGAAATAGTTACCGCCTGACTGTGAATATTAACCAATAACGTCTACTCAAAAGCCCACCTTATTTCCTTTCAGCGAACATCCGTAACATCCGCTTTATCCGTGTTCAATTCCGAAGTTTGTAGAAGAACAGCTCAGCTCATTCCTCGATAGCGGCCAGGCTTGTGATTAATCGCCAGAATGATATTCAATGCAATAGAAGCAAGCACCGAAAAGGCTACCGCCTTCCAATCCACAATAAAGAATGCCGCGCAAATAATGATGACATCCGCCACCATTTGAAATTTACCGGCACTGATATCATAATTCTCCTGCAGGAAGATGGACACGATATTCAATCCGCCCAAGCTGGCCTTGTGACGGAATAATGCCAGCAAGCCACTGCCAATCAAGAAGCCACCTAAAATGGCAGCAAACCAGGGATTGATCTCTCCAAATTCAAATATCAGCGGTATCATTTCGGTGAGGAAAGAAACCGTAAAAACAGCCAAAAAGGTTTTGATGGTGAATTCCCAGCCCAGCTTTTTGACCGCTAACACATAAAATGGAAGATTGATCACAAAAAAGATCGGCCCGAAGGTAAAGGGGGTAGCATACTGAGTCAGGAAGGCTACTCCGGCTGTACCGCCAATCAAAAAATTCATATGGGAAAAAATAGCGATGCCAAAAGAGGCTAATAATGAGCCAATGATAATGCCTTGAACATCATCAAAAATGGAGTGTTTCTTTACGCTGGGCGGTGATTGTTCTTCTTGGGTTTTCTCTTGTCTCTTTTCGTCGGGGGATTGGGTTTGTGTCATTAAGTCGTTTCTTCATCCCGGATGAGCAACAAGATTGCTGCGTGCGGGACGATTAAATATTTTTCGTTTTCAAATTCAATTTCATAAGCCTGCTTTTTCAGGAAGATGGCTAAGTCGCCCTCAATGGCCTGCATGCCGATATACTTTGTATCTGTGCTTCCCTTCCATGTTTCTTCAATATCGGTATTGGGAATAGGATAGCCCGGTCCAGTCTTCACGATATAACCGCTTTGGATTTCCTCCTTCTCTTTGACCGAAGCCGGAAGCACCAATCCACTGCGCGTATGGGTTTCCATATCGCGGGGTTTGATGAGTACGCGATCACCTACTACAACAAATTTTTCAATAGAATTCAGATATTCTTGTATCATGTCTTTTGCTTTAGTTCAAAGATAAGGAATTTGATACTTCAATAAACCGTTAGCGTGAATCATTCACACCACTAAAAATGAACTTATCAAGAGCCACAATTTTTCTCTGCATAGCAGGAGTATTTACATCATATGGACATTTCAAAAACCTTAAAAAAGATCCTTGTTGGGCAGAAGACGATTATTTGAGAGAGGTTATGGAACATTTCATTACAAGTGAGAATTGGTCGCCAGAGAGAATTGAAACCGGAACTACTCATTTATCCACCTCACAAATTGAACTGCTCACCAACTCACAAGATTTCCAGACCTGTGTAGATTTGAATGAAGAGTTTGAAGAAGCTATTGCAGCCACCTGGAACAATAATGACAGGAAATTTGACTTCAATTACTATAAAGCCGGGAATTTCTTTTTTGTTATAACTGGAATGGCTCAAAGTTCCGATCCGAATATTCTAGTATCGGGAGTTACCACAATTAGTATTTTTGATAACAATCTGAATGTTTTAGGTGGATATTCTTTCCGCTAACTACAATATGTAAATGGAATTGGACTAAAAATCTCTTAAGTCTTATAGCCAGCCCATATAGTTGCTTTAACCCAACTTTATCGAGCGATGAATCAATCGGAATAGAAATGTGTATCTTCAACAGGACTTCACCCATATTGGAATCGTGCAGGGTTATTCTTTTGAAGATTCCTCGTACTATGATTGAGAGTCCTTCCAAACATATTCTACTCGGAATGACTCTTATGTATTCTATCTTTGATTAATTTTGAATCGAGCTGTTTAACCTTCTTTTTATGAACAACAAATTATGTGTAATCACCGGGGCTAATTCCGGTATCGGTTTTGAAACTACAAAGGCGCTGGCTAAACAAGGCGCATATATTGTGATGGTTTGCCGGAATGAAGACAAAGCTGAAGCTGCCCGCCAGCAGATCATTGATGAAACGTCAAATCCGGGCATTGAAATCGTGCTTTGTGATTTTGCCATCCAGTCTGAAATACGAACAGCGGCCGAACACATCAAAAAGAATTACGAGAAAATAGATGTGCTGATTAATAATCATGGCTTTGTTGCTGCTGAACGAGAAGAAACAGTAGATGGGCTGGAAAAGACTTTTGCCGTAAACCACATTGGCTACTTTTTATTCACCAATTTATTACTGGATCACATCAAAGCCTCCGACTATGCGCGTATTGTAAGCGTTGCTTCCGAAGCTCATAAAACCGGAGAGTTTAATCCCGAAAACATTCAGCTTTCAGAGGGATTTTCTCCAATGAAAGCTTATGGGAATTCAAAGCTTTTCAACATTCTGTTCACTAAAGAGCTTGCTCATCGCCTAACTGAAACCCATGTAACTGCCAACTGCCTTCATCCGGGTGTAGTCGCTTCAAATTTCGCCCAAAGTGGCAGCTGGCTGTTGAGGACCTTCTTCACCATTGGAAAGCTGTTTATGGTTTCTCCAAAAAAGGGAGCCCAAACTTCTATTTATCTGGCTACATCTGATGATGTGGAGAATGTGAATGGTGCTTACTTCAAAAACGAAAAAGCAGCCACACCAAGTAAAACCGCCCGAGATGCGGATGCTGCGGCAGAACTCTGGAAGATGAGTGAAAAGCTCTGTGGGATGTAAATCAGTAAAAGAATTCATTGTTGTAGAAGTAAGGTGTGTCAAATAAGAACCAATATTCAAGCTTCTGATACTTGGCTACTACCCTAAATCGACACAAACATTTGCAGATCCCTCGTATATGACATCGAAACATCCCTTACACTTTGCTCTCGGGATGACAATTAAGTAAAAACAGCCATTAGAAAGGTTATTACATCGTATCCAACGCCGTTGTCATTTCGAATGAAATGAGAAATCTAAGGATGAAAAGCTCGACATTCGTTGCCTGTTTTAGAAAAAATATCCTGACATAAAAAAGCCCGAACTAACTGAATAGTCCGGGCTCGATTTCTTAAATACCTGAATGCTACTTAATATTCATTTTTGAGATTACAATACCTGCCACCAATACTACAGCTGAAATGATGATTGGAGTATAATCTCCTGTACTTATTGCTACATCTGCTCCAAATGCTTCAAATGATTCGGAGTTTTCAAAATATTGGTACCCATAGAAAATAATGCCGATTAATCCACCGGCTGTTAAAATTCCACCAATCGCCTTTTTCATAATTAGTTGTTTTGTTTGTATTCACCTTATTAAAGACTTTAAGTGGCATTTTGTTTCATATTTTTATGTAAAACACATAAAAAAAGCCCTTATCACTACAATAAAGGCTTTGTCAATTTCAAAAAATTCAGATTTCGGGCATCCGCCGCGAAATAACTGCTAAGTTTAGTAAGAAGAGAACACGCTGGTGGTTCCGTCTTTCTTCAGCAAAAGCACGTCGTAACTGTCCGGCATTTGTCCCGGCATTTCCATTCCCGGTGAGCCTGTTGGCATTCCCGGCACGGCAAGTCCGATAGCATCAGGTTTTTCTTTTAGAAGGCGTTCTACATCAGCTCTGGGTACGTGACCTTCAACCACATAATCACCAATCATTGCGGTGTGGCAAGACGCCATTTCGCGAGAAATTCCATTCTGTTGTTTCACCTGCATCAAAACAGGAGTTGGTACTTCTTCAACTGCAAAATCTCCTTCCATCATATGACTGCCCCATCGGGTACAGCACTCACAACCTTGATTCTTATACATTACCACCTCGGTCTTGTCGGACATCATGTTGCTTGCGGAACTTCCCGGCCAAAATAGATAACCGGCAACACCCGCTGTTACCAATAGTCCAATAATCAATATCTTATTATTACTCATGTTCAATCTTTGTTTTTAAAAATGATTTGCGTCAAGATAACTCTCTTTCGGCAATTTTGTTTTATCAGAGCTATCAAAATAAGTTAAAGGTTGAGGGGTTAGTAAAATGGTTCTTCTATGCTGGGGCATTCTGGTTGCTCTGCTGCGGAAGCTTAACTTGAGGCTGAGCCTCAGACGTACATTACGGAGCGGAGCTCCGTAACGAGGTTTGGACTACAAAACAACAACAAGCCCTACCCATTCATCAGACGAGCTGTAGTCGTCAGATGAAGATGTGGGAATGGATTGTGACTCTTTGCCTATCAATTATGCTAATCCAGCTTCGCCTTTCCTAATCTTCTTGAATTAAAAACTACATTTATTGAACTAAATGCCATCGCTGCTTCGGCGAGTAGTGGATGGAGCCATCCTACGAAAGCCAGCGGAATCATGATCAGGTTGTAGAAGAAGGCCCAGAATAGGTTTTGCTTAATTTTTGTGAAGGTTTTATTGCTGAGATTTATCGCACGAATCACGGCTGACAAATCTCCTTTCACCAATACTATATCGCCGGATTCAATCGCCACATCGGTTCCGGTTCCAATAGCAATCCCAACATCCGCAAGGGTAAGCGCCGGGGCATCATTAATTCCATCGCCTACCATCGCCACTACTTTTCCGGCTTCTTGTAATTTTCGTATCTCATCTGATTTTTGGTCGGGCAGCACTTCCGCAATCACCTCATCAATCCCAACCTGATTGGCAATAGCCCGGGCTGTTTTTTGATTATCGCCTGTCAGCATGATGGTTTGTAATCCAAGTTTCTTCAGCTCTGAAATGGCCTGCTTGCTGTCTTCTTTAACTTCATCGGCAATTCCGACGAGCCCTACTAACTTTCCGGCATAGCTTATATAGACGGCCGTTTTAGCCTGTTCTTCCAGTTTCGCTTTTTGGGATGAAGCCTCCTCATCCACTTCGATACCAAGCTCTTCCATCAATCCTGAAGTTCCAACCCCGACGGCACCTTCAGCCAAGATGGCCTTCACTCCTTTTCCCGTGATACTTTCAAATCCCGTGACAGAAATCAGCTCCAGCTCTTTTTCTTTGGCGTGATGTACAACCGCCTGAGCCAATGGATGTTCAGAATTATGCTCCACCGATGCCGCCCATTTCAACACCTCTTCTTCTGAATTTTCTCCAAAAGTGATTACGTCGGTAACCGTTGGTTTTCCTTTGGTGATGGTGCCCGTTTTGTCCAACACAATGGCATTCACATCTTTCATTCGCTGAATGGCTTCCCCTTTTCGGATGAGGATTCCGTTTTCAGCTCCCAGTCCGGAGCCTACCATCAATGCGGTTGGTGTAGCCAAGCCTAAGGCACAGGGACAAGCAATGACCAGCACCGCTATCATTGCATAAAACGCCAACGCCGTTGAGCCTAAATCCGGATTTACCCAGGGAAGGAAACTGGCAGCCCATTCAACAATACCACCAAAGAAAGTGGGAAAAATAAGCCAAAGAGCTAAGGTCATTACGGCAAGTACTAATACCACGGGGACAAATACTTTGGTCACACGATCGGCGAAATCCTGTATAGGAATTTTACTCCCCTGCGCCTCTTCTACCATTTTAATCACCTGATTCAGGAAGGTATCTTTTCCGACTTTGGTAGCCTTCACTTTTAACACACTGTTGGTGTTTAGTGTAGCGCCAATAACCTCGTCGCCTGCTGATTTTTCTACCGGCATGGATTCTCCTGTAGCAATAGATTCATCCACGCTGCTGGTGCCTTCAACAATTTCTCCATCGGTAGGAATCTTCTCTCCCGGTCGAACCAGCATTACATCACCCAACTTTAATTCCTTAATTGGGATTTTTACTTCTTCCCCATCTCGAATAACGGATGCTTCTTTTGCTCCCAGCGTTAATAGCTTTCGGATGGCTTGAGATGCACTTCCCTTGGCTTTGGTTTCGATAAATCGTCCGGTCAAATGGAAAGCCATAATCATACCACCAATCATGGCGAAACTGTGGAAATCCGGTCCATAGCCTAGTTCATGAGACAGCTTCACAAATCCTGTAGAAAGCGAAGCTAATGCCCCGATGGCGATCAGCACATCCATGTTGGGACTCAAGTTCAACGAAGACTTCCACGCACTTTTAATGGTTTCCCAGCCGGGTACAAAAATGGCAAAACCGGAGAGCAAGATCATTCCGGCCTCCATTCCCACAGGTCCCAAAAACATATAGCCGGAAATCCACATAGGCAGCATCCATAAGATCATGATGGCTGTCGGAATGCCGGACCAAATCATGTTCCATTTCGCCACTTCAAATTTCTTCTGCTCTCGCTCTTCAACCTGCTCAGCTTTAGATTTGGTCTCAGATTCATCCCGAACCAAGGTATAACCCGCTTTGGAAATCGCTTCAGCAAAATCATCCGTACTGATGTTGCCTTCATATTCTACAATGGCAGATTCGGTAGCAAGGTTAACACTGGCAGACTTCACCCCTTCCAACGACTCAAGTTGTTTATCTACCGCATTGGCACATCCGGCACAATGCATCCCGTCAATTTGAAGTGTGGCCTTTTCCATTAGTTTATGATTTTACGCCTGTCATTTTATATCCGGCTTTTTCGATTGCTTCTTCAAAATCTGAGTGCTTTAAACCCGCTTCGGCATACGAAACTTCTGCTGTTTCATTCTTCAAATTCACCGATGCAGTTACAACGCCATCTAATGAACTCAAGGCTGATTCCACGCTGTCGGCGCAGCCACTGCATCCCATTCCTGATACTTTTAAAACTGTTGTTTTCATAGCATATATTTTTGTTTACTTATTAATTCTAATTTAACTGCTTTGATAGACTTGTGAATGCATAATACTGATGAATGTTTATCGAATTATGTTTGGCAGGTAATGTTCTATCTTCGCGGCAGGGTTGAAGCCCTTTGCTTGTGTAATGGAATATATTTTTCCCTGAATGAATGGTGAGCGAAGCGAAAAAGCATTCCCGTAAACAAGCTGGGCGTTCACGGCTGGTCTTGAGCCTCACATAATTTATAGATCATCCATAAACCAATTTTTGCAATTTTTCTCCTCCAAAGTTTTTATCCTCATCTATCATTTTTAAAGACTCAATCTTTGTCCAACCTATGAAAAAACTGATTCCAATTACTTTAGCACTCCTTCTTTTTGGGGCTGACCTTTTTGCCCAACAGTTTCCTGAAAAGCTAACGATGAAGGATATTTTTCATGAGCCTTTTATCCCGGGAACGCGTCCGTCTTTTTCTCATTTCTCTCCGGATGGAAAAACCATCTATTATTCTGCCAGTGATTCTGCAACTTCCGATACTGATTTATATCAGGTTGGATTGAGCGGCAGGAATAAACAAGAAGCTCCGAATGATGTAGTGAGGAACTATGAGCTTTCTCCTGATGGGAATCATGTTCTCTATATCGAGAATGGTGATCTGGTATTAGCCGACAAAGATTTTGAAAACAAACGAGTAGTTGTTGCCTCAAAAGGTTTTGATTACAGCCCTGAGTGGAGCGCCGATGGTTCTCGCTTTGCCTTCATCCAAAATGGAGATGTATGGGTTTCCGGTGTTGAACAAGCATTTATGAAGCAGATTACGGATCGAGAAGAAGGTCGCGCAGGTTATGGAATTGAGGGCTGGGCTGGTGATAAACTCGTGCTTTCACAAACAGACCGCTCAGATTACCGGACCGTTTACTTCCCGGAATACAACGATACATTTGTTGATCCCGGCCGTTCCAGTCGCGGTATCCCAACCCGCGTAATCTCTATTGCAGGTGTTGATTCCGGTGATGTTGAAATCATTTTTACTCATAAAGGATATTTAAATACCAGTGTGAGTGCATCCGGTAATTTTCTCGCTATCGATCAGATTGATCCTCCTATGAAAAACCGAAAAATTACGGTTTATAACGTGAATACCCTGGAAGCCAAAACGCTTTTTGAGGATTCTACTGAGGGCTGGATGTATAACACCAATCTTGAATTTGCTCCCGCTACCGATCGCCTAATGTTTCAGAGTGAGCAAGATGGGTGGAATCATATCTATACCGTCAACCCTGATGGCACCGGGTTTGAACAGCACACCTTTGGAGAGTATGATATTCCATGGGCAACATGGATGAATGAGCGAACCATTGTGATGGCTACTTCAGAAATGGATCCGGGCGAAATTCAGCTAAATAAGTTGGACATCATTACCAATCTCCCCACCAAATTAACAACAGCAGAAGGTTACCGAAGAGATTTTGAACTGAGTCACGACCGTCGATATGTGGTCTATGAAAAAACGTATTTCAATGAGCCCTTTGAGTTGTATGCAATAGATACCATGATCCCGAATCGGGAAACTCAACTTACCAATACGGTTCCGGATTCTTTTTACGAATACAACTGGCAGGAAGAAGAGTATGTAAAGGTAACCAGCCGTGATGGTGAAACCCGCTTATCAATGTCCGTACTTAAGCCAGAAAGGAGAAACCCGGAGGGTAATCCGGTAGTGGTTTTTGTTCATGGTGCCGGTTCGTTACAGAACGTGTATAAAGGCTGGTCAAATAATTACTGGCGCGAATACATGTTCCACCAATACCTGACGCATCAGGGATATTACGTGATTGAAGTTGATTACAGACACAGCACCGGTTACGGGCGCAAGTTCAGAGAAGACGTCACCAACTGGATGGGTAAATATGAAACCGAAGATATCGAAGACGGCTTGGCCTTCCTTGCCGATAATTATGATAAAGCCGATACTTCCCGAGTAGGAATTTATGGTGGAAGTTATGGAGGCTTTATGGCCCTTTATGCTGTTGGAGTTTCCCCCGAACACTTCGATGCAGCGGCTGGTCTCCGCTCCGTTACCAATTGGGAAAATTACTATTATGCTAACCCTTGGTACACCTTACCCCGTTTAGGAACTCCGGAAGATAATCCGGAAAACTATGCCCGAAGTTCACCCCTGACTTATGCTGACTCTCTGGAACAGCCCGTGATTCTCCTTCATGGCCTGACCGATGACAATGTTGGATTTCAGGATGCGGTACAATACATCGAAGTTCTTATCCAATCCGGAAATGAGGATTTTGAGATGATGATGTATCCGACTGAGCGACATAGTTTTCAGGATGAAGATGCCTGGTATGACGAATACCGACGTATTTACGAGTTCTTTAACAAGCACTTGAAATAGATCTCTTTTTTGAAATGTATTCTTAGTATAAAAGGTTATCATCGAGGACTAAATTACTCCCTATGAACCTATTTACTAAAATCATGATCTGGATTTTCGGTGCGGCGGCACTTTTCGCATTGATTATTGTCATACTTGGCAAAACCTTTTCCCAGCCAGGCTATGATGGTCCGGAATCCAATCACTTCAATGGTACTACCTTCGAAAATACAGGAGATGTTCCATCCAAAGGGTTTCTCGATGTAATGAAATGGTACCTGAATCGGGATCAAGGGGAATGGAAAGAAATACCAGAAGAGGAAGTTGTTTTTGCTGAACGCCCAGCTGACAATGTGACCTCGGGAATGAAAATCACTTACGTCAATCACTCCACCTTTCTCATACAAACAGCAGGAGTTAATATTCTCACCGACCCTGTTTGGAGTGAGCGAGTGAGTCCGCTTGATTTCGCCGGCCCTAAGAGGTTCCGGCCTGCCGGAGTAAAATTTGAAGACCTTCCGCCCATCAACTTGGTATTGATCAGCCACAACCATTATGATCACTTAGATATTGAGACCCTAAAGAAGCTAAATGAAAATTTCAGCCCACGTTTTATTGTGCCATTAGGCGTTGACCGATACCTCACTGAAGAAGGCCTCGAAAATATATCTCCGATTGACTGGTGGCAGTCAAAACCTATTGACAGTGACATCACTATTCACTCCGTTGAAGCCCAGCATTTCTCAGCACGTGGTTTATTTGATAGAGATAAAACATTGTGGACCGGATATGTTATCGATACACCAACCGGTAGCGTTTACTTTGCGGGAGACACCGGTTATGGTGATTTCTCCAAAAAAATTGGCCAGCGACATCAGGATATTAAAGTCGGTTTAATTCCGATTGGAGCCTATAAGCCTCGCTGGTTTATGAAGCCTATGCATGTGAATCCCGAAGAGGCCATCCAAATCCACAAAGATGTTAATGCTGAAATCAGTTTTGGCATGCATTTTGGAACGTTCCCTTTAGCTGATGATGGCATGAAAGACCCTGAAAATGATTTCTCCAAAGCCATGCTACTACCCGAAAATGCCGGAGTGAACTTTAAACTGCTTACCGAAGGGGATAGCTTTCAACTGTCTGAATGAGTTCTTAATAAAACTAATCAGCAATATCACTTTATTGGCCCAATTCCACTCTCCAATTCTTCTCTTCTTTTTGTACATTGTTTCAGATCAAAAGCGACCTTTATAAATGTCAGAAACGTACCGAGCACTTACCCGAAAATACAGACCGCACACCTTTGAGGATATTGTCTCACAAGAGCATGTGAGCAGTACCATCAAAAATGCGATTAAGCAAAACAGGCTATCCCATGCCTATATGTTTTGTGGTCCTCGTGGCGTAGGGAAAACCACCATGGCTCGCGTACTTGCCCGAACCATTAATAAGATTGATACCAGTATCGATGGCGAGTCGCTGAATCAGACGCTCAACATCGTTGAGATGGATGCCGCTTCCAACAACAAAGTGGATGATGTGCATCACCTCCGGGAAAGCGTTCGCATTCCTCCGCAAAATGGTCGCTACAAAGTCTTTATTGTGGATGAGGTTCACATGCTTAGTAAAGCAGCTTTTAATGCGCTGCTGAAAACGCTGGAAGAACCGCCCGAACACGCTATTTTCATTTTCGCTACAACAGAACCACACAAGGTTCTGCCGACTATTTTATCACGGGTTCAGCGCTTCGACTTTAAGCGAATTGCTGTTACTGAAATTGTAGAACGACTTCGCAAGATCTCTCTGGACGAAGATATTTCAATCGATGAAGAGTCCCTCCACGTCATTGCTAAAAAAGCCGATGGCGCACTCCGTGATGCTCTTGGACTGATGGATCAGGCAATTGCATTTTGCGGTGATACTATCACACATGATGAACTGCTCCAAGCGCTGAATGTGGTTGGCAGCGAACGCCTCTTTCAGTTTATGAACTGTGTGAAAGAAAATGATGCCGACAAAGGTCTGGATCTCATCAACACCCTGCTGCAAGAAGGATATGATATTCAGGAATACCTGATTGGACTGACTGAACACCTCCGTAATCTCTATATCGCTCATGAATCAGAACAACTCTATTTAGTTGAAGCCTCAGAAGAAACAAAGAAGCGATATAAAGAAACGGCTACCGATTTTTCACGGGATGATTTGATGCGTATGCTGCACATTATCAGTGAAGCTCAAATAAAACTAAAAGATGCCAGCCAACCGCGTATTCAGTTTGAGATTACCTTATTAAAGCTGATCCATATGGAGCGATCAGAGAAGCTATCTGAGCTTCTTGCCGGCCTTGAGGAGTTAAAAAAAAACTCCGGTAATTTCGTAAAGCCTTCCCAAAACGGTTCAGCTCCAGAAAAACCAACCGCAGAAGCAGAAAGCAACTCTGAGCCAACTTCAGAAGATTTCAAAACTCAAGTTAAGCGGGAAGGTGAACCTTCTGAGCCTCCTCAAAATGAAGTAGTTAATACTGAGGAAGCTTCTAAAACAGAAGCAGATCAAGAACCTGTAAATGAGGTCGAAACTCAACCTGAAGCAGCTAATACAACAGATTTTGAATCTGATCCAGAGCCCTCTAGTTCTGATCAGCAAGAACCTGAGCAGGAACAACCTTCTGAGCCTGTAGCGATTGAAGAAGATGACTTCGATTTTGGCGCTCCTGCCCTTGTCACCAATCTTTCCAAAAAGGCCATGGCCTCTAAAAAGCATGGTTTGCAAAATGGGGCACAATCAGCTCCATCCCCTGCTCCCCGACAAGAGACTGATGAGGCCCCTAAAAAAGTCACCCAGGAATATGTTAAAGAGCAGTGGCCTCAATATCTGGAGTCTTTAAAAGGAGATTTCCCAATGCTGCTTCATCTGCAAATGGAGCGGATGAAAGTCGTCAAAGTAAAAGGATCAGAACTATTTCTGGAATGCGATAATCAGTTTGCTAAGAAAATGGTTGAAGAGCAAAGTTCTGATCTTCAAAAGAAATTAAAGGAATGCGTGGGTTCACTGCTGCGTTTTAATGTATCTGTTGGAGAGCTGGAAGAACGTGAAAAACCAATGAGCGTATATGAACGCTTCAAACAGATCCAACAAAAAGACCCCATCATACGCGATATTGTTGAGATATTTGGGGCCGAACTGGAGTATTAATTTTTGCCACTAAATCTCTAAAACACTAAATGAATGTTTAGAGCGAGGGCATTACAAATTTTGTGCTTTCGTGTTTTAGTGGCCTAATAAAAGTGAAAATTTTAAACTTAATATAGAATTATGAGTGATTTTAACATGGCCGATATGTTTGGCAAAATTCAGGAAATGCAATCTAAAATGCAGGAAGCACAAGAAGGCTTGAACGATGTAGTGGTTGAAGCAGAAGCTGGCGGCGGCATGGTGAAAGTGAAAGCCAACGGTAACAAGCAGATTGTTTCTATAGAAATGGATAAAGATGTAGTAGATCCTGAAGACAAAGAGATGCTGGAAGACTTGATTGTAGCCGGGGTCAACAAAGCTCTTGAGAAAGCTGATGAAGCTTCAAAAGAAAAAATGCAGGAAATGTATAAAGGCATGATACCCGGCGGCGGAATTCCCGGAATGGATATGTCAAAATTTGGACTCTAAGGAAATTCAAAATGAAAAATGAAAGATTAAAAATGGGTTCTCCGAGCCCTAATTTTTCATTTTTAATCTTTAATTTTTAATTCCTGAATGCAGATAACTTCAGAATATTTAGAGCGGGCTATTGAACAGCTTGCCAAACTTCCCGGAACGGGACGGAAATCAGCGCAGCGTATCGCTATTCATCTTTTAAAGCAGAATGATGATTATGCACATAAGCTTGCTCAGGCGATTGTTGATCTCAAAGAAAAAGTTACCCGTTGTTCGATCTGCGGAAACGTAAGTGATTCCGACCCTTGCAAAATCTGCGATAATCCTAAAAGAGATACGACCGAGATTTGTGTGGTTGAGGAATTCAATGATGTGTATATCATCGAGAAATCGAATGAGTTCCGAGGAAGGTATCATGTGTTGGGTGGGGTGATTTCTCCGATGGACAACATCGGCCCCGACAAGCTCCGCATTCAGGAACTATTAAAACGTGTTGGTGAAGATGACCGGATTGATGAAATCATTCTGGCTCTTAACCCGGATGCCGAAGGTGAAGCCACCTCTTACTACATCAATAAATTACTCAAGGAATACGACGTAAGCGTAACCAGAATTGCATATGGTATTCCTATGGGAACCGAACTCGAATTCATCGATGAAGCTACTCTTAGCCGGGCATTTGCTAGTAGAAACAGCTTTTGACATTCTTTTAACCGCATAAAATGCCAAGTTTTCGCAGAGTTCGCTATGTTACCATCGGTAACAGAGTATCAGATTTTAATACAGATGAGTTTTATATAACCTTTAACTTCGCGTCGTTTGCGTAACTCAGCGCTATTCGCGATAAATATCAGATGGATGAAACACCTACTTTCTTTTTTACTGGTCACCCTGCTGGCCATTTCCTCACTAAACGCTCAGAACCGAAATTATTGGCAGCAGAAAGTCGATTACAAAATGGAAATCGATGTTGACGCTGAAAACCATCAGTATTCTGGAACACAGACGCTGAAATACACCAACAATTCCCCAGATGAACTTACCCGGGTTTACTATCACTTATATTTCAACGCTTTCCAGCCGGGAAGTATGATGGACATTCGTTCACGAACTATTGAAGATCCGGACAGTCGTGTTGGAGATCGAATTTATGGGTTGTCGGAAGATGAAATTGGCTACCAGCGTGTAAATTCCCTCACTCAAGACGGTAAAGATGTAGAGTATGAAGTTGATGGTACTGTTCTCGTTGTTGAGTTAAACAAACCAATAAAGCCGGGAGCTTCCACTACTTTTAAGATGGAGTGGGATGCTCAAGTTCCTTTGCAAGTCCGACGTTCCGGCCGTGATAATGCGGAGGGAGTAGAATTCTCTATGAGTCAGTGGTATCCAAAGCTTGCTGAGTATGATTTCCAGGGATGGCATCCTAATGAGTATGTTGGCCGTGAATTTCACGCCCCTTTTGGCAACTTCGATGTGAAGATTATGATTGACCGCGATTATATACTTGGTGGAACGGGAATCCTTCAAAACCCAAACAAAGTTGGTTATGGTTATGAAAAAGAAGGTGCTAAAGTAAACCGACCTTCCGGAGAGAAATTAACTTGGCACTTTAAAGCCGAGAATGTAATCGACTTCTTCTGGGGAGCCGACCCTGATTTTGTACACACCAAAGCTCAGGTTCCAAACGGACCTACCCTTCACTTTTTGTATCAGCAACCGGTTGTTGATGTGGAAGCAAGTGAAGAGCAGAACGCTCAGTTCAAGTCAAACTGGGAGCAGCTTCCTGAACTCACAGTGCGTGCTTTTGAATATGCTAACGAGCATTTTGGTGAGTACCCCTACCCTCAGTTTACAACACTGCAAGGTGGCGATGGTGGTATGGAGTATCCCATGGGAACGCTTATTACCGGCGGACGTGGATTAGGGAGCCTTGTTGGAGTAACCGTCCATGAAATGTATCACAGTTGGTATCAGAATGTGTTAGCCACTAATGAAAGCCTACTGGAGTGGATGGATGAAGGCTTTACCAGTTATGCTTCTGCTGAAACTATGGCCAGCCTTTTTGACCGCCAAGGCGATCCATATCGCGGCTCTTATTATGGTTATTACAGTTTAGCTAATTCCGGAAAAGAGGAACCAATGACCACGCATGCCGATCACTATAACACCAATTTTGCATACGGACGTGCCGCCTATTCGAAAGGTGCGGTATTCCTTGGGCAGTTAAGTTATATCATGGGTGATGAAGCCTTCAGAAAAGGGATGTTAAGCTACCATCAGAATTGGAAACTTAAACATCCGACGGCCCTGGATTTCATTAACGTAATGGAAGAAGAGTCTGGAATGATTTTAGACTGGTACTACGAGTATTTCGTGCAAACAACCAAGACTATCGACTATGGAATTACTTCTGTAATTGGCGATGATAGTAAAACGGTTGTTAAGCTTGAACGAATTAACCTTATGCCTATGCCATTGGATGTATTTGTAGAATATGAAGATGGAACCGGCGAGTATTTCTACATCCCACTTAGAATGATGCGTGGACAGAAGCCGGCTGAAAATGATATGAAACGTACCGTACTTGAAGACTGGCCTTGGGTACAGCCTACCTATAATATGGTGATCGATAGACCAGCTTCCAGCATTAAGTCCGTAACTATTGACCCAAGTCAGCGCATGGCCGACATTAATATGCAGAACAACGGATTCAATGTTTCAGAAATGCTGAAAGACTAAATCCATTATAAAAGCAAGGTGCCTGAATCACAGGCACCTTTTTCATTTTGATAATTTTTATTCAGGAATAACCTACTTACATGTCAAAAGACTACGCTAAACTTGCCATTGAAGCCCACAAAAAAGCAAAAGGCAAAATTTCCATTGAGTCCAAAATGCCCCTTGAGACTAAAGACGATCTGAGTATCGCTTATACACCGGGTGTTGCACGTCCTTGTGAGGAAATTGCTGAAGATGTTGAAAAGGCTTACGAGTATACCTCAAAAGGAAATATGGTGGCTGTTGTAAGTGATGGGTCTGCCGTGCTGGGCTTGGGAAATATTGGTCCTGAAGCCTCCCTACCCGTTATGGAAGGTAAAGCTGTTCTATTCAAAAAGTTTGCCGGAGTAGATGCTGTTCCCATCGTGCTTGCCACTCAGGATACAGACGAAATCATCCAAACCGTAAAAATGATTGCCCCGGGATTTGGCGGTATTAACCTCGAAGATATTTCTGCACCG
This sequence comes from Balneola sp., assembly GCA_002694685.1. Classification (NCBI taxonomy): domain Bacteria; kingdom Pseudomonadati; phylum Balneolota; class Balneolia; order Balneolales; family Balneolaceae; genus Balneola; species Balneola sp. Next base: position 70,080 of record NZMW01000011.1, read on the forward strand.
CGCTGCTTCGAAATTGAACGGCGTTTAAAAGAGGAGTTGAACATTCCCGTTTTTCATGACGATCAGCACGGAACGGCTATTGTAACCTTGGCCGGAATGTATAACGCCATGAGACTCACCGGCAAAAAACTGGAAGATCTCTATGTGGTTGTGAATGGATCCGGAGCTGCCGGAGTAGCTATTGTGAATCTGCTTTTTGAGGCAGGTGTGAAAGATGTTGTAATGTGTGATAGCAGCGGCATCATCCAAAAGGATCGGACGGATCTTAATGCCACTAAGCAAGAAATGGCTAAGATCACCAATAAGGGGCAGCGAACAGGTCAGCTTAAAGATGCTATGTCAGGTAGTGATGTTTTTATAGGCGTTTCTGTGCCCAATGTATTGACCCAAGAAATGGTGAAAACCATGAATAAAGACCCGATGATTTTTGCGATGTCGAATCCGATACCGGAGATTATGCCTGAAGATGCCAAGGCTGCCGGAGCTGCAATAGTTGCCACCGGACGTTCTGATTTCCCTAATCAAATTAATAACGTTTTAGCTTTCCCGGGGCTTTTCCGCGGAGCACTTGATGCACGGCTTACCAACCTAACCACCAAGATGTTCATCACCGCTGCTAAGGCCATCGCTGACTGTGTTGAAGATGTATCTGCTGATATGATTATCCCAAGCCCATTCGATGAACGGGTGCCAGGACGGGTAGCCCAAGCTATCAAAGACAATGCGGAATAGAGCCAACTACTAATCTTCCAGTTTATAGATTTTAACACTCACGATGTTGGTTAAATGCCTAATTTCTGAGCCTGAAATTGGAGTCGGAAAAATTTAAAATCAGCGGCATGAGGGTAACATCAGCTACCTTTTTAGTACTTGTTCTATCTATTCTTCACACAACTTTGAGTATTGCTCAAAGTCAGCCTAAGGTATCGGCACCAACTGATTTTGAGGTTAGAGCCGTCTTTACAGAAATAGCCCCATATATTGATGGTGACCTCAATGATGAAGTCTGGCAGAATATCCCTCCCGTTACGAACTTTACTCAAGTTTGGCCAAACGACGGTGCCGCTGCTACTGAAGATACGGAAGTCCGCATAGCCTACGACCGGGATAACCTCTATTTCGCTTTTCGATTTTATGATGACAACCCCGAGGGGATTAAAGCCCGAAACCTAACGCGAGGCGGACGAAACAGCCGTGATGATCACGCCTACATTGGGTTGGACACATACATGGATGGCCGTAATGCCTACCTCTTTGAAGCCAATGCCCTTGGTACCCAGGATGATGCTTTGATAACAGATGAGCGACTCGACTACGGCGGCTTTTCATGGGATGCTGTTTTTATCACCGAAACTAAAATTGACGACAAAGGCTGGACACTGGAAGTTGCCATCCCATTCCGTCAGTTGCGCTTCCCAGATGAAGAGGAACTAGAGTTTGGACTCATGCTTTCCCGAACCATCATCAGAAAAAATGAACGGGTTCTGTGGCCTGCTATTGGTCAGGAATTTGGGGGATTTAACGGAGTACGTTCAGCCGTTTCACAGTATGGAGTGCTGACTGGTATTAAGAATGTCCGCCGCGGAAATAACATCGAACTGAAACCCTATGTTATTTCAGGAGCACAGGAAATCCGCCCCAACCTTCAAAATGAGCAAACAGATGTAGATTATAATTATGACATTGGTGGGGATTTCAAATGGAGCATTTCCTCCAACCTGACCTTAGACATGACGGTAAATACAGATTTTGCACAAGTGGAATCGGATAATGTGCAGCTTAACCTTTCACGATTCAGTCTCTTTTTCCCCGAAAAACGAGAGTTCTTTTTAGAGCGTGCCGGACTTTTTGAACATGGAAATACCAGATCAACCCAAACTTTTTTCTCTCGCAGAATTGGGTTGAGCAACCAAATTTTAACCGGAGCCCGTGTCACCGGTCAAAGTGGAAGACTTTCCTACGGAGCCATGAATATTGAAACCGGTTCTGAGATGGGAGATCTGTTTGGCAGTCAATCCGCAAATAATACGGTAGCCCGCCTGCAAGCTGAAGTCCTCCCCCGTGCAACCGTCGGCTCTATTGTAACGAATGTAGAAGAAATAGGCGGAGGTTTTAACCGCGCTGTTGGGCTCGATGGAAACTACCGCTTTTGGAGTTCAAGTGAATTCAGAACTTGGGCTACTAATGTTTGGGATGACAACGAAAGCCTAAGCGATCATGCAGGACACGCAAGCCTTCAATTAGATAATGACACCTACTCAGCCGGTTTTGCTTACACTCACGTTGGGCGAAATTACAATCCGGCACTGGGATTTGTAAGGCGTAATGATATCAAACAGTATTCCGGTAGTGCTGGCTACAATCCTGAAGTCGAATATGCTGGTCTTCCAACATTAGCTCGTTTCAATTTTGGCGCAGGTTATGATTACATAGAAGGTCAGGATAGAGTTAAGCAATCTTCTGAATTGGGAGGGTCAGCCCGACTCGAGTTCGTTAATAATCAGTCTGTGGAATTGGAAGCCAGCCAGCAGTTCGAGCGCCTTTTTTCTCCTTTTGATATTCGTCCTGATGCAATCATCCCGGCAGGCGACTATACCTTTTACCGTTATAGCATTGGGGGAGAAACTGATGACAGTAAGCGCCTTTATGCCTCAGCTGGAATGAGTGTTGGTAGTTTTTATGATGGGAATCGAACGGATTTAGAAGCAAGGATTGGTTTTCGCGTTTCCAATCACTTAGGTATTGATGCAAGAATCGATCACTCTATCATAGACTTAAACATTCCAAATGGAGAGTTTGAAGCCACTACAGTTTCTTCGGATTTCTCAATTGCTGTAAACCGCGACCTGTTCGCCAAAGCCCTGATCCAGTATGATAATTTCTCTCGTGACATTCAGGCAAACATCAGAGTGAACTGGATTCATACCCCCGGCAGCGATCTCTTCTTAGTTTACAATACTTCTTACCACCTCACAGGTAATAATGAAATGCTTTTTGATCCCCGCAAAGATCTTATCCTAAACAGCGAAGCCGCCATCATCAAGCTGACTTATCTGATTATGTTATAAAAAAAGCTCCAACTCAAAGCATCGGAGCTAGGTTTTTGAGTAACCCGTAGAACGGACAGGCTGTCCGTTCTACGGGGCGCAACTCTTTAATTATCTAATTATCATTTGAATCTCGATCAGGTCGCTTCCATCGAACAGGGTCGGCGGGTGTTTTAATGATTGGGTCTTCATAATTCTGCAACAACCTGATCGCTTCCTTAATAGCTGCATCGAGCTGAGGGTCGTGACCATTTATGACTTCTTTGGGAAGCTGCATCACTTCGATATCAGGAGCAATTCCTATTCCCTCTACATCCCACTCACCGTCCATATTATAGAATCCACCGCGGGGCGCTACAAAACGTCCGCCATCTACAAAAGGAGGTGTATCCCAGGTACCTACTAAACCACCCCAGGTTTGAGCTCCCACTAACGGACCGATTTCCATCTTACGAAATAAGAATGGAAGCAAGTCTCCACCAGATCCTGCCCGTTCATTAATAACCATAACTTTGGGGCCCCAGATTCCAGCGCCGGGAGTCGTAAATGACTTACGATCTCCGGCTTTGCTGTTGAAGAAGCCGTGTAAATCACGAGCCATGATATCAACCATATAATCAGCGGCCGAACCGCCTCCGTTATTTCTCTCATCAATAATGGCGCCCATTTTATCTTGCTGAGCAAAGTAATAGCGATTGAAATATTCATACCCCCCGTTTCCGGTATTTGGCACCCAGACATAAGCCAGCTTTCCATCCGACATTTCATCAACCTTACGGCGATTTCCTTCAACCCAATCTCGGGTTCTGAGGCCATATTCATTGGAAATTGGAACTACAGTTACCAATCGGGCACCTTCAGCTCTTGGGCGGTCATTTACTAACAGCTGAACCTGCCTGTTTACCGTTCCTTCAAATGGTTTAAAGAAGTTTTCTTCCGCAGAAATCTCTTTTCCGTTAACGGCAAGAATGTAATCCCCAACATTTACATCGATTCCGGGACCGGAAAGTGGAGCTCGTAAATCAGGATTCCAACTTTCACCGGTATAAATTTTATCAATGCGATATGCTCCATTCTGAAGAGAAACATCAGCACCTAATAATCCGGCCTGAACTTCTTCCAGATCGGGAAAGTCGCCACCTCTCACATAAGAATGTCCCACTGCAACTTCGCCGCTCATAATATCCAGCACATAGTTCAGGTCAGATCGGTGCTTCGCGTGTTTAACCCACGGAGCATACCACTCATATACTTCATTCCAGGGAGCGCCATGCATGTTATCAACGTATAGGAAATCTCTCATAAATCGCCATCCATCCCGGAATATCTGCACAAACTCTTCTTGAGGATCTACTTTGATTTGAATACCTGAGATATTCAAGGCTCCGTCACCGGATTTTTTCTCTCCGGTTTCCGTACCTACAATTCCCCAGGTTCCCCCACTTCGGTACAACATATTTTTGCGATCCTGAGAAACAACGCCTTCACTGAAATTGCTCAAGAATAAACTTCCTTTCCGAGCATCCAGATCATATTTATGAAGGCGCGTTCCTTCGTTTTCCACTGACTCAGCATAAAACACATCGCCACCAGGTCCCGGTACTAAACCAGAATAATTTCGTTGAGGAATATCAACCGCCAGCGTTCTTTCAGCGATGCCATCCAGGTCAATAGTTACTTCTACTTCAGCCTCTTCCTCTGATTTTTCTTCTTCTGAAGTTTCTTCGTCATCACTTTTTGGAAGCAGTGGTGAAGGCTCATCATCAGAAAGGACAATCATATATAAAGCCCGAGTAACCGGCATGTTATAGGAGCTCATATCCAGCCAGCCTGTATTCAAGCCATAATCGGTACTGGCCAGGAAGTAGAGATACTTCCCATCCTCACTCCAAACCGGGGTAATTGCATCCGACATTCCATCCGTCAACTGATGCGTTTTTCCGGTTTCTACATTATGCACTTTAACTGCTTTAAACTGATTGTCTAATAATTTAACATAGGCAATCCACTTGCTATCTGGCGACCAAATGGGATTCAGCGTCCGGTTCGGATGCGCATAGCCATCGGTATCTACTTTTGTAGCTTTTCCGGATTCTATATTTACATACCAAAGATTATAATCCGTATCCGTGTAGGCGATGTATTTGCCATCAGGCGACCAATCAGGCCGAAAGTAGTATGTTGGGTTGGGAAGTGAAATAGACTTCGGCTCATCCAATCCATACTGATCTCCAATCATCAGCGTATACTCTCCGCTTTGATCTGAAAACCAGGCAACCTGACTTCCATCAGGCGACCATATCGGATATCGCTCTGCACTTGAAGATGAGTTACTCAAATTTCTCCATGTCCCATTTTCTTTAGGAACTGTGATGATTTCACCCCGAAACTGAAAAACCGCCCGTTTCCCTGTTGGTGAAATTGCTGCATTACTCAAGCTAAATGCACTTGGTTCCTCCCAGCGCGGACGGCCCCAATTCATATCGCCGGCAACATGTATTTCAAGCTGTTCGGTTTCCCCGTTCTCCGGATTCAACAGATGCAAGTAACCGCCCTGCTCATATACAATCATCCCAAAACCGGCATCAATATTTTTGGCATCAAAATCAGAGTGGAACGTCCACTGTTTTTCTTCTTCCGTCTCAGGATTATAGGACCAAACATTATTAGCAAAATCTCTTTCTGATAAATAGAACACAGAGCCATCGTGCCAGACCGGATCGGTATGTCGTTCATTATCAGTTCGTGGAGTTTGCACCAGTTCAAAAGATTCAAGATCAACAATCCAAATGGGCTGAGCCTGACCGCCCCGGTAATTTCTCCATTCAGGATCCCAAAACGTAATGGGGTTATAGGCCAGGTATTTTCCATCCGGTGACATTTCACCCGTTGCGGCTCTTGGGATTGCCAATACTTCCGGCATTCCACCTTCGGTGCTCACTTTCCAGATTCGGTTAAGCTGGGTTGGATGTGATGTTCTCGTGGATCGAAATAGGACTTCCCCTTCTGGTGTCCAGCCGGTTACTACATCATCAACAGCATGCCAGGTTAGCCTTTTTGGGGATCCTCCTTCTGCGGGAATTACAAAAACGTCGGAGTTTCCATCATACTGTCCGGTAAAGGCGATCATGCTTCCGTCCGGCGAAAAGTGCGGATTCGATTCACCGCCGATATTACTGGTCAGGCGAACCGCATCTCCGCCGTTTTTATCCACCGTCCACAGATCATTGGCATGAACAAATACAATGCTCGTTTCTGAGATGGTCGGCTCACGTAAAAGCTGAGTGCCTTGAGCAAAAACATCGACCGTTATAATTGTTGTGAGAAGAATACTGAGAGTGATTCCGAATAAACGTTTCATAAATTCCCGTGTTAGTTGATGTGCTTCAGGAATATAATGAATCGGACGAGAGTGTAAAGTGGTGTTGAAGATTCTTTACAAACAGAATTCAACCCCTATGAACATGTACCATAAATGACGACAAGAGCTTCATCCGACGACTTCCAGCTCGTCTGATGAATGGTATAGGGAGCAATCTCTTTATCAGTTTTTCCTGTGCCTTCCAATCGTCAGACCACTCCGAAGTGGGTTTAACTTTTCAAATCGGTTTAGTGGTCGGACGAATTCTTGGTTTTATTTCTTTCATTCATAGCAATGAAAACTGATTCGTACATTTTCTTTAACCCAGCATCTGTAATTGTTTGGCGGGAGTTGACCCAAAATCTCAGGCGGTCACCTTATAAAGAATATACTTTTTGTTATTGGCCAACACTTCCCCTTTATCAAAAATCTCGTTCAAATGTGTTTTATAATTCAGGTGTTGATTGGCGACACAGATAAATTTCCCGCCCGGTTTTAGTATTTCCGAAACCTGTTTAAATAACTGGATTGAAACCTCAATATTCGTCTCATGACCAAAATGAAACGGGGGATTTGAAAGCACCAAATCAAAACTATCTTTTTCTAAACCGTCAAGGGTGTCATCCCAGTGAAAGTGCACATTTTCGGGATTTAGATTCAGCTTTGAAGACTCGATGGCAAGCCTGGAATCATCTACTAAATGAATTTCGGCCTCAGGTTTCTGAATTTGAGCAGCCCGGGCAATCACTCCATTTCCTGATGCAAGGTCCAGTACTTTTTGGTCCTCACCGGAGAGGCTTAAATGTTCAATCAAAAACTGTGTGGCATAATCAATGCTGCCACTTGAAAAAACGCCGGGATATTGCTTTAGGTTTTCCTCATTTCCTTCACTAAAGCTAAAAGGAATCTCTTCCACAAAGGATTCTTCTTCTCTCTTTTTCTTTCCTTTTAAAGTTAGAATACGTGACTTCTTCCTGGCCAGGCTTTGGTCCACTTCCTCAAAATACTCTTCGGCAATAGACAGCATTTGTGGAGAAAAATACTTGGTCATAAAGGAACATAGCACCACCCCATCTTCTTTTAGTGATTTGCTGGCCTGCTGCAGATATAGTTTGAATAAATCCAGTGTTTTGGGAATTTGAATAGTGGCAATATCCACGGCTTCCGGAAGCTCCTGAAGTGGCGACAAACTCCGATCCTCCACACATTCAAAATCATGAGCTTTCAGGTTTTGCTGAATTGCCCTTTCCTGACTTTTCCATTCAACTACCACATATGGATTAGCCTCATGTAGAATAGTGCTCAAAAACCCGAACCGGTCGTTGATAATAACTATGGATTTCCCGGCATAACCCATCTCCTCCAACCTGCTTAGTACATATTCATCGCCGGCATTCCATGCCCGAAGTGATTTATTTGAGGTCTCAGGATATCGAACAATATTAAACTGCTTTTCTTGAAAGGTAAACGACATGAGGTAATTGATTTATGAGATGGGCTTTGAACAAGAATTCTTGCTCTGTCTTAAAACAAACTGGTCTGCTCTTTGTCTTCTTTTTGAGCCTGTTCAATTTGAGGGTCATCGGAGGGTGTAAATGTTTTGAGCATTTCGGGCATAAACCGTTTTTCGTAGATGCGCCGGGTAATTCCGTGCAGTGCTTTTTCACCACGGGGCGGAATCCGTAAAAAGCCACTGTCATCCTCATTTAAAAAGCCAAATTGCCGGAGGTCATTAACAATCAGGTAAGCAAGTTTTTCTGTGACACCAGAGTTCTTCTCTACATATTCCCGATGAGGTGGCTCGTCTTCACTGATATACACCAAACCAAGTACATTCAGTTCAACATCAGTTAGGGGAAATCCTTCACTGCCTTTTGTTAGTAGGTTATCCCATGTTTTTTGGGAATAATAAACGCCAAACCAAGATTTAGCTTCGCGAAGCAGGTGGCCACTCAAAGCACACCCAAAATGTTGACCGGGGCTAGCCTTGCGAGGTTCCCCTCGGGTGCGAAACATATTCACCATAGTGGCAAGATCTAACTCCCCAATGTTCGGTGGATATCTGAAGTAAAAATCACTCCTTTTTTGCATGATATTTGAACCCAGTCTCTTTCTTTTGAAAGCACGATAATAAATCTACAAAACTTTTTCCAAAGCCAATAGAACATTTGGTATTGAATGTTCTGTGTTTCTACACTATTTCCCTTTTTCTTTAATCAAGGCAACTGCTTTATCCATCGTAAAGTCTTCGGGAGCTTCCCCGTCAGGCAGGCTGATATTCTTCTTGCCGTGCTTAATATATGGACCATAACGTCCCGTCATCACCTTAATCGGCTTTTCTGTTTCCGGGTGATCTCCAAGTTCTTTGATGGTATTGCTTCCACGCTTGGATTTAGATTTCTGAGCCAGCAATTCTACCGCCCGATCTAATTCAATGTCCAACACACTGTCAGATTTCGGAATAGATTTGAACTTACCATCATGAACCACAAAAGGACCATAGCGTCCTACTCCAGCCTTAATAACTTTGCCGTCTTCGGGGTGATCTCCTAAAGGACGGGGAAGTTCTAATAACTTCAACGCCAGATCAATATCTACATCTTTTGGCTCCATTCCCTTTAACAAGGAAACGCGTTTCGGCTTTTTATTCTCTTCGGTAACTTCACCTCTCTGCACATATGGACCATATCGTCCTGATAGCAAGAATATAGGTTCACCGGAATCAGGATCTTCCCCAATCGGCTTATCTTGCTCTTCGGAAATCTTGATAAGTTCTTCGAGTTTTTCTGAAGATATATCGCTGGGATCCATGTCATTTGGTAAAGAAGTCGTTACTTCTTCCCCGTCTTTTTCCATGCGGGCATAAGGTCCAAAGCGGCCTACAGCCACCTTAATTCCTTCCATACCTTCAAGCGGAAGATCGAGCAGTTTTGCTTCCTGAGGATCAATCTTATCTTCTTGTGTATCTACTTTGGCTTTCAAACCATTTTCACCGTTATAATAATCTTCCAGATATTTCACCGGATCCTGAGTTCCACTTGCAACAGCATCCAATTTATCTTCAAGCTGAGAAGTGAAATCACTGTCTACAAGATTTGGAAAATGTTTTTCCAGCAAGGAAGAAACCGCAAAAGCAGTGAAGGAAGGTATCAATGTTTTCCCATCACTCTTCGCATATCCACGATTCTGTATCGTACTGATAATAGAGGCATAGGTACTAGGTCGCCCCACTCCTCGCTTCTCTAGTTCCTTAACCAAGGTCGCTTCCGTAAATCGGGCCGGTGGTTTGGTTTCATGGCTCACAAAGTCCAGATCATCCAATGCTGTGGTATCACCTTCAGCCATTGGAGGAAGGTAAATCTCTTGGTTTTCGAGCGCTGCTTCCGGATCATCGCTTCCTTCTACATAAGCCCGGAAGAAGCCGGGGAATAAAATCTTTTTGCCGTTTGCGCGAAAGTCTGCATCCGTACCATTATTGGTTGCACGAATCGTAACGTTCGTAAACTCAAGCTCGGCCTGAGCCATTTGGGTTGAAATAGTTCTCTTCCAGATTAAATCATAGAGTTTAAATTCTCTATCACGTAAACCTGCCTTCTCCGGCTTTACAAACCGTGAACCCGAAGGGCGAATAGCTTCGTGAGCTTCCTGAGCTGATTTCCCTTTCTTGTTATAATTACGAACACGTTCAAATAGATACTCATCACCATACTCTTCCGTAACAGCATCGCGAGCTGCGCTGATAGCCTGACCGGAAAGTCGGGTAGAATCCGTACGCATGTAGGTGATAAATCCTTTCTCATATAATTTCTGAGCAACACTCATTGTATCACGGGCAGAGAAGCCAAACTTACGGTTCGCTTCCTGCTGCAAGGTGGATGTAATAAAAGGAGGAGATGGATTTCTCTTCTGTGTTTTCACATCCACATTAATGACAGACCATGACGCTTCTTTCAGGTCATCAACCAGGCTACTGGCTTTATCTTCATCCAGCAAAACCACATTATCAGGTTTCTTCAGCTTGCCGGTATTTTCATCAAAATCTTTACCGCTGGCTAATCTCTTTTCGTTGAGGTGCGTCAGGTCGGCATCAAACTTATCTTTGTCACCTTCTTTATGAAGTTGGGCTTTCAAATCATAGTAGGTCGCGCTTTTGAACTTCATCCGTTCACGCTCACGTTGCACCAAAAACTCTACCGCTACCGACTGAACCCGACCGGCTGAAAGGCCAGGAGAAATCTTCTTCCATAATAAAGGTGAAACGGTATAGCCGGCCAGCCGATCCAGAATCCGTCGCGTTTCCTGAGCATGAACCAAGTTCATGTCAATATCACGCGTATTCTCTAATGCATTTAAAACCGCTTCTTTAGTAATCTCACGAAAAACCATCCTCTTAACCGGAATTTTTGGCTTCAGGATCTCCAGCAGGTGCCAAGAAATAGCTTCCCCTTCCCGATCCTCATCCGTCGCCAGAATAAGTTCGTCAGCGTCTTTGAGTAGCTTTTTAAGTCTTGTAACCACTTTCTTTTTGGAAGATGGAATCACATACAGAGGATCAAAACGGTCATCCACGTTGATTCCCAAATTCGACCAGCTTTCCTTTTTATACTTAGCAGGAATTTCTTTAGCTGATGAAGGAAGATCACGGATATGACCCATTGAAGAGTCTACAACGTACCCATCAGGTAAGTACTTCTTAATCGTTTTAGTTTTCGTAGGTGACTCTACAATTACAAGACTTTTCATGCAGTAATACTAAATTATTTCAAACTTTTGACCAACTCTTTCATTTCAGCAGCGTGGTCTTTGGTATTCACTTTTTCGACAGTGCCCAAAATAGTACCATCTGTATCAATAACAAAGGCCGAACGCGATGGAGCTTCATACTCTCTGCCATACATCTTTTTTTCTACGACTGAATCGGTAGCCTGGGCAAATTTATAGTCAGGGTCTGAAACTAACGTAAAATCAATTCCCTGTTTTTCTGCATATCGTTTATGAGAACCACAGGTGTCCTTACTAATAGCCACTAAATTATATCCATGTTCCTTGAACCATTCTGCCTCATCAGCAAGATCTTTTGTTTGGCGATCGCAGCCACCAGTGTTGTTCTTCATATACACTGATACAATTGTGGGTTGATCCAGCAGGTCAGCGAAATTAAGTTCTTTTTCTTCCCCATTTTGTACCGCTTTTATGGTGAAGTTGAAGTCTGCTTTTGATCCTTGTTCAATCATGAGTCTATAAATCTTTGGGTTTTGCGTTGGGATGGAATAACTGGATTTAAGGACGAATTCGTTCAATGCTTATTGACAGATTTAGGAACTGAAGAGTTTTTTCCTCTTTCATTATTTTAAATCTGAGTTAAACTACACCTTCCTCGAATTGGCCTGACAATTGAAGAGAATCTCAGAGCTTTATTAAAAAACTATCTGCCCATAACCATTCATCAGACGAGCGTAAGTCGTCGGATGAAGTGCGTTGGTAGTCGTTATTTACTTAAGGCTGCCCAGCCAGCTCCCGACAAAAATTGCAGACGCTGAGATAAAGAAAATATACGAATCGGTTTTTCGAATGCCATGATAGAAAAAGCCCAAGAATTCGTCCGACCACTAAACCTAGCTTGAAAGTTAGACCCTACATCGAAGTGGTCTGACGATTGGAAGTAGCAAGAAAAGTTGACAAAGAGATTGTACCCTACACCATTCTTCAGACGAACTGGGAGTCGTCGGATGAAGTTCCGGACTCGTCCGACCACTGAACAAGCTTAGTATTTCTAATTCTACCTCGTAATGGTTTGACGATTTATTAAGCCGCATAACAACTTTTTTAAATATCTCCATCATCCCCGCCACAGTAAAAACTTAGCCACCGCCGCTACCACCAGCGAGTGATGCACTTCTCCCCGATTCACCATCTCAAGGAAATCATCGAGTGGCATCAGGTGTACATTAATACGCTCGTTTCCGTCCAGTTTTTGCTCCTGAACTTTTTTGCAGTTTTTGATTACATAGGTGTAGGTATAATTGGTGAGCATTGCCGGATTAGAACTCACCCTGCCCAAGTCAACAAATTCATCGCCGGCATAACCGGTTTCTTCAAGCAGCTCCCGTTTACAGGTTTCAAGCGGGCTTTCACCCAGATCAATCATCCCTCCGGGAAGCTCTAAGGTAGGCTCCTCAATTCCATAGCGATACTGCTCTACCAGTACAATTTCATTTTCTTCGGTTAACGGAATTACATTTATCCAGTCAGGAGCTTCTATAATGGAGAAAGTAGCTTTGTGATCTTCCGACTTAATCTTCATATCCCGACTTAAAAGTTTGAATATATTCGTCGTATATTTGACCTCTTCATCTGTGGTAACCCACGGTTCAATTGTAAATGAAAAATCACTGCTACTCATATGTCAGACACGCTCAAATTGGTTAAAGATCAGTTTTCCACGGAGGCAGAACTTAAAAAAGCTATCGATAAAGCGTGCGATTTGATGGAGGAAATTTACGATTCTGGCCAATACCCCAAGATGATTGTTGAACGTACCTGGAGTCAACACAACCCTATTATTGACGGCGAACTTGCTCAACCCAAAGCTTACCGCTGGTATTTAAAGCGTGAAATTGAGCGACTGGTGACAAACGGAGCCACGGTTTTTGTAAAGCCTTCCCGCGATGTACTCCCATTAAACAATCCAGATTTATTTGATAACCTGGATGAAAATGACTGGGACATCACCCAAAAAAAACTCTTTCTATTTCGGGCTGAACGCATTGACATTTCGCTCGACCGACTTGAACATTACACCGGAACCAAGCCTGAAGATTTCCAGCGATATATTCTTTTCACTAACTATGACATGCACGTGGAAGTATTTCTGGACAAATTTCCGGATTGCGTAAAGCCAGCCCGAGCCGGTGTTCAGATGCCAGCTTATCATCACAAAATGGACAACAACTCCGGACTTACTCTCATTAACATCGGAGTTGGACCTTCCAATGCAAAAACCATTACCGATCATGTTGGAGTACTCCGACCGGATGCCATGGTTATGGTTGGTCACTGTGGCGGACTTCGAAACCACCAGGGGATAGGTGACTTTGTTCTAGCCAACGGGTACTACCGCGCTGATAAAGTGCTGGACGACTTGTTCCCAATCGGCATTCCCATTTCCCCAAACTACGTGCTCAACCGATATCTAAAAGAAGTGCTCGATCAGCATGAGATGGAGCACCGAATTGGAACCGTATATACTACCGCCAACCGAAACTGGGAGTTTTCTAAAGCGAAGTCGGTAGAGGAAATTCACATGAGCCGAAGCGTCGCAATTGATATGGAATCTTCGACAGTGGCTACTAATGGGTTCCGATATCGTATTCCTCATGCTACTCTTCTTTGCGTGAGTGATAAACCACTTCACGGCAAACCTAAGCTATCAGGTGCAGCACAGTCCTTTTACCAAAACTCTAAAGAGATGCATCTGGAAATGGTAATCGAAGCCCTTCAAATGGTGAAAGATTCCTATCCGGAAGGACTGCCCAACTCCAGCATCCGTGCCTTCAACGAACCCCTTATGGGCGGAAGTGGGTGAACGCTGAACACTCAACATTGAACAAAGAATGTTGAGGTAATTGGCATATTGCTCTTTTAACTGTTGGGGATTTTTATAGAATAAGTTGTCATTCCTGCGAAGGCAGGAATCTGGATATCTCCAACGGCCATAATAGTTTTCCTTAATCAAACATCCAGATCTCGGGCATTCGCCGCGAGATGACAGCTTCTGAAATCAACCTTTCTCAAAAAAATCTGTAAGGAATTCTTTTTAAACCGCTCTGACTAAAGAAAAACAAGCAGAGCACCATGACACATGAAGAATCCTTTTCCATCGAACACTTCCACAGCCGGACGGTTAAAGACATGCAGCCGGATGAACAACCCCGTGAGAAGCTCATGCGCTACGGCGCCGATTCCCTTTCCGACTCCGAACTACTCGCCATCCTGATCCGCACCGGCACCAAAAAGCTAAATGTTATTGAAACAGCAAAAGCATTACTGACTCAGTTTGATGGATTACATAATCTCGTTCGGAGAGACTGGCAAGCCCTAAAAGTGATTCCCGGTATTGCTAAGGTGAAGGCCATCACGTTAGAGGCTGCATTCGAATTAGCCCGACGAATTCAGGTCGCAAACCTGGGCGAAGAAATTCAGATTACTTCGCCGGAAGATGTAAATGCCTATTTTGCCCCGAAGCTCCGGCACCTAAATAAAGAAACCTTTCTCGTCGCCTTTTTGAATAACGCCAAGATACTTACAGGCTTTCAGCGCATAAGCAGCGGTGGCAAAACAGCAACTATTGTTGATCCGGCGGAAGTCATGCGGCAGGCCGTCCTCAACGAGGCCAACTCCATCATCCTCATCCACAACCACCCTTCCGGTAACGACAAAGCCTCAACCGCAGATATACAACTCACCAAACGACTTTCTGAATGCGGTAAGTTACTTTCTATTCCGGTTGATGATCATGTGATTATAGCGGGTTATAAGTTCGTAAGCCTGAAGAGCGAAGGATTGTTTTAGCGAGTAAGACCTTTGCCAATAAATTGTCTATTTTTGGGAGCATTAGAACTCAACATTATTTAAAGGCTTTATGATTTACGAATTCCTGAAACGCTCCCCTCAATTTGATGAGACTGCTTTTGTGGCTCCAAGTGCAGATATAATTGGTGATGTAACCCTTGGCAAAGAATGCAGCGTTTGGTTTAATACAACTATTCGCGGGGATGTGAATTACATTCAAATTGGTGACCAAAGTAATATTCAGGACAATGTGTGTATTCACGTTATGAACCAAACCGGGCCTACTATAATCGGTGAGAAGGTGACGGTTGGACACGGAGCCGTTGTGCATGGTTGCACCATCAAAGATCGTGTACTTGTTGGAATCAATGCGACTATTTTAGATGAAGCGGTCATTGAATCGGATGTCATTATCGCAGCCGGGTCACTGGTGCCTCCCGGAAAAACCCTCGAAAGTGGCTTTATGTATATGGGTTCTCCGGCCAAAAAAACCAGAAAGCTTACTGAAGAAGAAATAGCTTCCATTCCTAAATACGCCACTAACTACATCAAATATTCCCGAGCGTATCAACAAAAAGATACTTACGACGACAATCCTTTCTACTCGAAGTAATTGGCAATGCTGAATCATGGATTTTGAATGAATTTAGTTCAAAATCCATAATTTATAATTCAAAATTCCCCATGAGCGGCATCTATATCCACATTCCTTTCTGTAAACAAGCCTGCTCGTACTGCGATTTCTATTTCGTGACCCGGCATCAGCAGAAACAGGACTTTGTGGATGAGCTGATTAAAGAAATTCAGGCCAAAAAAGATACCCGATTTACACATGAACCCGTTCGCACCATCTATTTTGGTGGCGGAACTCCTTCTCTTCTCAGCCCGCAACAAGTGGAATCTATTCTTGAAGCTATCCATTCTGTTTTCAATGTAGGGCTGGAAGAAATCACCCTCGAAATCAATCCGGATGATGTAAGCAGAGATTATTTGGCTGGGCTGAAGTCCGCTGGCATTAACCGTGCAAGCATGGGCGTTCAGTCGTTCAATCCCGATCTCCTGAAGTTTATGAATCGAGCCCATACATCAGAAGAAGCGCTGCAATGCCTTGAGATGTTAAGAGATTCTGCTTTCAAGGTTTTTACGGTTGATTTAATCTATGGAAACCCGGGGCAATCACTCGATATCTTACAACAGGACATTGAAACCATTCTTCAATTTAACCCTCCTCATGTTTCGGCTTATTCCTTGACCATTGAGCCTCAAACCCGACTGGGTAAACAGGTTAAACTTGGCCGCCTCATCCCTCCAAAGGATGATACCGTTTCAGATCATTTTGATTTAGTGGTCGATAAGCTTGGTGAGGCCGGTATTTATCAGTATGAGGTTAGCAATTATGCGCGGCCGGGCAGTGAGGCTGTTCATAATTCCAATTACTGGCGCCATGAAAATTATCTGGGTTTGGGTCCCGGAGCTCATTCATTTTGGTGGAATGAGGATAAAAGAACAGCTCAACGGTGGAGTAATGAGGGCAATCTAAAAAACTACCTGAATGAAGGCTGGAGAAACCCCCATGAACTTGAAACACTTAACCTTTCTGACCTTGCGGAAGAGCGTCTTATGCTTGGCCTTAGAACCAAAAAGGGGCTTGATGTGGATTCGCTGAAAACAAACTATCAGTTTAGCCTAAGCAACCAGCAGAAGTCTTATCTGGAAAAGCTTCAGAAAAATGGAAAGGCAGAACTTGGTCAGCGTATTCAGCTAACTACTGAAGGGCTTAAAATAGCCGACTCCATTCTCCTCGATTTAATAACAATCTAGTTTTAAAACTACTCTGTCCCCAACCGCTCCCACTTTTTAGCAAACCGCGCATACTCTTCAGCTTTATCTGTCCGCCCAAATTTTTCATAAGCTTCTGCAACAAGTGCAGTTGCTTCAGCAAGTCGCTGATAATCACTTGGGGTTGGGTTTTCAGCTGTCCCTTCAAGTTCCGGAACTCTTAACTTCACTCTATTGGCCAATGAGTCGGGATGTGTTTCTAAAGAAAAATTCTCCTGATAGATAAGTGGCCAGAACCTCGACATGCCATAAACCTTCTCCGCAATCACCCAGAACCATTCGTTTTGGTTGACCTCATAAATATTAGACATGGACTCCGTTTCAGGCTGTGAAACCGGCTGTATAGATTCCTGACCTGTCTCAACCATTTCAGTCTCCATGGTGCTTTCTGGATTAACCGCAGCTCCCTGTTCAGCTCCCGATTCTACCTTCTCCAGATTATTGCTTTCGTTGTTAGTAGCGGGTTGAGGGTTCACGGGCTGCTCAACCGCGGCTTGCTGTGGAGTGTAAGTAGCAGGCTCTGTCCGTAAAAAGAACCACCAGATTGAAACCATCGCAATTGCAAAAATTGCAGCAATAGCCATGATTAAAACCATGTTGCTACCTTTTTCTTCCTCAACAACGGGTTCCTCTGTCTCCTCTTCAAATTCAATCTTTTCCTCTGGCTCAGGGTCATCTGGCGAATCCGGCTCCTCTTCAGGCTCATCAAAGGCAAAAGGATTATCTTTTATGTCATTATCGGTCTCTTTTTCATCCTCTTTATCAGAAGCTGCTTCATCAAATTGGAAAATCGTTTCTGCTACCTTTTCCTCAGGCTGTTCCTCTTTTTGCTCAGGTTCATTGCTTACGATTTCCGGTTCCTGCTTCTCCTCCTTCTCTTCTTTTTCACCCAAAAGCTCCGTTTCGAGGTGAGCATATTTCGCATTCACCTTTTCTTTTAATGCCTTGTATGGAGTGAATGATACCCGATTGTGCGCCGGTATCGTTATAGGCTCTCCCGTTTGGGGATTTTGACCCTGCCGTTCGGCTACTCTTTTTACCTTAAAGCTTCCAAAGTTAGTGATGGATGCTTTCCCTGTATCCTCCAGCGCTTTTTTAACCAAACCGATTAAGGCTTTAGAAAAGGCTTCACTTTTTTGCTTGCTGAAATCGGTTTCCCGCGATAAGGCTTCTATAATCTCGGCATAGGTGACTTTATTACTCATTTTCACCCTCATTTATTTGGTCACGAAGCGTGGTGCTCTGGGTATAATGCACAACCTGTTTCTTAGGAATGCGCATCATTTGTTCGTAATGAGGGTTATAAGATTTATGTTCCTCACGAATTTCAGGTTTAAAACTACCCAATCCCGGCAGGGTAAAACCCTTGCCATTTGCCAGAAGAAGAGTCAGGCTATCCACAAAAGAATCATAGAGTTCTTCTGCCTCTGCCTGGGTTAAATCAAGCTCTTCAGCTAAACTTTTCAGTACCTCCGTTTTCGTCATACCAACACCTAATAATATTAATACCAACTAACCAAGAAGAAATGCTAAAACGGGCAAATAAGCAATTATCAGCAGATTTTTGTAAATCTTTGCTCTTTAACGATTTCACTGTTTGATGAGGATGCTTATCATCCATCAATATCTAACCGGCCTGAACCCACATAATGATGCTTACTTCTTTTATTGATGTTCACCCTGATTCCAATTTCCCCATACAAAACCTCCCCTATGGAGCCTACCGGACAGAACACGGTGATATACACCTTTGCTCAGCAATTGGTGAGTACATCATAGATCTTTACGTGCTGGATGAACATGAGCTTTTTGACGGACCTCTTCTAAACAACCAGCTTGTTTTTCAGGACTCAACACTTAATTATTTTATGAGCCTGGGCAAACCTGTCTGGCAAGAAGCACGAAAAACACTCCAATCCCTATTATCCAATGATAATCCCAAACTGCGCGATGATGCAGGACTTCGAGATCTGGTTTTCAAACTAAGAGAAGACATCGAGATGGTAATGCCGGTACAAATTGAAGATTACACCGATTTCTACTCTTCCGAGCAACATGCCAAAAATGTTGGATCTATGTTTCGAGATCCTGAAAATGCCCTGCTTCCGAACTGGAAACACCTTCCGATTGGCTATCATGGAAGGACCAGTTCTATTGTATTGAGTGGCACTGAAGTCCACCGCCCAAAAGGACAGATTCTAAAAAAAGATGCAGTCCAGCCTGCTTTCGAACCTTCAAAGAATCTGGATTTTGAGTTAGAGGTTGGGTTCTTAACCGGCCCGGGCAATAAGCTTGGAGAATCAATTTCCGTTGACGAAGCTGAAGATCATATCTTCGGAATGGTTCTCGTAAACGACTGGAGCGCCCGCGATATCCAGAAATGGGAGTACCAACCACTTGGCCCTTTTTTAGCCAAAAGCTGGGCTACTTCTATTTCTCCATGGATCGTTACTTTAGATGCACTCGAACCTTTTCGGTTTCCATCAACCCCACAAGATCCAACCCCTTTAGAATACCTCAATCAAAAACAACGTACGACTTTTGATATTGAACTTGAGGTCTTCCTTAAAACCGAAAAGCTTTCTGAACCTTACAAACTCTGCTCCTCCAACTTCCGCCATCTCTACTGGACCATAGCTCAACAGCTTGCCCATCAAACCGCTGCAGGGTGTAATGTACGACCGGGCGGCCTCTATGCCTCGGGCACCATCAGCGGCCCTACCGAAGACAGCTATGGAAGCATGCTGGAATTAGCCTGGAAAGGAACCAAGCCTATTACATTGCCTTCAGGCGAAACAAGAACTTTCCTTGAAGATGGAGATGAAGTTACGATGACCGGCTTTGCTCAAGGAGACAACTTCCGAGTTGGTTTTGGTGAAGTTATTGGGAAAATCTCACCTGCCAAGTGAGCGTAACGAGCTCAAGTGTTTAGGTGTTTATGTGTTGAGGTATTTTTAACCTGATCTCGTCCACGTAAATACATAAACACTTATTTAACCAGCGTCATTTTTTTTGTGAAGATGGCATCATCAATTTGAAACCTGTAAAAGTATATTCCTGAGCTTAGCCCTTGTGCATTGAAGGGAATTGAATATGAACCAAGCTGATAAAACCGACTCGTTAACTCCTGAACCTTCCGTCCTGTAATGTCATAAACGTCGAGTTCAACAAAGGCTGAGCGTGGTAATTCAAAATCAATATTTGTTGTTGGGTTAAAGGGATTGGGGTAATTCTGATACACCCTAAATGACTTTGGAAGGTCTGCATACTCAGGATCACGAACAGTTATTGCATTGCCGTTTTTCCCCATCGCCAAAGCCAGACTACGTGTTGAAGTTTCGCCGCTATAGTTTGCTATCACAACGCCCAGCCGGTCAATATTCTCCCAGGCAATATCGGTAGGTACGTACAATTGGCTTTTCCCTTCCCCGGTGGCAACCCGTTCTTTCATCTCGCCATCTTTCATATAAAAAAGAAGCCCCAACCCAACCTGGCTGCTATCAAAGTCGACTGCAATATCAATCATACCATTATCTCCAGAGCTTGGATAAACCTCAAAGTAGCGAGCTGCTAATGGCCGAATGGTATTCACCTCTTTTTTCTGAAGGGGAACAGTATTAAACATCGTGTCCACATTAGAAAATGGATATTCACTTTTTTCAGCAAATCCATAATCATCTAGCCCAATTCTTGATCCCGACGCAAAATGCCACAGGTGGTTTTGCACAAAAGTGATTGGAAAATCAGTTCCTCGTCCGGGCAGTACTTGACGTAGGGCATCATCAATACTTAAAAAATTATCTTCTTCAATTAAAGCCCACACTTCTTGCCAAATATCATCCCCAAAAACTTCTGAGTAAAAGATCATCCAGCTCACATGGTAATAGGCGCCGGGAGTACCGTTCTGCGGGGCAAAAAAGATAGAAGAGCTGTAGGGAGTTGATGCCCCAAAGCCTGTTTTAATGTAATTGTAGTAGTCATTCACATCATCATAAACGACTTCCTCAAAAAGAGTCGCATCCATTTCAGCCCAGTTCAAAGCACCTGACGGGGCCGCCCATCTGTTCTGGGCATACTGAATGGCATGCTTAAATTCGTGAGCTACCGTCACGTAAACCGCACCAACTTCATCACCTTCAGGATGTGAGTTTTCCGGAAAATTCTTAAAGTCGTTCTCCAATCTAATGTAGGTCTGAGGAAAACTGCCTGTAGTTCTTGTCTCACCATAAAATGACAAGTTTTCCAATACTATCCGGTATGTAGAGCCTGCAGGTATAGGGTCTTTAAAGCCAAGCCTCAGTACTTCGTGCCGGTAACTTGAGTCTGCTGATTCGGCCACTAAATCCACATAATCAGGAACGCCGTTTTCATCATCATCTACGACAGAAACAGAGTCAGGACCTGAAGTCTCATATTCTATTTCGAATTTACCCGATGGAGATATATAGGTTTGTGTAGTAAGGCTTTTACTCGCTGAACGTGGTGGATTTTGATACGCTTCAATCTTGGCAAGAGCGGATGATGAAATCTGGTCCCTGAAGTTATAAACAAACATCGTTGCTGGAGTTGCACATTTATGCAGAACCTTGCTTTGCTCTCCCAAACCTCCAGTAGCATATAACAGCCGAACCTGCTCCAATGCCGCCGTTTCAACGTCAATTTCACCCTGCAAAAAAGACTCCTGTATCTTATGGAGCTGAGAGCCTGTAACCCCAACCTGCCCAAACGAAGTAAAAGGCAAAGCAAGTACAACCAAAAGAGCACCTGCTATAGCTTTTATAAATTGATACTGGGACTTATGCATTGTTTGGATTTTGCTTAACTTTGGGGTTCGCAAATGATGAACGCTGTAGCTATACAGTTCTTATAATTTAAGAGAAAAAATGTATCAAGTAATACTTTATTACAACTTTGAACCGATTGAAGATCCCGATCGTTTTTGCAAAGCACACAAAAGCTTTTGCAAAGAAATTGGGTTGAAGGGAAGAATCTATATTTCTGATGAAGGAATTAACGGAACTGCCGGTGGAACTGACCAGCAAATTGAAGAATACAAAAACTACCTGTGGTCTTTACCCGGTTTTGATGACACCGAATTTAAACAGGAAGAAAGCGACTACATCCCCTTTGCTAAGCTGATCTGCAAGACCCGTGATGAAATTGTAGCCCTGCACGTCGATGACGTCAACCCGGAGAACGGCGGTAATTACCTGGCTCCTGATGAATGGCGTAACGTGATGGAATCTCAGGATGATTACGTGATGATTGACGTTCGAAACAATTATGAATCCAAGATCGGACATTTCAAAGGCGCACTCACCCCGGACCTTGATAACTTCTACGACTTTCCTGAGTGGCTGGAAGAAGCCAACATTCCCAAAGACAAAAAAGTATTGATGTACTGCACCGGCGGAATTCGCTGTGAGAAGTTTTCTGTTTTGATGAAGGAAGGCGGCTGGGATGATGTAAATCAACTGCACGGCGGAATTCTAAAGTATGCCAAGGAAGAAGGCGGAAAACACTTTGAAGGCAAATGCTTTGTGTTTGATGATCGCCTGGTGGTGCCTGTAAACCCAAAAGATTTGGAGCCTATCGCCCGGTGTGAAATCACCGGAAAACCGGCTGATACCTACATAAACTGTGCGAATATGGAGTGTAATAAGCTGTTTGTCTGCTCGGAAGAGGGTGCTCATAAAATGGACGGGTGCTGTAGCGAGGAGTGTCGCCAAAGCGAATACAAACGCCCTTTTGATCCGGAAAATGCATTTAAGCCATTTAGAAAATGGTATAATTATTTCGGTGAAGACTTCAAAGAGAGAGACCTTGAGCAACAGCAAGCTGCACAGTCGTAAAGTTCGGATTGTAGAGCCTTATCCTATTACGTATCGGTTTACGGTGAAATCGGAGTTCAATGGGAAACCTCTGCTCGAATTAATGACCACCCGATTTCCATTTCACGGTGCAAAGGTTTGGGAGTCTAAAATAAAGGCCGGGCTTGTTGGGGTGAATGGAAGTGAAGCAGATTCAAATTACATTCTTTCTAAACACGATCAAGTCTATCATCATAACCCTAAAGTCGTGGAGCCTTCCGTTCCCGATGAAGTTGAAGTATTGGAGCAAACCGATGATTACCTCATTGTATTTAAACCCGCTCCATTGCCGATGCATCCCGGTGGCCGGTATAACAAAAACTCGCTGACGGCTATTCTGGAAGAGCAGGGATTCGAGAACTTACGAATTGTTCACCGGCTTGATGCTGTAACTTCAGGGCTCGTACTCTTAGCTCGCAATAAAGCCTTTGCTCAACAGGCGATGATTGCCTTTAGTGAATCTAAAGTCAAAAAAACCTACTTCGCTCACATCTCTGGAAATCCAAAAGAGAATGTAATCACCATCGACTCTCCCATTCGAAGAAAAAATGGATTTGTCTTTGAAAGTAAGCTTGGGCTTAATCAGGCTAAAGAAGCCATCACGCATTTTGAAGTTGTAGAGCGGTCAGGGAAATCTACCTTAATTAAATGCTCCCCAAAAACAGGCCGTACGCATCAGATACGATTACATCTCGAACAATGGGGCTATCCTATCATCGATGATCCTATTTATGGGATTAATGGTGATAAAAGCAGCAGGAAGGCTCAGAAAGCAGGAATCAGCTTACTCAATGCCGGACTGGAAATAGAAGAGCTTGGGGTGAAGTATTTTCTTGATAGAAGTGAGATTCTAAACGTAAGATATTAGATAAATAACCTCACATCTATCATCTAATATCTTACATCTACTTTAACCCTTAAAAAAAGCTTCTGCTATCCTCGCAAACTGCTTGGGCTTATCGAGAAAGGCATAGTGACCGGCATCTTCGATAATGACCAGTGCGGCATTATTAATTCCTTTTTCAATTCGCTGTCCCTGATATACAGGAGTTGCATCATCATTTCTTCCCCAAAGTAAAAGCACTTCATGCGGAATATTTGGAAGTGAAGATTCTAAATATTCCGTCACTGACTTCACGAAAGTTTCTCTCATAACCCCCGACAGTTTACTGTAGTCGCTTGAGCCCAAGCTTTTCCAGACGGCTGTAGTCCGCAACCATCCCAGCGCTTTGGCTCGGAGTGATCCGGGTAAAATCATAAAAGGTGCTTTCAGAATTTTGGCTGTGTATTTCCTGATATAGAATTTTAATGAGCGCTTTGGCTTCATGCCTGCTCCACCCGTAATCAGGACCTTATCGACATGAGATTTCCCAAACTCTCTGGCACACAGCTTCAGCATAATTCGTCCGCCGAATGAGTGCACCAGCAGGTCAACTTTATCCTCTTCTAAGGATTCTATAAAAGCCTGAATAGCGTCCGCATAATCATCAATGGCCCAAGCCCCGGAAGGTTCTGGCGAATCTCCAAAACCGGGAAGGTCTATCACATAGCTCGTTCTAAGTTGAGCAAGGTTTTGGGCGACCGGCATCATTGCTCGCTTACTGCTTCCCCAGCCGTGCAGTATTACTAATGGCTTCCCATTGCCGGCTTTTTCGTAGGCAATTTCCTGATCCTGATATTTGAATGTGTGGTTTTCTGACATAGCTTAAATTTTGCCAAACTTCTCACTTCCCTCATTAGGAAACAAGGAAAGATTCGAAGTTGAGTTTTTCCGGCTCCTAAACCATATTAGGTACATGAAATTTAATGACCTGAAACGTAAAGCATTCTTCTGGATTGATCGCCTCCAGATCTCCCGCACCGAACGCATCTCGGTGGTTGCCTTACTGGTGCTGATTTCTATTCTCCTGATCTCGAACTTCTTCATTTCAAAAACCTATAATTACAGCCAGCAAAAGTACGATGCTATTTCTGCCGAATTTAATAAAAGAAGTCAGCTGCTTCGGGAAGAACAAAAGGAACTCGATGCAAAATATAATCCTCCCCAAGTTGTTAGTGAATCTACTTCTCCGTCTGATAATTATGAAACCAGTTCCACAGAAACAAAAGAACAAATTCCGGCTTCAACCGAAAAGATTAATATAAATACAGCAACCAGTTCAGAGCTACAGACATTAGACGGAATTGGCGAAGCCTATGCTCAGCGAATTATTGAATACAGAGAAGCAAATGGCGGTTTTGATTCCATAGATGAACTCGTTAACGTAAAAGGCATTGGCGAAAAAAGGCTAGAAAATATCCGGCCATTTATAACTCTCGGCAAATAGAATTAAAAAGCCCCTAAATCACAAATTGTTGAAGAACCTAAACGAACTTATCTTTTAGTGTTTTAGAGGCAATAAAATTAAAGAACTTCATGCCAAAAATACTTTGGGCAGATGATGAAATCGATCACCTGCAATCACATATTATATTTTTAGAAAAAAAAGGATTTGAAATCACACCGGTATCTAACGGGGATGATGCCGTCAGTATGATATCCTCCGAACCATTCGATATCGTGTATTTGGATGAGCAGATGCCGGGTATGGGCGGACTGGAAACCCTCGAGAAAATCAAAGCCATTCAGCCTTCTATGCCGGTGGTTATGATTACCAAGAGTGAGGAGGAATCGATCATGGAAGATGCCATTGGAGGTAAGATCTCTGATTATCTCATCAAGCCGGTAAATCCGAACCAGATTTTACTCACTACAAAGAGGCTGCTTGAGCGAAGCCGACTTCAATCTGAGAAATCTGCCCAAACATATCTTAAGCAGTTCAATGAGCTTTCGTCTCGCATTCACCCCGGAACGCACTGGAAAGAATGGATAGATATTTATAAAGAGCTTACCAACTGGCAAATTGATCTGGGTGATAGTGATGAAGGCTTGGTTCAGGTCCTCGACGATCAGTTTCAGCAGGCAAATAAGGAATTTGGAAAGTTTCTGAATCAGGAATATAAAGACTGGGTTCAAAAGGATGACAGCCGGCCTTTATTATCGCATGAAATTTTCAAGAAGTATGTGAACCCTCGTTTAGAGAAGGATGAAAAAGTGATGTTCTTTCTCGTTGATTGTATGCGGTACGATCAATGGCTCGTTTTTGAGCCGGTGCTATCGAAGTACTTCTCAATCGATACGGATTTCTACTATTCTATTTTACCTACCGCAACGCCTTATTCCCGAAATGCTATTTTCTCAGGACTATATCCGGCTGATATAGAGCGCATGTATCCGGAACTATGGCAACAGGGTCAGGACGAGTCTTCACTGAACCGCCACGAAGAAGAGCTGCTTCAAAAACAACTGAATCGAGATGGTATTGACATTAATTTCAAATATGAAAAAATACTGAATGCCGATGCCGGCCGAAAAGTTGCCGATAAAATTGGCAGTTATGCTCAATCTAAACTGGCAGCCTTTGTGTTTAATTTTGTAGATACGCTGGTCCACTCCCGCTCAGATTCTGATGTTATTAAAGAACTGGCACCCGATGTTTCCGCTTTCCGGGCCGTTACGGAAGCTTGGTTTCAGCACTCTTCTCTGCTGCAAATGTTCAAAGGATTGGCAAAAGAAGATGTTACTCTAATCATCACTACCGACCACGGCTCGGTTCGTGCTTTGCGCGACACTAAGGTTTATGGTGATAAGGACACCGCCACTAATCTTCGCTACAAATATGGCCGCAACTTAAAGGCTGATGAAGCTGATTCTGTAATTTTCATGGACGACCCTGAGCAGTATCGCCTTCCCAAAGTCGGATCCGTCAATAACTATATGATTGCCCGTGAAGACTACTACTTTGTGTATCCAACCAACTACCATAAATACCAAAACCGGTACCGTGATACTTTTCAGCATGGTGGTGCTTCGATGGAAGAGATGATTTTACCGGTAGCCACTCTAAAACCTAAGTAGCGTGCAGTCAACTGAGAGTACATCCGTGGAAGAAACCATTCGTGTTGGTTTTGAGTTTGGCAAACAGCTTGAAGCAGGGGATGTTGTATGCCTGGATGGTGATTTAGGGGCCGGTAAAACGCACTTCGTTAAAGGCGTTGCTTCTTATTTTGGGATTAATCCTGAAAAAGTCAGCTCACCTACCTATACTTTGATCCATGAATATTCCGGGGAACTTCCCGTGTATCACTTTGATTGTTATCGACTGAAGCACGAACAGGAAGCTCTGGAAATTGGAGCTGAAGAATACTTTTACGGTGATGGCGTTTGTTTAGTCGAATGGCCGAAAAGAATTGAAGGCCTGATTCCTGAAGAGGCAATCTGGATTGAGATTTCGCACCTTTCAGATTCAAAACGAAAAATTAATATTCATCAGAAGAAGTAATACTGATGGGCAGTACAAAAAAACGAAGACTTTCATACCGACTTGATCTCCTCCCGGTGATTCTACCCTATCACCGCCGTGCAAAAAATACGCTTCGCACCGGCGATCTGGTTTATTACGGTCCCAGCCCAGAGTTTTATGGGATTGGCGAAGTGGTTCAAACTGCAGAAAAAATTTGCATGGTCGATTTTCGGGGAACTGGAGAACTGGGCATCCACAAAGACGAAATGCTTTCCTCTTATCTCATTCCTATTCATAAACTAAACCTTTCAGGTGTATTGAAAGGGCGGTAGTGAATAAAGTCATTCTGAGCATATTTGCGAAGAATCTTCCCAAGCCTATTCCCGCTTCAATTCTATTTCACACTCATGTAGATCCTTCGCAAATATGCTCTGGATGACCTTGATTGGTTTCTATTTATCAGCCCTTAAGTCATTCATTCTGGGGTCCTCACAAAAGTTGGCTTTCAGTTTTTATTCTTTTCAAGTAAGAACATATTCGTCATCATTCCTTACGGAATTTTTCTATTTTTGCCGCTCACTTAACTCATATCCATGGAATACATCATCGAAGGTATTATAAACGGCATCATCCAAACCACCACTTTGGAGTGGATTGCCGTGGCTACCGGTTTGATGAGCGTTTGGTTTTCCATGAAAGAGAACATTCTGGTTTATCCCACAGGAATCATCAGTGTATTGATTTATGTGTACCTCGCCTTTCAGTATAAACTCTATGCTGATATGGGCGTCAATTTCTATTACTTCGTGATGAGTGTGTATGGCTGGTACTTCTGGCTTCATCCCAAAAGTAAAGATCGGGAACAGGTTCGGGTGACTATCAACAACCAAAAAGAAAACCTGATTACCGCTGCTCTGTTATTGGGCTCCTTTGCCATCCTGTATTTTGTGCTTACTAACTTTACCGATAGCGATGTGCCTTTCTGGGATTCTACCACTACCAGTTTTGCTATAGCCGGAATGTGGCTGATGGCTCGGAAGAAAATCGAAAACTGGGTTGCCTGGATCATCACCGATATTATTTCCGTGCCTCTTTATTTCTACAAAGGATTGGTTCTCACCAGTTTCCAGTTCCTTATTTTTACTGGCTTAGCTTTTGCAGGATACCTCGCCTGGAAGAAGTCGATGGAAAAAGTAGCTGAGAGTTAATGTCAGTCTGAGGGTACTCCCGAAGAATCTCCCCGAGCTAAGACAAACTCCAACACCTTCTTTCTTTAGACCCAGCACAAGTCTGCTCAGGATGGCTTCTACTCTACCGTATTCTCCAGAAAAACAGCTAGCTCTCCTTCTTCAATTTCTATAGAAAATTCTCGTTCATTATTTTCATTAGAAGTCCCATCCCGTTTTCCGTTTTCTAATGCTTCCCCGTTTAGCTGAAACTTCAATCCCTTTGTAGTAACCCCACTTACTTTT
Organism: Balneola sp.; assembly: GCA_002694685.1. Lineage (NCBI taxonomy): Bacteria > Pseudomonadati > Balneolota > Balneolia > Balneolales > Balneolaceae > Balneola > Balneola sp. The sequence goes on from NZMW01000011.1 coordinate 98,583, forward strand.
CCTGATAATGGAAATAATGAAACGATACTGCCAATTGGCCGCTCAGCTTTAAAAGTTGAAGTCACCATTTGAGCGGTCAGACTCTCATCCACAAACATCAGGTTTTCAAATTTGGGGTGAAATTGACTGAGAACAGACAGGTTTTTCAAAGAGTGATCCATCCGCTTACCAAAAGCGCCTAACACCACACAGGTTTTGGCCCCTCTTTTCAGTGCTAATGAAAGTGCTTTCTCCAAGTCATTAGTTTCCTGATCAGGATCTTTGATGATTTCAAAGTCAACCGTTTCCGGCTTTACAAAACTGTCTAAATCGCCAATTACCACATCCGGTTTCACCTTATTTTTGATCAAGGTATTCCCACCTCCATCCGCACCAATTATGATTTTCACTGACTTCAGTTCTTCTTTCAATAATTCTTTGCCCGGCGGAAATCCGTTACTAACTATAACTGCGTGCATGTGTGTGTATTAAGCTGACTATTATTTCACTGTAAAATAAATGGATTTGTGTCAATGTTCGCCTATTTTTGAGCCTATGGAAACAAATATGTTTAAAAACTTTATTTCAAAAATTCAGAAACATCAAAAAGTAGCTGTTTTCTCTCACGTTCGTCCCGATGGGGACTGCCTTGGGTCTCAGGTTGCACTTAGCTTATGGCTGCAGAAAAACGGGATTGATACTACTGCTTTTAATGAAGACTCCATCCCTCAAAACATGGAGTGGTTGCTCAATTTTTTCCCCATCATAAAACCTGCTAAAAATCATCTCACTGATTTCGATGCCTTTGTGGTTGTAGATGGAAATGCTTTACACCGTTTTGGTGAAACTGCTGAGTACCTATCGGAATTGGGGAAGCCTATTTATATGATTGACCACCACCCCGACCCTGATAATATTTTTGAGGAGTTTGTTTCGGAGGTGAGTGCTTCTTCCACCTGTGAACTTGTTCATAAACTCTACAGCGAGCATGATCCTGATCAAATTGATGAGCACGCAGCCAAAGCGATGTATCTGGGACTGGTAACCGATACTGGTTCATTCCAATTTGACAGCGTGAAACCGGGAACGCTAAGTGCCGGTGCTGATTTGCTGAAACGAGGTGGTTTTACCCCAAATGTAATAACGGAGAAGATTTACAGTTCTCGTCCGTTAAAGCAATTGAAGCTGCTCAGCATGGCGCTCGAAACCATCGAACTACACGTAGATGGACAAATTTCTACCATCACTATCACTGAAGAAATGTTTGAGCAAACCGGGACATCAAACGAAGACACCGAAGGCTTTGTGCAGTATCCGCTGAGCATTGAAGGCGTCAAAGCCTGTGTGCTATTTCGTGAAGATGGCGACCGGGTGAAGTTAAGCCTGCGTTCACAAAGCAATATAGATGTAAACAAGTGGGCGCGCCGCTTTAACGGTGGTGGTCATAAAAAAGCAGCTGGAGCCTGGCATGCCGGTCCGGTTAAAAAAGCTATGGAAGAAGTAATTAGCGTAGGGCAAGAACAATTATAGTTCTAATTCCGAGTTTTTTACTATAATAAGGCATCATAATTTGTTTAGAGATACATCATGGAGCACGAATATAATTTACTGATCATCGACGACGATACTCCGATGCACCTCATGCTGAATAAGCTCTTGGGAGATGAGTACAACATCCTAATGGCCGGAACTGCACAAGAGGGCATTGATATGCTCAGCGAACATAAGGTGCATTTTATTCTCACCGATATTCATATGCCCGGCATGTCAGGATTGGAATTTCTACAGGTTTTGATGGAAGACGCCGACCGGCGTAATATTCCCGTTCTGATTATGACCAGCCTTCCCTCTGTTGAAAAAGAACAAATTGCTCTTGATCTGGGTGCATCTGATTTCATTGACAAATCCCTTTTCAACTCAGATATGGAATCCGTTCGCAATCGGATTCGCGCTAAGTTTGTAGCCAGTGTTGACATCCCTGATCTTCCTGAAAAATTAGTTTACGATAAAAAGGAAATAACTAAGCAGATTTTATTTGAGCTTTCATCCGGAGACTTTGTCAGTACCGCTCAGAAATTATGCAAGATCTTAGGCAATAAACTTCATACTGATCACCTTTCATTTTGGACCATTAAAGACGGAAACGTTCAAATGTTACTGGCAAATGGAACACAGCTTCCCCGCAGGTATGGCCCAAGGGAACTGATGCGGGAAGACACATTCCAGCGCGTACTTACCCAAAAACGGCCTTATTTAGTCAACAATGTGTACACTTCCAATAAGGGGATTCTCCCGAGTATGTCTAAAGATGAAGGACTACCTGCTGAAATTGGCATACCTCTTTTTGCGATGACAGAAAAGCAGCTCATCAAAAACAAGATGAAAATACCTCCTAAAACCCCGCTATTCGGATATATTGTTCTAAAGCGCAAAAGGGTCTTTACCAGCAAAGAGTACAAATTAACGTCGGTTTTGATGATGCATATGGGAACCATTCTTTTTAGGCTTTACCATCGGCTTTAATTTCAGTTTTAGTAATTAATCAGACAATCACTACCCGATTAATCCGTTAATCGACTCCATTTGCAACTACACATTTCATTCTGAAATAATAATCGCAGCTAATTTAGTTTATGATCAGAACCGTTACTATTCTACTTATATCTCTTCTTTTTGCAGGATGCTCGGCTAATCAGGATCAAGCCGCTCTCAAGCCATCTCCATTAGCATCGGTAGGCACCTTTGCAAATGCTCAGCAGGATACTCAGCTAAAAGCTCAACCTAATCAGCCTGCTTCCGTTGATGACAGCCGCCGAAATGCAATTACCAATGCTGTTGAAAAGGCCGGGCCAGCTATTGTAAGCATCACGGTTACGGAACTTCAGCGCGGCTACACCCGCGAGTTTGATGCCTTCTTTTTCCGATATTTTGATGTCCCCATTCAGAGAGAAGTAAAGAGTGTAGGTTCAGGATTTATTATTAGTGAAGATGGATTGGTTGTAACCAATGAACACGTAGCCAGCAAGAATTCTAAAACAATCATGATCGCCCTTTCTGATGGCAATACTTATGAAGCCGAGCTGCTCGGATCGGATGAACTTGCCGACTTATCTTTGCTCAAAATTAAAGGAGACCGCGAGTCTTTCCCTTACATAAACTTCGCAGATTCTGATGAAATCATGGTGGGCGAATGGACGATCGCGATGGGGAATCCATTTGGGCTTTTTTCAGATGGTCAGCCTTCAGTAACGGTAGGAGTGGTTAGCGCCAAAGAAAGAGACTTCAGGCCTGACCCCAAGGACCCACGCGTTTATGTTGAAATGATTCAAACCGATGCGGCCATTAACCACGGTAATTCCGGCGGCCCTCTTGTGAACAGTAACGGCGAGGTGATGGGAGTAAATACTTTTATTTATACCGGTGGTACCAGCGGTGGATTTGTAGGTCTGGGATTTGCAATACCCAGTAACAGGGTCAAAAAAATTATTGGACAGCTAAAAGAGTCGGGCTCCGTTTCCCTGGAATATGATCCAGGGATGAAGTTTGTGCCCGTCACCCGACAGCTAATCATGCAGTATCCAAGCATCCCACGAGTATTAGGGCTCTTTGTGACGGAGGTTAACAAAAGCGGTCCGGCCTATGAATGCGGAATTATGCCGGGCGATGTAATCGTACAAATTGGAGATGAGCGCGTAACCAGCGAGATGCATGCCTGGGCTTTGATGCGCGAATACGTTGAAGGCGAAGAGATGAGCCTCCACCTTGTCCGGGATAACAAGCAGTATAAAACCAGCATGAAGCTACGAAAGCGCGTACAGGGGCGGTAGTAATTAGTAAGGGCATCGTGAGGAAAAGCAACTAACATAAAAGCACCGCGATGCCGTAAACGACTCGCTTACATACCGGAAGACAAATAATTATACTCACTCTCTTCCAGTAAACAAGTGAAGGGTTTTAGCCCTTCACAACCCGATTTCAGTATTTTATAAACGGTTTTGAAGCGATCGGAACATCAACATTAAATCTGGTTCAGACGCTCTGCGTCGGAACCAATCACCCCAACTCTTCCCTGATTTTAACCAATAAGTCTTTAGTCGCCATAATACCTTCATTAGCTGGCAGCGAGCTTCCCTCATACTCCACACCGACGTACCCACCATTGAAACCCGATTCTTTCACAATCTTCATCAGCCTCATATAATCAAGTGTGGATTCATTCCCGTCTTCATCAAAGGCATAGGTTTTGGCGCTCACTCCATGGGCAAAGGGCATCAATTCTTTTACTCCTTTATAGGTATCATATTTTTCTACGCATGTATCTCCCCATCGGGCATTATCGCCATGGCTGATACAGAAGTTTCCAAAATCAGGCAATGAACCCGCCCACTTACTGTCAACTTGTTTGAGGACATCTGCTAAATGGCCGGCATGAGAAGACAGCCCTCCGTGATTTTCAACGATTACACTGATTTCCTGCTCACTTCCATACTCAGCCAGCTTACCCAATCCATCAACTCCAGCACTCTTCCATGCCTCCACATCCCCTTCCGTTTCTATTGAACCGAACAAGTTAATTCGGATTGCATGGCAGCCCAGAAATTTTGCTGCATCCACCCATTTTTTGTGATTATCTACAGCCGCGTTTCGTTCTTTATCATCAGCTGCAGCCACGAAGCCTTCGTTATCTACCATGATCAGAAGATTTCTAACTCCCTGATCTTCGGCTCTCATGTTCAGCTCTTTCAGGTAATCCATATCCTTCGCTTTATCTGCAAAAAACTGATTCACATACTCAACCGCATCAATCCCGAAGCGGGTTTTTGCTACTTCCGGAAAATCAAGGTTCGTCATTTCACCGCCAAAAATCTGTTGATTCAGGGACCACTCTGCGAGCGAGATTTTGAAGTCAAATTTCTCATCAGCCCCAAATACAAGTGAGGGATTTGCGGCTGCAAAAAACACTCCTCCGGTTGTTAAAGCTGTTTTTTTGAGGAAATCGCGGCGTGAGTTGTTCATGTCTGTAATTAGATAGTTAGAATGGTTTTGGTTCTTTGAACTTCTGTAATAAATGGATAAAAAGGAAAACAGAGATTACTGCACAACTATTTTATATCTCTCCAAGACTCAACCTTATATAAACAGAAATCTTTTTTACATTCCACACCTCACTTACACTCAAAACAATTTTATGTCATCATCCCAAGAAGATCTTTCTTATCCCAAAGAAAATATCAAAGTCCTTTTGTTGGAAGGAATTCACCCCAAAGCAGAAGAAAATTTCAAAAATCACCAATTCCTGAATGTTGAAACTCAGGATGAAGCCTGGAGTGAAGATGAGCTCCTCGAAAAAATCCAGGATGTACACCTGATTGGCATTCGCTCCAAGACTCAGATGACTGAGAAAGTGATTAAAAATGCTCCAAAACTTAAGGGCATTGGATGTTTCTGTATTGGAACCAATCAGGTTGATCTGGAAGCCGCCATGTTAGCTGGCGTCACCGTCTTCAACTCTCCCTATTCAAACACGCGCTCTGTGGCTGAGCTGGTTATCGCCGAGTCTATTATGTTGAAGCGACGCATCCCGCTCCGTGATAAAAAAGCGCACGAAGGCACCTGGCTGAAAGACGCTAAAGAAAGCTATGAGGTACGCGGCAAAAAAATGGGAATTATTGGCTACGGTCATATTGGCTCTCAGGTCTCTGTATTGGCTGAGAATATGGGGTTTGATGTACTGTATTATGATGTAGAACCGAAGCTCCCAATGGGTAATGCCACCCGAATTGAAACCATGGAAGAGCTCCTCGAAAAATCAGACATCGTAACTCTGCATGTGCCGGCTACACCAAGCACCGACATGATGATGGATGCCGAACGGTTTTCACAAATGAAACAGGGCAGCGTACTTTTAAATCTATCCCGTGGTTCGGTCGTTGATATTAAAGCTTTGAAAGAGGCCATTGAATCGGGACATATTTCCGGAGCTGGTATTGACGTATACCCTGAAGAGCCGGAATCATCGGGGGAATCTTTCCACACTGAATTGCAGAATTTACCCAACGTTATTTTAACCCCGCATATCGGCGGTTCTACCATTGAGGCTCAATACAATATTGGGTCCGATGTTTCTAATAAACTCATCAACCTGATTGATAATGGAACTACGGTGGGATCTCATTCCGTGCCGCCACTGAATCTGCCGGTACAAAAAAATGCGCATCGTATTTTACACATCCACGAGAACAAGCCGGGTGTGCTTTCTGAAATTAACCGCTGCCTGTCCGATTCAGACATCAACATTCTGGGGCAGTATTTGAAAACCAATGAGCATATCGGTTATGTGGTGTTAGATGTGGACAAAGAGTATGACGACCAGGTGCTGGAAGAAATCCGTAATGTGAAGCATACGATTAAGACTCGGATTTTGTATTAAGAGCTCAAACTCTAAGTACCAGGCTCCAAATCCCAATGACCAGTGACCAGGGTAACCTCTCTTTTCGGGTCATGCTGAGGATACTTCCGAAGCATCTTCTCGGGTAGATGCTATTTCTTACTTTTGCAGATCCTTCGGGGGCACCCTCAGGATGACTTGGGTTGGCTACTGCCTCTTCTGCCTAAACAATTGATTTTCCTTTCTGAAGAGAATTCGGCACATTCCTGTAGAATTTTATCCGGGACTTTAGACGACTAAGCAGACGGATAACATCCAAAAAACACCGAATCATGAGCTTGAGGGGCGATCACCGGATCTTATCCGCCGCGCCCTAACAAGCCCCTTGTTCGGATAATATTATGTTAGTGCACTTCTACAAATAACCAACCATGTCAGAAATTGTTCGGAAAAAAATGGAAGAAAAAAGTGAGGCCGAACTGCTTCATATCCTCCAGAATGAACATCAATTTAGACCTGAAGCGATAAGAATTGCTAAAGAGATTTTAGAAGAAAAGGGAAATGCTCCTGATATTGAAGGATCTCAAAGCGAAGTACCAAATTATTCAAATAGTAATCCTACACTATTTTACAATCTGTTCTTAAAACCTGAAATACCCTGGTACTACCGATTGAACAGATTCTTGGCACTGGTATTGTGCTTTCCCGCTGCATTGTATGTAATTATTGGAACAGTTATTCCAAATCCCAATATTGAAGTACGAGTGATCCTTGATAAAGAGCTTGGTAGCTACACAGTAAAATCTAAAGACTATACTTCTTACTCTTTAAAAATATAAGAAAAGGATATTAGTGTTCCTCCTACTGTGTATCACGTGGCTGAAGTCGGTGACACATTAAGATTGTAGACGGGAATTTCAGACATAGCAGGATATCATCTTATCGAACTTATCCAAAATGGAGAATCTAAAGTTCGAATTACCGATGATGCCCTTCAAATTGGAATAGCAATGGTATTTTTTCTTCTGTTCCCTTTATTAGTCTTTAATGACTATGAAAAATGGAAGGACAATATAATTTTTCGATATATGTATGCAGCTATTCCTGCGACAATTTCTTTGATTGTTTTATTCGGATTATTTATTGCATGGTTGGTTTCCTAGCAAAATAGAACGTGCACTAACAAGCGTTTCAAGTCGGACGCAGGTGGGTTCGATGGTAAGCTTGTGAGCAATAAAATTAATCCGTTACTTCAACGAAAACCGAGAACCTGCGCCGCTTAAACGCTGGGTCGTTAGCCTCCATGAAAAAACCAGAATTGAAATACCTTATCAGCACTGAACTCGATGAAGGGGAATTACCTGAAAACCCTGACAACTGTTCAGTATTCATCGAAGCCAATATTGGTTTAGAAGCTGAAGAAGGTTCTGATATTTTTTCATTTCATGTAGTTACCCCAAGTTTTCTCGAAAACGATGATAAGCCTCGTTGGGGACGAGGGTATTTAATTATTGATTACTTTTCTTGGGAATTGGTTGAGAAGTCCATCCAAAAATTACTTCGTCATTGTAATGGGAAAAACTGGGATGAGATTTCAACACAACTAAGTAAAGAACTTCACTGGGAGTTTGATAACTACAAAGAAAATGAAGGCTAACAAGGCGTTTTAAAGCGGACTGGGTGCGATGGAACTTGATTGCCAGGAATTAATTTCGCTACTTCAAGAAAATCAGAATCCCCGCGCCCGTTATGCGCAGGGTCGTTAGTTGCATCATGAATTTCCCAAAGAAAAAAACAATTCTTGGAAGTGTTACCCTTCTATTGACCATCATTATACTTGGCTTTGAGGAGAGAGATGTTGCTGTAAATGCTCTCCATATGATCGTTATTATTTCATGGGTAATAACTGTAGTTACTGAGGCGATTGTATTACTTTTTCTTAGAAAATGGAGACTAGGTTTATCTGTACTAATACTTTTTCCTTTATCTTTATTTCTCCCTGATCTAATTAATTACAATCCTGAAATAGTTTATAAAGCTCAGCTATTACTTTGGTTTATCTTACCTTCCTTTGCATCATTATTCTTAATCAACTATAAAGATGACAACTAACAAGCGTTGTAAATTCTAGAAAATGAAGCCAATCTTAATTCGTGCTTTTCAATGGACTTTAGCCAGTTTTCTTGTTGGTTTAATAGTTTGGCTAATTTTAGGTGGTTTAGTTTGGCCCGTATTTTTTTATGATTGGACTATTTCTGACGCTATTTCTCACTTTCCATTCTCACTGATTCTAGGCAGCTATTTTGCAGGAGCTGTAGGTTTAGTATTGTCACCTATTTATTTTGGATTGTACACAATATTTGAAAAAATAGCTGAATCTAAGATTTGGTTAAAAAATACTTCAATTGGCTTATTTATTACCGTTTTAATTTTGGCTTTACCTCCTGCTATTGGAATAGCGTATTCATTTGAAGAACCGATTCTTGGAGAAGATTTTAAGTGGATTGAGTTTGGTAAAACTTTCATGTTAACTGGAATTATATTTATATGTGCTGTACTAATTCCAAGACTAACACTAAAAAAATTAAAGCCAACAGAATCCGCGGTATAAATAACAAGGCGTTTTAAATCGGACGCGGACGGAGTGCGATGGAAACTTGTTTGCCAAGAATTAATTTCGCTAATTCAACTAAATCAAAATTCCAGCGCCGTTTAAACGCTGGGCCGTATTACCACAATGACGTCTATGTCAAAAATCGTCTTTAAAGCAGATAAATCCCGACTTCTTAATCGCTTAGTTTTTGGAATAGCAGGCGGTGCTTTTCTAATCTGGTTATATGCAACCGGAGTCGATAAAGCTTTTGTAATTCCATCTTTAATCCTATTTGCTATTCTTGCAGCCCGAGGTTTTTGGCGCCTTTTTCAACAATACCGAAATAGTGAACTTATAATTTTAGATGAAAATGGAATTACTGACAGTAGCTACGGTCTTGGATTTATTCCATGGGGAAACATTCAAGCTGCGAGAATTCATGAAGTAAATCGATTTATTCAAACATTTCGTGTCATAGAACTAAGCTTAAAAGACAACAAAAGATTTTTTGATAACAAAAGTTATGACCGACGTCTCATTGAAAAAGGTATTTCAAATGGTTCAACTGGAATTTGGCTGAATACTTGGAAATTACAAAGCTCTGATGAGGATGTTCTTGAAACAATTCGGGAATACATCTACAAATATTCTAGTTAACATTTTGCGGTATAACAATTGTTTTAAATCGGACGGGGTGCGATCGAACTTGATTGCCAGGAATTAATTTTGCTACTTCAAAATAAATCATAATCCCCGCGCCGCTTAAACGCAGGGTCGTTATGCAACCTAATCAAGAATCATTGGAGCTAACACTTTCTGATATTGAAAATCTTTCTACAAAGAATCAGGAATTCGCACAAGAACTTCAGCTTCTATACGATGCAATTAATGATTACCCAAAGTTGGGAATAGATTCGATTTCCAACTTGAAGCAAGATTTAGAAAATGAAGGCTTGAAGTCTTTCGGAGTAGAGGAAATCAAAAAATTCCAGAAAAGTCTCTCTGCTACTGAGAATGCATGGATAATTGAGTCTTTAGAAAGTATAATTGCTTTCTGCTCCAAAGTTGAAGAAAATGACTTCGTAAATGCTGTTCGGAAACTCACACATAAACTACGGGTTGCATAACAATGCGATTCAAATCGGACTCGGGCGGGGTGCGATGGAACTTGATTGCCAAGAATTAATTTTGCTACTTCAACTAAATTATAATCCCCGCGCCCGTTCTGCTCAGGGTCGTTATGTTCTTCATTTACTTCTCCTCTCTTTTCGCAATAAAATTTATTTGAAAAAGTTCGCATATATGCTAACTTTGAAATATGCGCGTTATCAAGTTTTACCGAACAAAAGCCGGGAATTGTCCTGTCGAAGATTTTTTGCACAGTCTTCCTGACAAACAATCCAAAAAAGTGGCCTGGACACTTCGTGTTGTTCGTGATTTAGAACAAGTTCCCACTCAGTATTTGAAGAAGCTCAAAAGCACCGATGATATTTGGGAAGTACGAGCAACGCTTGGTAACAATACTTTTCGGTTGTTGGGATTCTTTGACGGGCCAAAACTAATTGTCTTAACTAGTGGATTTGCCAAGAAGTCGAATAAAGTCCCAAAACAGGAAATTGAGACTGCCGAAGAACGTAAACGTGATTATTACCGGAGGAAAGAAGAATGAGTAAAGATGATTTAGAAATTTTTATCGATCAAAAGAAAGCCGAAAGCCCAGAGTTTGCCGAAAATTTTGAGGAAGGATACCTCAATTTCAAGATCGGAGTAATACTTCGTCAGGCTCGTGAAAATATGGGAGTAACTCAGGCTGATGTTGCCGAGAAGCTGAACACCACGAAATCAGTGATTTCCAGAATGGAAAATCATGCCGAGGATATTAAACTTTCTACGCTTACTAAATATGCGAAGGCATTAGGTAAAAAAGTAAAGCTCGAAATCCAATAAATTCAAATGAAATGCTCCGTTTATATCGCTACCAGTGCTGACGGTTTTATCGCAAAACCGGATGGGGATATTGAGTGGCTTCACAGGTCAGAGTATGAAGATGCAGCACAGGTTGGATTAGACTATACCGAATTCATTTCAACAGTGGATGCCATTGTTATGGGGCGCCATTCATTTGAAAAAGTATTGACCTTCGATGACTGGTATTACGAGGACATCGAAGTCATTGTATTAACCACAAGAAAACTGACGGTTCCGGAGCGTTTGGGAGATAAAGTACGAGTTGAGTCCGGAACTCCTCATGAGATTGTTACGACGCTTTCCGGGGAAGGCAAGAACCACCTTTATATTGACGGCGGTATTACCATTCAACGTTTTCTTAAGGCGAAACTCATTGATGAACTTACCATTACGGTACTCCCAATCCTGCTTGGAAACGGAATTCCATTATTCGGCAATGAGGGAATTGAGCAGTCCTTAAAGCTGATAGAAGTGTCTTCATCCCCCGGTGGAACTATCCAAAAAAGATATCGTGTGAAATCCACCGAATAACGTAAATACTTTGCTATGAAAACAACTCCTAAACACAATGCTCGAATTGCAAGTATGACCTTTGCCTCCGTATATCCGCACTATATCACAAAAGTTGAGGGTAAAGGCAGAACAACAGAAGAACTGCATCAGGTAATAACCTGGCTGACTGGATTTAGTGATCAAAAAATCCAAGAGCTTATTGACGAAAAAGTTACGTTTGAGACCTTCTTTAATAGAGCTCAGCTAAATCCCAATGCTCACCTTATCAAAGGAGTAATTTGTGGCTATAGAGTGGAAGAACTTGAAAACCCGCTTACACAAAAAGTGAGGTATTTGGATAAACTGGTTGACGAGTTAGCGAAAGGTAAAAAGATGGAGAAAATTTTGCGTGACTCTTAGGTTGGAAGAGTTAATTTAATAACCCTACCCCGACTGATCATTATCCAAATAAGATAGCATGAGCAAGGAAAGTCCCGAATCCTTTTATCCCAAAAACACCCAAGAATGGCGGGAATGGTTGACTGTCAATCATAAAAAGAAGAAATCAATCTGGCTGATTTTATACAAAAAGAACTCCGATGAACCGACCATCTCCTGGAGTGAAGCTGTTGATGAAGCCCTGTGCTTTGGATGGATTGACAGCACACGGAGAGCCATCGACGACGAGAAGTACATGCAGTATTTTTGCCCTAGAAAAGAAAAAAGTATCTGGTCAAAAATAAACAAAGAGAAAGTTAAGAAGCTCAAAGAAGCTGGCTTAATGACTAAGTCTGGCCTGAAAATCATTGAAACGGCAAAGCAAAATGGTTCCTGGACTATTCTGGATGGAGTTGAAGCCCTGATTATTCCCGATGATTCAGAAAAGGAATTCCACAAAAATTCAGGATCAAAGGAATTCTTTCTAAGCTTGAGTAAATCTGACCGAAAACGCCTGTTGTACTGGCTTGTATCGTGCAAGAAAAAAGAAACCCGGGAAAAGCGGATTGGCGAAATTATAAAGCATGCGGCCAACAATCAGAAGCCGCCTGCTTTTAGATAATACGGCAGGATGGTACTTCTATCCCAACCACTCGTTTCAAGTACGTAAAGCATAAGTAGTCATCCCGAATTTATTTCGGGATCTTAAGATGTGGCTAGAAGTTATACGGTTATTCTATTGATTGTTTGAGGCTTCAAAGGCTACTCCGTCCAAGAGACCTCACAAAGATCCTGAAATAAATTCAGGATGACGACATCGTCGTTAAACAGCGTCTTACAGGTTGTCTTTGTTACATGACAGCCCATAAAATCCATGCTCTCTTTACCGCGCCGCATTCACCAACTGCTTAAAAATATTTCGCTGTCGGGAAATTTGGATGAGATATTCCGGATGCCACTGCACCCCAATCATAAACGGATATCCTGAATGTTCGATCGCCTGCGTGATGCCAGTATTCAATTCTTCACACGCAACCTCAATACCCTCTCCGGGTTTATCTATGGCTTGGTTATGAAGTGCATTCACGTTGCAGACATCCGTTTGGAGCAGCTCACATAACTTGGTATGATCTTTAATCTTAATCCGCTTTTTGGGAAATATGGAAGAAACCTGCGCTTTCTCTGCATAAAACCCCCGAATGTCCTGATGCAAAGTCCCTTTGAAATGCACATTCATAAGTTGCATCCCGCGGCAAATTCCCAATACGGGAATACCTTTTTCAATGGCATCACTCAGATATCCAAGTTCTAGCGCATCCCGCTCTAAATCGATGGGTGATCTTTTAGTATGCTGAAAATAGCGAGCCAGCCAGTAGAGTGGAAAAAACAAGATGGAGAGCAGCCACTCGAAGATGGTCCGCTTATCTTTAGCCAGCGTTGCTTTCACGATCCGCTGCTGACCATATTTCAGCGGCTCAACATCGGCACCGCCACCAATTATAAGTCCGTCAATTTGATCGATACTTCTGGGTGTTTCCGTTGTAATTCGAAGAGGTTTCCCTCCTTGCAGTATGATCGAGAGGGCTGTAAAAATCCATGCACCTGTCCCACCTTCCTTAGGACCCGTAACTCCTATTGTAGGTTCACGATCTTTCATTGTCTACCCATCTTTGCATTAGCTTTACCCATTTCTTTTTCATGCTGAATAACGACTTATCATCCATTTCTAAAAAAGCTTTTGAATATCGTTTTAGTGCCTGCTCATCATCCGCTAATTTCTCTACCAGCCACCATCGGTTCCATTCCTGTGCAAGCGACCATTCTTCATTTTCTATCGAGCAGTTTGGAAGCCTATAATGAAAAGTGGGCCGGGCTGAAGTCAACTCCTCTTCAAGATGACTTTGCGTGAATTCTTCATCCATAAACATAAAAGCAGGCAACAGGTCAAGCGGACGGTTTCTGGAATTCTCATACTCAAAATAGTCTTTGATCAGCGTTTTCAGGTCAGGCTGATATTCCGGTCTGAGAATATGCCGGATGTACTTCATCTCATACTCGTTGATGTAAGGCGTCAGCTTTCGGCTGATATCAATTTCTGCATCCTGCCGAATCCAGGCGTCCAGCATCACATATGCCTTCAGATGCCTCGCAATACTTTCTGCTGTCAGTTCCGGTACTTCCGGGTTGATGTGTAACCCAAAGGCATAGAAAAATGAACTTCCTGTTCCCTTAGCTTTCCATTCGCGTAGTTTATCAACCAGCTTATCTAATTCATTAAGCCGTGAAAGAGGAATCGGCGGCGTTATAATCTCAAAGGGGACTACCGTTGAAGCCATGCCCCGAAGGGTGTCTTCAAGCTTGTCTTTATTCTTTAATTTCTTCACATCAATCCCGACCGACTCCAGGACCTTCTCATATTTCTTATTCAGAAAAAGACTGGCGTCCAGTTCCAACGAGAAAGTACCGAACCGGGTGTCCTGAATTTCGAATTCATACCCGCTGATTTGGTTTACCTTGCCGCCGTACAGCTCCACAATCATCTCAGCAGCATCGATCATTTCAACACCGGTAAATTCAAATTCGAAACCGGCCGACCGTTCTTCACCGTCCTGATTTGTTGGTTTTGGGGGATTTTTAAACTTCAATTATTCCTTCTTTTTGTTATTCAATCAGCTTAAACAGATGTCAGGTTATATTCAATCCACAATATTTCTCACTCTAATACTTATAACCTATTACATATATGATAGCTATGTCTAACATACTTGGATATTAACATTCATTTTTTAAATTACAGTAACCAACAATAATTGGACAGCTTCATGACAACAAAACAAACAATTGAAGAATTTTTCGAGGAGCAATTTCAAAATACATCCCAATTTTTTCTCTATAAGGATAAACAGTTACTTAAAGATGGAAAGTACCAAGAATTTGCCCATGAGCAGCTAGATAAAGCTAAGAATATCTTCTGGTCAGTTGGTGCCGGTTTATTGATGGCTACCTGGTATGGAATAACCAGCTTTATCAATTACGGTACCGATCCTACAGTTATTAATTTAGCAATGGGATTATTTTGTTGGTTTGGCTTCATGGCCGGCTTACTCTTTAGTTGCAAAGAATATTACACCATCAAAAGTTCTATGACCTTACTTATCAAACTTATGGATGAAAAGGAGTAGCATTCTCTTTGTTGAAGATTGCATACTTATTCCCCTCATATGTTGACGATTGGTATATGATCTTCAGATTGTAGTAACCCACCATTTCTTTTCTATATCTCTTGCTTAAATCCCGCTATAAAATCCGTATTTTAGGGCTTCATCAACTGAGTTCTAATTCCCAATTTTTTCATGACCTACCTTTCAACCGAAAACCTTTCCAAACATTTTGGAATTAAACCTCTGTTTGAGGACCTCACCTTTGGCATTTCACGAGGTGATAAAACCGCCCTTATTGCTCCCAACGGAACAGGAAAGTCCACCCTCCTGAAAATTTTAGCCGGTGAGATGGAACCCGATAGCGGGAAAGTCATGACCCGAAATGGAATTCAGGTTGGCTTTTTGGCACAGGAGCCGGATATGGATGAAAGCATGACCATCAGCGAATTCATTGCGCACGGAAACTCAGAAAAAATCCGGGTTGTCCAGCGATATGATAAAGCCGTTCGTGACCAAGCCGAAGACTTCAACACACAAAACCAGCAAGCGTTTGAGAAAGCTTCAGCTGCCATGGATGCCGCCGAGGCCTGGGATGTGGAACAGCAAATGGAACAGATTTTGGGCGTCCTCAACATCCACGATCTGGATCAATCTATCGGTTCTCTTTCTGGTGGGGAAAGAAAAAGAGTAGCACTCGCTTTTGTGCTTTTGGATGAACCTGATTTGCTGATTTTAGATGAGCCGACTAACCACCTGGATGTGGAAATGATTGAGTGGCTGGAATCCTATCTCGCCAAGAGCAAGATGACCCTCCTGATGGTTACTCACGATCGCTATTTTCTGGATCGGGTGTGTAATCATATTCTGGAGCTGGATTACGGGAAGCTCTATCATCACAAAGGGAATTACGAATACTATTTAGAGAAGAAAGCTGAGCGGGAAGAAGTGGAGGCGACCGAGATCGCCAAAGCCGGCAAGCTGATGAAAAAGGAGCTGGAGTGGATGCGCCGCGGACCTAAGGCCCGAACAACCAAGTCTAAATCCCGAATCAAAGATTTTTATAAGACTAAAGAAAAGGCCAATGCAGGGCGGGAAGAAAGTGAACTGCAGCTGGATGTGAACATGAGCCGCATGGGCAGTAAAGTGTTGGAAGTTGAAAACCTTTCCAAAGCATTTGAAGACACTGTTATCTTGGATGATTTCAGCTATCAGTTTTTGCAAGGTGAACGCATTGGAATTCTTGGTAAGAATGGAGTTGGTAAAAGCACCTTTTTGAAAATATTAATGGGAGAAGAACCTGCTGACTCGGGTCAGGTAGAAACCGGCGAGACCATCGTATTCGGTCATTATCAACAGCAGGGTATTGAAATTGATGAGTCGAAACGGGTAATCGAAGTTATTAAGGAAGTTGCTGAAGTGATTGAGCTCGCCAATGGAGATCGTATCACAGCTTCTCAGTTTCTCGAGCATTTTATGTTTCCTTCCAAAATGCAGTACACCCCGGTAGAAAAACTCAGTGGTGGCGAAAAGCGCAGGCTCGGACTGATGATGGTGCTTATTAAAAACCCGAATTTCTTAATTCTGGATGAGCCCACCAATGACCTTGATCTGCTCACCTTGAATAAACTCGAAGATTTTCTCATGAATTTTGGCGGCTGCCTGATCATCGTTTCTCACGATCGCTTTTTCATGGATAAACTTGTAGATCATTACTTTGTATTTGAAGGTCAGGGCGCCATTCAGGACTTTCACGGCACCTACGATGAATACCGGGAGCAAGTACTGGCTAAGGTCAGCAACGGCTCTGACAGCAAAAAGAAAAAGACGCCGGCTCAAAAACCAAAGCAGGAAAAAGAGAAGCCTAAAGAAGAACCCAAAAAGCTCAGTTATAATGAGCGCCGGGAGTTCAATAAGCTGGAGAAAGAGATTGCCCAGATGGAAAAGGAGAAAACCGAACTTGAAAAATCAATGAGTGCCGGAAATTTGGATTATGAGGAACTGAGCGAACTTTCTCAGAAATTTGAGCAGCTGAAAGAAGAGCTTGAAGAAAAAGAATTAGTTTGGCTGGAACTTGCCGAACGAGCTTAAAAATGACTTCATCCGACGACTCCCAGTTCGTCTGATGAATGGGAAAGGCACAACCTCTTTACCAACTTTTCTTGCTCCTTTCAATCGTCAGACCACTTCGAGGTAGGGTTTAACTTTACAGCTTAGTTCAGTGGTCGGAGGGTTTTTGGGAAATGGAACAATACTTGCCTCCACATACTATTATCCAACAAGTTAGTATCTTACTTTTTTTCTAAATCAAGAAACACATCATGGATATATCGAACAACCGAGGAGTAGTCATTCTCGGGATCTGCATTTTTTTGGGTTTAGCTTCGCTTGGGTTTCTTCTCAGCAATGCTGCCATCACTTATAAAGAATATGAGCGTTCTGTCACCGTAAAAGGACTGGCGGAACGTGAGCAACTTGCTGATGTCGTCATCTGGCCCATACAGTTTACCGAAGCCAGTAATCAGCTACAGGATATCTATGTATCCCTTGATCAAAGTCAGCAAAAAATTAAAGACTTCCTGATTCAGAATGGTGTTAATGAAGATGAGATCTCAACCTCCTCTCCCTTTGTTACCGACAAATCTGCTCAGCAATATGGGGGCGGGCAAAGTCCAGAGTATCGATATGTAGCCGACCAAACCGTTACGGTATATTCAGAAAATGTGCTTGAAGTACGAAAGATCATGAATAAGCTGGCTGAACTTGGGAAACAAGGTGTTGCGCTTACCGGAAATGAGTATCAGGTCAGAACGGAATACCTATATAACAGCCTGAATGACATCAAGCCAGAAATGATTGAAGAATCAACAAAAGAGGCTCGCAAAGTAGCACAGAAATTTGCCGAAGATTCGGACAGTAAACTCGGCAAAATTAAAACCGCCTATCAGGGGCAATTCAGTATTTCGCCGCGAGATAATAATAATCCCCACATCAAAAATATTAGGGTCGTTTCTACCGTAGTCTATTATTTATCGGATTGACCACAACCGGGGTTCTGTTTCCATTCCATTGTGATGTGAAATCAAATCCCGTTATCTTTAGAAAAATTCAGCTAAAAATAAATTCATCATGCCTACCGTAAAACTATTGAAAATTGCTCATGGCCGGAGCGGCGATAAAGGAAATGGAAGTAATGTCGGTATCATCGCTCGTCATCCGGATATCTATCCCTTCCTGCAAAAAGAACTGACTGCAGACCGTATTAAAGAGCACATGAAATATGTCTGCAAAGGTGATGTTGAGCGATATGAGCTTCCTAATATTGGAGCGCTGAATTTTCTGCTTAACAAAAGTCTTGGCGGCGGAGGTACGGTTTCCCTTAAGCTGGATGCACAGGGTAAAACGCACGCTTCTCAGGTTCTTCGTATGGATATTGATGTTCCGGAAGAGTTGCTTAAGCTGGTAGAGAATTAGTTAGTTACTCCCCATAAAATCGTATAGGAATATCCACCTGTATGAGGTCCCATTTCAACTTCATGGTTGTCATACTATACTCTGGCTTGGTGAATTCGATGGTGAAAGCTTCGACAGGTGTCTCTAAGTTTTTGACCGGAAAATTCATTCGTTTGTAGTCTCGCTCGGGCTTGTATTCAAAAGCTCCCCATTGCCCCAGTTCGTGATTTAAGATAATCGTAAACTCTTCGGGACCCGGTATGGCAAACAAGGCATAAGTGCCCTGCTTAATTGCCTGATCTCCCATCAAAATAGGCTCTGTGATTGTTATTTCCGTAGCTTCGTTAGCTCCGGCTCTCCATACTTCTCCCCAAGCTTCTAAGTCGCCGAAAATAGTTCTTCCCCGGCGATACGGCTGCCCATACACTACTTTGATATAAGTACCATCTTGCTTCACCGAAGCGATAGCGATAGGACTTTTTCGATTTACTTCCTCGGCAGTCTGTGAAAAGTCCGTTTTATCAAGATTACATCCTGAGAAAAATGTCAGGCTTGAAATTCCAAGCAGCAGAAAGAAGAACCAAAGAGTTTTAGTATGGATCAAAATTGGCCAAATATTAATTGAGTATTTCCCCGGGTCGGCTCATACGAGAACCCGATCCCTAAATCTAACAACAAATTGGACACTTTAAACTGAACATGCAGGCCTGCACCTAAAACACTCCGGCTAGATTCCACTAAGTCGTTGGCGTTCATGTCAGTTAGCGTGTGTGTAAAAGTTGTTAAATAGACACTGCTTAAGTATAAAGGCACTAATAACCCCCCTGTATCGGGATACCAAACGGGGATCGTGTAGCGGGTACTAAACCGACCTATGTTCTGAAAACCTGTGTCATTAGAAATATTATAATTCGGGAAGTCGATGTTATTGAAACCCATCGGCACGATGGTGCTGTTTGAATAAATAGCCCTTGAGCTCTGATTTAGAAACTGAAGATCTAACCGCATAGATTGATTCCACCTTCTTAACGGAGAAACAAATCCAAACACACCATAATAGGCTGCCCACTGATTTCTAAAATTAGCTGAGTAATCGCCTATGGGTGTAGGAACTGTAGCGCTTGGTTCATTCAAGGTCTGCTCATACAAACCAAATAGCGCCATTCCGGAAGAAGGCTGGATATCTCTCGGTAGATTTAGAATCCCCAGGCTCAATTGAGAAAACAATCCTGCTTTATATCGTGTCGAAAAGTCGGTCAACTCATCCGCATCCAGGTTGTAGTATTTGAACTGCTCGGCTGAAATCTCCGGTGAGAAAGAGAACGCGCTGTACCTGGTATCACCCCGGAATATATAATTAAAGGGCATAGACAAGCTAAAGCCACGATCCTGCCTCATCAGTGAAAACACCTCGTTTTGATTATTCCGTATGGCAAAAAACTGAGGGTCGCTGTAAGCAGAAACTTCTACTCCGGGATAGAACATCTTATTGGTGTAGGTGAAGTCATACCATACCCGATTCTGAATACCTGTTATCTCAGCAGAATAAGCCTGCCGGGAAAGAGCATCTATACTCGAAAATCCAGCTCCATATTGATAGGTATCTGCCTTTTCCAGAAAGACAGGATATACCGCACGGGGCTTTAGCCAGGAAGCATCACTGCGATAGGGTGTTTTTTCTATCTCTGAGATGGAGCTCATGACAGAGGAGCCCAAGAGTGGCCGTGAGATCTCTTCCTCGAGTGCAGAACCTGTAAGCAGGGCTTCGTTAGTGATCGGTTTGTTTACAAAGACAGCCCGGCTTAGCGTGGCTATTTTTCGTTCATCAACAGATTGCAATACATAGGCAATTGTATTTCCATCGGGTGAATAGGAAGCTTCAAAAGCATTATACAACGAGCTTGTTAACTGAGTAATTTCTTCGGTGTCTAAATCATATTCATAGACATTCATTGCCGGTGAGGCATCCATAGTGAATAGAAGTTTATTTCCATCCGGGTGCCATTCCGGATCAAATATGGAAGCATTATAAAAGGCCAGATCCGGGTCTCCATCTAATTCTTGTGAAAGAGTGTTTATTGTGGTGATCCATAGCGCCTGAACTCCTCTTTTATTCACAACCACCGCAAGTTGCTCCGGGTTTGTTGGGTTGAATTGCATGCTGACCGGAATCCCGTTTGTGAAGCTTTTTCGAGTTTCTACTGAACCATCACCAAGTACTTCCACTATTTGAGCGCCGGCTCCGTCAACCTGAATTCCTAGCACTCTATCCCCATTGGTCGTGGGGGCATAGGTTTTAGCGCCATCCGTAAGTCGCTCTGTTTTACCTGTTCCTACATTCAACTTCTGGATATCGGTTGTGTAAACACCGCTGATTAAAGGATCGCTTTCGTAATTACTGAAATAGAGATCTTTTCCATTTTCTAAATCATGATTGTAATCACCAACGCTGAAGACTTCTTTTATCAGTTTGAAATCCCCGCTTTCAAGGTTATATCGATAGAAGCCGACACGGCCGTTATAGAAGGAACCATAAAAAAGCAGCTCTTCATCCGAAATCCACTGCGGACCGTGCATTTCCTCCCCGCTGTATTTCGTATCGATAATCCGGGATTTTTCGGTCGTATTTACTTCAATTTGTGCTAATCGGATTGACTCCTCCTCTTCCAGGTCTTCTTCATATAAAGCATATAGCTGTCCAGGCCACTTCCCCGTTTTCTGCCGAAGTGAAAATCCATAGCCCAAAAAGAAATTATGGTAATGATCGCGGATGGTCCTCTTTGAGATATCGTCTCCATACTCATCATGCAACCAATCCATAAAAGTATATCCGGCTACATAATGTCGATTGTATGGCTGGGAGTAATCTGAGGTAATCAATGTCTGCCCCATATTCCAGCGGTCGGAGCTCCCAAAATTTGAATTAAAACGATTGGTATTAAAGGTGTAATTACCCCGCCCCCCATTGGGCGCCACTGATTCTGTTTCGTGATAAACCGCCAGCCCTTCATGCAAACCAACCGGAGGAAATCCGTGAAATGTTCGGGCAATGTCCGGAGAGAAAAGGCTTATGAAATTGGGAATACTCACCTTCTTTTCATCAAAAGGCTGCTGAACATTGAAGTGCGTTGCGTGGACCAGCTCATGTGGCAGTACGGTTTCCAGCCAGTCGCCGGACTGCGGGTTCATCCCTTTACCCTTCAACGCAGAAAGATCTATTTCTGAACGAAAATTAAACGAGGTCACAAACCCGTTAGAGAGGTAGTTATAGTTATTCAATACTACCGGGAAATTATTTAGCCGACCACCGGTCAGGTTTGATATACTTTCGTACTGGCTTTCGAGAATGGCTGCCGAACGATAGGCTAAGGAGTCTTCCCCATCTGGAAAAATAATGCGGAAATGCGGGGTTTTAAGCTGCTGCCAGTTTAATCCGCTTGGTCTGTTTATCACTGTAGGATTATACAGCTGACCAAAAGCTAAGCCGGGCATCGCCAGAAATACAAAGAGTAGAATTAATTTAATGTCCTTCATTAAGCAGGTAGGTTAAAATCTGGTAAGTATCTATAGATCGCCCAATAATGAGAAAAAGCGCCGCCCATTACAAACAGGTGCCAAATTTCATGGAAGCCAAATACCTCCGGAAAGGGATCCGGTTTCTTCATGCCATAAATAACAGCACCTACCGTATAGAATAATCCTCCAACAGCTATCCAATATACAAACGCGTGGGGAATGAGATCCCAAACCATGGGGAGGATAATCACAGAGACCCAGCCCATCAGCAAATAAATAAATGTAGAAAACCAGCGGGGAGCACTCATCCAGAACGTCTTTTTAAGGATTCCGCCTAAAGCAAAAATCCAAACACCGAGCATCATTCCCCACTGCCACGCGCCTTCCAAAACAATCGCACACATCGGGGTATAGGTTCCGGCAATCACAATATAGATGAGGTAGTGGTCTACCATCCGGAAGATCTCCTCCACTTTGAAGGATACATTTAAGGTGTGATAGATGGCGCTGGATAGAAACATCAGTACAACGGTGATCCCGTAAATTATAAATGAGACTTTATGGCCAAGCGGGCTTTCACTTGCTTCAGACATTAAAAAGAAAAGCCAAATAAATGCTATTAATGCCCCCAGATAGTGGGACCAGGCGTTAAAGGGCTCTCTTGGAGGAAATACTATTTTCAATGGAACTACTCTTTTTCGATTGGTTGGCTTGAAATATAGATGTTTTGGTCTTCTAAATGCTAATCGTGAATCAGTAATATCAGATCTTTACTTCGTGCTGACTTATAGCCTGATATCTCTTGAGTTAATCAAAATACCATTACTTACGTTCTAAGCACTCAAGATGGCAACAGCCAGATAATCTGGAATTGACTAAAATATATACCGCCTTTTCAAAAGAAGCGCCAGTAGAAAAAGAGCAGGGCGAAAGCAGTCAGGAAGGTCATCCCCAGCCAGCTCAATACTTTTAGCCAGGTTTTGGGCTGATGCTCTTTGGGAGTTAATGAAGAAAAGATCAGCTTATAATTTATAAATGCCAGCGCCGGAGCAGTCAGGAATGAAAGCGATGTTGCCAGATCAATCATATAAGTAAACTGACTTCCCGCCAGCCACAGAACCAACATTGAGATTGCTGAAATGATAAAAAGCAGTCTTTTGTAGGAAAAAATCCGCGATTCACTTTCCCGCTCTTTCATCACACGGATAATCTCGCGGGTTACTCTGGGGTAAGAATCCGTAACGGTAAGTGTAGTGCTGAACATCGTTGTGAAGGCGCAGATGATGATAATCCAGTGTGCCCAGTTGCCCAGGGTTTGAGTGTAGAGGTCAATAAGCTGCTGAGCGAAACCTGCACCTGATGCCGAAAAGCTCACGCCGGAACCAAACATAACCAAGGCTCCGAGGGAGAGAAAAATGAGCGCTAAGATTGAAGCCCCCACATAGCCAATGTTAAAATCGAGTAGGCTTTCGCGCAGGCTGGATTTATGATTGGTCTGTTTATCACGTTCCAAACTCCAAAGTGAATGCCAGGCCGCTGCGTCAATCGGGATGGGCATCCACCCCATTAATGCGATTAGAAAAGTAACCCCGGCTACATCCCAAACCGATGGTGCAGACGGTAGTTCGGATGGAGACGTTTCAAAGAGAGCCGCCAACAAAGCCGCTATGGTTGAAACCGTTAACACAACCATTACGACTTTAATCAGGGAGTCGAGAGCGGAGTATTCTCCTTTAAAAAGCACCCCGATACAGATCACCAAAATAATGATACTCCAAACAAGCAGAGGAAGCTCTATTCCCGTTAACTCAACAGCCAAACTTGCCGTCACGATAGTTACCGCCGCCTGTATCGCAAACATGGTTCCCACCGTAAAAATGATATAGATCCAAAGCGCCCAGCTTCCCAGTTTTTTGTACCCTGCGATGAGGCTTTCTCCCGTTGCCGTAGCGTAGCGCGGACCGTATTCCAGAAAGGGATATTTCATCAAGCTGGCTATCAGCACAGCCCAAACCAGCGTAAATCCATAGTCAGCTCCCGCCCGGGTGGATTGCACCAAATGCGAAACCCCGATAGCAGCGGCAGCCAAAATGAGCCCCGGCCCAAAGGCATATTTAAAAGTAGATTTTACTTTATCCGACTCCATTTCCCGATGCTTTGCTTTCTATTCCTACTGATGATACTGAAAAATCTACTCACAGCTTAAAAGGAATCTGCAAGCATTCGCAAATCGGTCATTCGGTCCATCGGTTAATCGCTATTCTTTTTGAGGGAAGAAAGGTCGAACGACCGACTTGCGATGGACGAATTCTTTTTAATTACAAAATTGTGCTTTAGAGCTTTCGTGGCTCTAATAAGTGTTGGATATGTCGAATCTTAACTTTACTCCCCGCTAGAGTTATTCGTCAGACCATCTCGTGCCAAGTCCTGTATTTCTCTTTCTATTCAATGGTCGGACGAATACCTGCCAAAATTCACATTTTCATGCTTTAGAGCTTTCTTGGCAAAAACAAATTCAACCCGAGAATGAACGAATACTTTTAAAAGCTTTTTTCATTTTGAACTGGTACCATTCAGCGCGTTATTGACGTATCAACAAGTATAAACCAATTTTTACTATGAAAGCTCTCTTTACTGCTCTTATTTCTCTTTTATTTGGGATGATGACTCACGCTCAGGTTCTCAATCCTGAGCCCGTAGGTCTTGACTATTTTCTCCCAGATGGAGTTACCTATAATTCTGAAATTCCAACCCCGAAAGATGTTCTCGGTGCTGAGTTGGGTGAATGGCATGTTCGCCACGATCAACTGGTGAATTATATGTATGCCGTTGCTGAGGCTTCAGACAGAGTAACTATCAGCGAATATGCACGGTCCTATGAAAACCGGCCGCTTTTGATGCTGACCATCACTTCTCCTCAAAACCAGCGCAACATTAATGCGATCAAAGAAGAGCATTTAAAACTGACGGATGCGTCTCAATCTGAAAGTTTGAATCTTGCTGAAATGCCGATTGTGGTAACCATGAGCTACAGTGTTCACGGAAATGAGCCGAGTGGTTCTAATGCATCACTGGCTGTTGTGTATCACCTTGCCGCTGCTCAGGGAGCTGAAATTAATGAGATGCTGAACAATACTGTTGTTCTGATTGACCCAAGTATTAATCCTGATGGATTGAGCCGTTTTGCACACTGGGCAAACATTCACAAAAGTAAAAATGTCCTCGTTTCTGATCCGCAAAGCCGTGAGTTTGATGAAAACTGGCCGGGCGGAAGAACCAATCACTATTGGTTTGACCTGAACCGTGACTGGTTGTTGATGCAGCATCCTGAAAGTAAGGGACGCGTTGCTAAATTTCACGAATGGGTTCCTCAGATTTTGACCGATCACCACGAAATGGGAACTAACGCAACCTTCTTCTTTCAGCCTGGAATCCCTTCGCGTACACACCCTATCACCCCACAAAGAAACCAGGATTTAACAGGGGCTATTGCTGAATATCACGCGGATGCTCTGGATGAAATTCAATCACTTTACTACTCCAAAGAAAGTTTTGATGATTTCTATTACGGAAAAGGCTCTACCTATCCGGATGTAAATGGCTCCATCGGAATCCTGTTTGAGCAAGCGAGTTCACGCGGACATGCACAGGAAAGTATTCATGGAATCCTTGAGTTTCCATTCACCATCCGAAACCAGTTTACGACTTCGCTCTCGACCTTAGAAGCTGCTCAAAGCCTCAAGGAAGAGTTGCTCGCTAACACCCGTGAGTTTTATCAGGAAGCAGCTGAAGAAGCCGGTGACGCCTCTATCAAAGCATATGTATTTGGAGAAGAAGCGGATCAGGCCCGAACCAAGCACTTGGCCGAAATGCTGAAGCGCAATCAGGTAGATGTTTATGAACTTGCTCGTGATTACGAAGACTTCACAGCTGGAAAAGCATACGTAGTTCCTACCAACCAGACTCAGTACAAATTGATTACTGCTTTATTCGAGCGCAGAACAGAGTTTACCGACAGTCTTTTTTATGATGTGTCTTCATGGACTATGCCTTATGCCTTCAACCTGCCTTTCGCGGAATTGAACAGAGGCTACAACAGCAACATGCTGGGCGATGAGTTTACTTTGGAAGACCTGAATCTTACCGGCGAACTTAATGGTGGACAAGCCGACTACGCCTACGCTTTTGAGTGGGATGAGTATTACGCTCCCCGAGCTGTTTATAGATTATTATCCCACGGAGTGAGAGCAAAAGTAGCTTCCCGAACTTTTAAATCTGTTACTTCTAACGGAGCTAAAGATTTTGATTACGGAACTATCGTTGTGCCAATGGGCGTGCAGGATGATCCTGAAATGGTTCACGAGCTAATTCAAACCATCACAGAAGAAGATGGAATCACCGTTTATAACCTTTCAACTGGTTTAACACCTTCCGGCATTGACTTAGGAAGTAATAACTTTGAAAATCTACGAGACCCTAAAGTCGCAATTATTGGCGGATCCGGAACCAGCTCATATGAAGTAGGCGAAGCGTGGCACCTGTTTGACCAGCGCTATCATATGCCGGCAACCATTCTTGAATATGGTGAGTTGGGCGGAGCAGATCTTGATCGTTACAACGTGATTATTTCCAGTGGATATGGCATGTCAGATCGTGCTGCTGAAAATCTTAAAAACTGGGTTCGCTCAGGCGGGACACTGGTTGTTTATCGAAACGCTCTCCGTTGGGCTGCTTCACAAGGTTTTGCGAACATCGATTTTGTTGAAGACGCAGAAGAAGACGAAGATGCTGAAGTTCAGGTTCGCCCTTACGTGAAACAAGGTCCTGATTCCGGATCTGAATATATCGGTGGCTCCATTTTCAATGCCAAGCTTGATCTCACTCATCCCCTAGGCTATGGGTATAATAATGATGACCTGACTGTTTTCCGAAGCACAACTACCTTCATGGAAAAAGGAGAGAATCCATATTCAACTCCACTCTACTACACAGATACTCCATTAGCTAGTGGTTATAGCAATGACGAAAACCTGGAGAAAGCCAAAGGTACTGCGGCCATCGTGGTAAGCCGTCTTGGCGGAGGAAAAGTAATTGCCATGGCCGACAACCCTAACTTCCGTGCATTCTGGTATGGAACCAATAAGTTGTTTGCCAACGCTGTTTTCTTCGGCCACACCATTAGCGGAAGTACTGCTAACTAATTTGTTTTATAGGTTATTTTAAAGACACTACCGTAAGGGCGTATTGCAATTCGCCCTTACGGTTTTTTTTATTAGGAGTCTCGAGGAGGTAACCCTAAAAGATTCCTCATATCAAATTCATCTTCGGGTTGAGCTTTCAAGTTGTTGATAAGCATAATAGCACGGTCAATTTTCAGCTGACTGCTTTTTACCTGAGATACATAGTGAATGATGTATCGCTGTTTGCTGGGAGCCAGCATTTCAAATCTTCGCTCTCCCTCTTGATCCTGTTCCAATAAAGCTTCCAACTCTTCCGGCATTTCCATCCCGTATTTGCTGTGATCCAATTCTAAAGTCACTTCAACTTCATCCCCCAACTCTACACCAAATTCCTTCATCCGTTTTTTGTTTACTGTGATGTAAGCCGCTCCCCCGCCCAAAGCAACCATCCCACCATGAAAAGCTTTCTGACCATTTATTGAGCACATCAAACGCGTTCCAATCCCGCCCACCTTATCCACGATTTCTGAGGGAACGGTAATATGATGCAGTTTTAGCTTGGCAAGATGATCGATATGAGATTTGAAAGTGATTGGATTCATTGTATTGTGACATAAACCTGTGCCGATCTCTGTCAGCTAACCATGGTATGCATATCTTCTCGCTGAGTCGATTTCTTTTTTAATATTTAATGTTCAGAACAGTTCTCTGAATTCGTTTTTGCAATAAGATCCCGACCAGTCTTCCCATGAAGTTACCAAACCAGCTTTAACAGGATTATTTAAGGTATAATGAATCACCTGTTCCATTTCGTCAGAATCCCGAATTACATGGTCGTAACTTTCTGATTGCCAAAAAGCAGAACCGGTTCTATTCAGCACCTTATTAGCCTTCAAGGCGGTGTACCATTTTAACGATTTTAAAACAGATGTAAGGGGATACTCCTCGGATTCAGCAAGATTCATCGACTCTGAGTCGGGCAGCTTACAAACTAAATGCACATGATTTGGCATTATGCAATATGCGTATAAATCATATTTGTCCTTATCCCTGTAGTGAAGTGCTTCTTTTACAATGTCTGCTATTTTAGGATTTGATAGCCACGTGGGGCCTTGTTCATTACTATCAACTAAATGATCATATTTTTTGAAGATCTTCTCATGAATTTGTACCCGTAGGTCGGACAGGCTGTCCGACCTACAGGTACTATCTGCAACCTTTTTAAATAACATTTTTTGTTCTTTTTTTAACCTGAGAATTGCTTGCTTTGGCAAAGAACCCGCTAATCGAAACGTTATAAAATACTCAGCTCCAGCAGGTTGCCAATGAGGTAAATTTCTTCGATAGAATGACATTATCTCCCCTCTTTAGTTTTTGACAATATCCCAAATATTTAAAGCACATTGCGATTTTGGATTATAGAAAGTAGAACAGATGGGCTGTCTATTCTACTTCCGGTAATTAACGGATTTAAATCTCCCTTCTTCATCGATAATATTAGTTTCGGCACCCGGAATAATGTCTGTGTTATGTGCGGATACACAAATCCAGCTTTCTTCCCTTTTTTGTACTACAAAACTGAAGATGTTTTGTCGCAGTGAAGGCGTTTTCACTTTCCCTTTTGGGGTTTGATTTTTGAGTCGCATTCGGGCATGTACAACAGCAACATCATTCGACAAATGTTTTACCGTAGTTTTGCGAAGCACTAAGTCTGATTCACTGAATATCTTCTCAAAGCCATACGCGTGAGCCTGTTTGATATCTGCGCGGTTGTGCCACCATAAGCCAACCACATTCACAAACTCAGCATCTTCCGCAAATAAAGAAGCCAGCATGTCGGCGTCCCGCTGCATCCAGGCTTCAACAAAAAGAGACGGGATTTCCTCCGGCTCCATCGCTTTTTTATAGTTTTTTGGCATAGTGTATTTTAGCCAGTCGCTACGACGCAGAGCGTCTGTAGCGAGGCAGGTTTTTTGTTTATTCTCAACCTCTGGTAACGATGCTCTGCGTCGTTACCAATGATTACAGCCATCCATGTTAGTTACTTCACCTTCACGCCATCAATGATAACACCGGTGACGTTGCTGGTGTATTCCAGTGGATCACCATTGAACATTGCCACATCAGCGTCCTTGCCGGCTTCCAGAGAGCCTACATGGTCTTGAATGCCTAAGATTTCAGCCGCATCAATCGTAAGGACTCTGAGGGCATTTTCCATGCCAAGTCCATTTGCCGCAGCTACACCGGCTTCGAATAAAATCACGCGGGTTTTAGGAACGTAGCCTTCATAACCACTTTGGAATGCAATGGGAATACCTGCATCATAAAGCATTCCTGCTGTTTCGAAAGTTGCGTTTCTAGCATCGCCACCGGTTCTGATCATTGTTGGGTGGACGATTATTGGATGACCCGCTTCTTTGAGCTCATCCATAATCAGATATGCTTCCGCAGCGCCATCTAAAACCATCGGAAATCCGAATTCTTCCTGAAGACGAACGGCCGTCATGATGTCATTTGCTTTATGGACTGTTACTAAGGCTGTGAGCTTTCCTTCCAGCAAATCAGCAAGAGCTTCCATTCCTAAATCCATGGAATACTCTTCATCGCCATTTCGCTTCTCAAGATAATCCTGAGCTTTAATGAGCTCCTGACGAAGCATAGCCACGCCCTTGGATCGTGTTCCGGGCTTGGTGATGGCACGACTCATGTTATTGCCAAGTGTGAAGGCCAGCATTTTTGCCGGGACTACCGTTGACTCCTCTACAGTCTCGCCTGCCGTTTTCACGATCATCGTTTGACCACTTATTAAAGCGCCGGGACCATGCCCTGTATGTACCGTCGTGATTCCGAGGTCTCTCAAATGCTTAACCAAAGCTTCTCGAGCATTAAATGCGTCGATAGCTCTGAGCTCGGGCTGAATAGCACTGGATGTTTCCAGTTGATCCTGATCATGTTCCTGATTCAGGTGGCCCGCAAGACCTACTACGGAGTGTGCGTCTATCAAGCCGGGTGTAACCACCTTAGCTTCATAAACTTCATAATTAGAAGGAATATTTACGCTGGATGCAGAACCCACCCGCTCAATTTTTCCATCTTTAATCAATACTACACCATTCGTGATTGGATCGCCGGCCATCGTATAAACCGTTTCACCTTTTACAGCAATCTGTGCTTCTGCCTGATTAAAGCTAAATATTAGCAGCAGTGCCGGTATCAGTAATATTTTTTTGAATAATCTCATTGTGAATCCCCCATATCATGGTGCGTGTGAATTTCGCCCCGGAAAATTTCATATCCGCCGGTCGCATATTTTCGATCTTCATCATTAGCCCGATCCCAAACTTTAGAACCTTCAATCCATGTCTCTTCAACATGTGTGTACACGCTAAATGGGTCACCGGAAAGGATAATGAAGTCCGCATCTTTTCCTTTTTCAAGGGTTCCTGCACGATCTTCGATATCCATCATAATAGCATTTGCGATGGTGACAGATTCGAGCGCTGCTTTACGGCTCATTCCTTCCCGAACAGCCAGTGCAGCTGATCGCAGAAACAGGCGTGAATCAGTGATGCCATCATCGGTGTGAAGTCCAACTAATACACCCGCATCTTCCAGATATTTCCCATTCGCATTCTTGATTTCAGCCGCTTCCAGCTTTCCACCAAAAGAGTCCAGCGTAATGATTGAAGCTGGAACTCCCGCCTCGGCAATTTCATCGGCTACTTTCCAGGCTTCACTTACATGCTGAAGCACCAGTTTGTATCCAAATTCATGAGACAGCCTGATTGCAGTGAGGATATCGTCGTGACGGTGCGTGTGATTGTGAACGGTTCGTTTTCCTTCAAGCACTTCAACTAAGGTTTCCATCCCAATATCACGGGCAGGCATTTTACTTTCGTCACCATCAGCCGCTTCAATCTTGGCCTGATATTCCTGCGCTTTAACATATAAAGCCCGTACCATAGCAGCCGACCTAGCTCGTGTTCCCGGGAAACCACTTCCGCCAATTGGGTTCGTTCCGTTTGCCATTTTCAGTCCACCATAAATGGTTTTCTCATCATCCAGATAGATCAACATATCCTCAATAGTGTTGGCTTTACGGAGCTTCAGGTAAACCGTTTGCCCACTCATCAGGTGTCCGGATCCCGGCATGATATTAACAGAAGTGATTCCACCTGCCAAAGCTTTTCTAAACGTATCGCTTCTTGGGTCAATAGCATCCATAATTCGTACATCGGGATGCAGCGCAGATGAACGATCACCGCCATCTCCTTCCCCAATATGAGAGTGCGTATCTACCAGACCGGGCATAATTATTTTTCCGGACATATCGTGAACATCGGCTCCACGAGGGATACGGGTATTTGGACCACCGACTGCAGTGATCTTTCCATCTTCAACAACAAGAACTCCGTTATTTATAGGCTCGCCGGAGATTGGAATGATTTGTGCTCCCGTAAATGCTTGCGGCGTGGATTGTGAAAATCCATTCCCCACAAACAAAAGAGTACAAACCAAAGCGAGCAATAGGCTTTGGATAGGCTTCATAATATTCATTTCGTAGTTAGTATTGATTGGCACCAATTTATAAAAAAAGAGGAGGTAGTAAAGCAGGTTTTCGTAAAATAAATGTATCGTTCATAATAGCCGAATAGTGCGCTCCGACGCAGAGCGTCAGAGCGAGAGAGGAAATCAGAAATAAAAAATCGGTATTTAACCTTTCCAGAGTTCATCCAGATGTTAAATACACCACATATACTTACTAACTCTGGAAAGGTTATTTCTAATTAATTGGCGTAATAAGCTTCAATTTCAGCCAGCTTTTGATCAATCATTTCGCGGGAATACCATTTCCCTTGAACCATCACTCCGGAATGATTCTGAATGTGATTTAAGTCTTCAAGCGGGTTCTCTTCTACCAAAATCAGATCTGCTCGTTGGCCTTCAGCAATGGTTCCAAAATTATCCCAGTCGGCAAAATACTCCCCTACATTCTTGGTGCCGGATTCTATGATTTCATAAGTCGTCATTCCGGCTTCTGCCATCAGCGGTAATTCTCGGTGTATTGAGAATCCGGGTACGCTGAATAATTGTGGAGCATCTGTCCCCATCAAAATTTTAACACCGGCGTTGTTCATTTCTTCTAAAAGCTTACGACGCATTTCGGCTTGCTCTTCAGGGGTTCCGATGGTATAACTGCTTCCGGGATTATCCGCAAAGTTGAAGTAATTCTGCTTAACTGCTTTTGGAATGTATTTCAGCTCATCATATTGCTTCATAGCTTCATAATCAGCAGCTCCAATTATGGTTTCCCAAAGGGCTTGGGTAGGCACAATCCAAACCCCGTTGTCTTTGGTCATTTGTATGATTTCAGCCATTTTCTGATCTCGTTCCTGCTTCTCAAACGCATCCAGATAAGCAACATATCCATCAATGTGATCCATTGTGAGTTGCCCCATTTCTATGGCATGTACAATCCCAACATCCTGAGGAACATGCCCCCCAAAGTGAATGCCGATTTCATTAGCCGTCTCTGCCATGGCATCATATTCGGGTCGGGTTAGTCCGGGGTGAACTTTCAGTAAGTCCCAACCTTCCTCTTTATGCTCTTTTACTCGCGCTTTGGCTTGAGCCGGGGAGGAAACGCTGTTGCCATTAAAACTCGGTCCGGCCAAATAAAGATTCGGGCCTATCATTTCACCGTTGTTAACCCTTTCCTTTAATTCCAGCTGATTTGGATATCCCAGCATTCCCCGTACAGTTGTGATCCCCGCCGACACATACAAAAACAGTGTGCTTTCCACGTACTCATCATCAAAATAAGAAGGGGCGTTGGGACCGGGATTGGTTGGAGGAACATGCCCATGCATTTCAGCTAAACCAGGCATCAGATATTTCCCGGTACCGTTTATTACTGTTGCACCATCAGGTATTTCAAAATCCCCCATAGAAGCAACTGCAGTGATTCTATCTCCTTCAACTAAAACCACCTGATTTTCCAGCATTCGGTTCTCGTCCATTGGCAGAACCGTCACATTTGTAAATACCGTTTGTTGTGCTGCTAAATGAAAACTAAAAATGAGTACGAGGCCGAATATTAAGAAGAGCTTTTTCATAACAAGTATTAGTTTATGTATAAGGTGAATTAAACAGATTAACAGGATAGAAACCAGTTTTTTGGAAGCAGGTTATATACTTTTACTCGTAAGCATATTTGAGGCGAAAGGTTGGATCTTTTGGCTTTTTGTCCCATTCCTGAAGCCCTTCGTTGCTTAGATAAACCGGCTGTTTACTCAAACTCATAGCATTAAACATGTAGATAGGAAAGGCACTGTGCAGCTCCTCTGGGTTTCTCCAAACACCTGCTAAATCAATATTTTCAACCACTAAAAAGAACTCATTAATATTTAATACGGGGGGGCTTTTCTTCAAAATTAAAATTAACCCACCCAACTTCTTCGGTCATAACAGATGTTTTTTTGAGGTTGATCATGTCTTCTCCGGGCATTCCCGATAAATCCACATTCAGAATTCTTACCCGAAACTCAGCTTCTTTCCAAGGGTTTTCGAAAACCCCCACAGAAACCTCATCTAACCTAATTGGAGGTTCGTGCTTTATTTCAATTTTGATAGCAATCGTTTTACCGACCCTGGTACTACTTAAGCCAGCCGACCAAGCCATTCTGTTGGTAACTAAAGGTAGCCAAGGATTTCCAATTGTGTTTCCTCTTATCCTCGAATCCTCAACAGTAAATTCTCCTAACTCATAATTCTTTGATGTAAGCATAATCTCAAGCTCATTGGTCATATCCACATCTTTTAACGAAATGCGTTTACCCTCAAACCCGATTGCTGAAATTACCAAAACCGCGTTCTCAAGGTCTTGAGAAAACTCCAGTGAAAAAGAGCCATCATCTCCCGAATAGGTTCCCATTTTGGAGTTCAACATGCCAATATTTGCCAAGGCAATAGGTTGGCCATTTCCCTCACTTTTTACCACTCCGTTTATGGTTTGCGCCATAGATAGTTGATATAGAACCACTACTATGAACCCCGATAACCATAATTTTTTCATATCAATCCTCTTTATTCTTCCCGTTTTACCCCACGAAATCCGTCTTTAACCGCCTCCCAAAAGCTCCCTTTTTCTTCTTTGATGTCTTCGGGCTTCAATATTTCAAACTTTCGGGCACCTCTGTAGAAAAAGTACATGCTTATCGCCATCACGGTATGGGCCACATCAAGATGATTAAACCAGATGCTGATTCCAATTTCACTGGTATAAAAGAAAGCGGCTAATGTCGCAAAAATCACCGTTAGGAAAAATATCCGGCTGCCTTCATTTCTCGTTCGCCAGTATACCAAAAAGTGAAGTGGCAGTACGACCAAACCCAACCCATAAGCCGAGTGTACCTGAATAAAAAAGAAGTTTAGCGTAGTGAATGTTATAACCGCAAAAATTAACATTTCTACCACATTGGCTACTTCCAGAAACTTCCCGAATTTATCGTTAATTACCGGCTGCGCATGCATAATGGAAGCTCGCTCTATCGCCATAACGGCAATCATACTGATAAGCCACCCAGGCAATTTCCACGACAACCCTACCGCGTACTGAAAAGCATGTCCCAAAACCCCACCTAAGAACGTAGCTACCGCCATGATGAGGAAATACCAGCGGATGTACTCGTGTACTTTTCCTTTTTTATCGAGCTTAACCAACTTAATGAACGCATAGACACATACCGAGGTAATCCACAAGTCGGTGAAAGTCACCATCGGCTCCATAATGGTGATATCAAAAATCTCTATCGAAGGTTGTCCGGACGCTGACTGCATGTGGGGCTGTTTTTTTAATCAGTAAATCATTGTTCTATATAACATAATAGAATTGCAGGAATTCCCGAACGATAAGATGGAAAAGGTTTTAAAACAAAAACGCTCCGACGCAGAGCATCGGAGCGAGATGTAAGAGTAAATAACATTCAACACTGAACTTCGAAATTGAATATTCTTCTATTCAGTGTTCGAGATTCATTAGCTCAGTTTATCAACAAAGTCCAGCTTCTCCCACGGAAACTCATCTCTTCCGAAATGACCATAGGCCGCTGTCTTTTGATAGATGGGGCTTTTTAAGTCGAAGCGCTTGATGATGCCTTGTGGCGTGCAATCAAAAGTCTTGGCCACTTTTTCAGCCAGTTCAAGATCATTCATCTTGCCCGTTCCATAGGTGTTCACGTTAATGGAAACAGGCTCAACTACTCCAATCGCGTAAGCAAGTTGAACGAGGCATTCTTCTGCTAAACCGGCTGCTACAATATTC
Organism: Balneola sp.; assembly: GCA_002694685.1. Classification (NCBI taxonomy): domain Bacteria; kingdom Pseudomonadati; phylum Balneolota; class Balneolia; order Balneolales; family Balneolaceae; genus Balneola; species Balneola sp. The sequence continues at coordinate 134,071 of NZMW01000011.1, forward strand.
TTTGCAATATGCCTTGAAGCATAAGCCGCGCTTCGGTCAACTTTAGAGGGATCCTTTCCGGAAAAAGCTCCACCACCGTGGGCTCCTCGGCCTCCATACGTATCAACAATAATTTTTCGGCCTGTAAGCCCGGTATCTCCATGTGGACCTCCGATCACAAATTTACCGGTTGGATTCACATGGTAGATTGTATCTGCATCCACTAGTTCTTCAGGAATTACATTTCCAATCAAATGCTTTTTAATGTCGGCTTCTATTTGAGCCTGCTCAATGCCCTCATCATGTTGAGTAGAAAGTACGATGGTGTGAATTCGTCCGGGCTTCCCGTTTTCGTCATACTCAATGGTTACCTGACTTTTACTGTCGGGACCAAGGTATTCCATCTTGTCCGTTTTCTTTCGAATTCTAGCCAACTCCTTTAACAGGTTGTGAGAATACTGAAGAGGCATTGGCATGAACTCTGGGGTTTCTTTGGTCGCGTACCCAAACATCATTCCCTGATCACCAGCTCCATCTCGATCTACACCCTGAGCAATATCCGGGCTTTGGCTGTGAATGGTTGAAAGTACCCCACAACTTTCCGAGTCAAATCGATAGGAGGGTTTGTTGTATCCAATTTCTTTAATCACACCTCGCACAATTTCCTGTACGTCAATGTAAGCATCTGTTGTAACCTCACCGGAAACAACGGCCAGACCAGTAGTAACAAGAGTTTCAACAGCTACACGGGATTCAGAATCGTCGGTGAGAAGGGCGTCTAAAATAGCATCTGAAATTTGGTCGGCTACTTTATCCGGATGTCCTTCAGATACTGATTCAGAAGTAAAAAGATTTTTCATGCTCATAATTATTACTGCTAATAAGGTGCTTTCGGTTAGGAAATTTAATGCCGGATTTATGAAGCCGGTTTTGCAAAGGCTGCAAAGTTAAAAATAATTGAACAGAAAAGAGCTACGAATTAAACAAATTTCGATCTGCCTTTTCAGGGTCTACACCAAGATAGTGATAGGCTTTCTTTGTACAAATGCGGCCTTTGGGAGTTCGCTGTAGAAAACCTTCTTTAATAAGAAATGGTTCATACACTTCTTCAATGGTTCCCTTGTCTTCCCCAACCGCAACACCAAGCGTGCTCAATCCAACAGGACCTCCATTATAGTTCTCGATAATGGCTGTTAGTATTCTGATATCCATGTCATCCAGTCCATTATTATCTACATCCAGTGCATTCAGTGCCTTGTCTGCTATGGTTTCATCTATGGTATTCAAGTTCTCGACCTGGGCAAAGTCTCGGGTTCGGCGGAGTAACTTATTCACAATCCTCGGAGTACCCCGACTTCTTCTGGCTATTTCGTGAGCACCAGTTTCTGTGATTCCCATCCCCATAATGTCGGCCGTTCTAAGGGCGATACGCTGAAGTAACTCTACATCGTAGTAATCCAGTCGCATATCTATCCCAAAACGAGCACGAAGCGGAGCTGTTAGCAGTCCTTTTCGGGTAGTGGCTCCAACCAGTGTAAAGTGATTTAGTTCAATCTGGATACTGCGTGCATTGGGGCCCGAATCAATAACAATATCCAGCTTATAATCTTCCATAGCGGAATAAAGGTACTCTTCAATTACCGGATTTAGACGATGTATCTCATCAATAAAAAGCACATCCCCCTCTTCCAGATTCGTCAGCATGCCCGCCAAATCTCCTGGTTTTTCTAACACAGGTCCGGTTGTTGGGCGAATATTCTTACCCATCTCATTTGCTATAATATAGGAAAGCGTTGTTTTACCAAGTCCGGGAGGACCGGAAAGAATAACGTGATCTAAAGCATCTCCGCGCTGTTTTGCGGCTTTAATAAACACCGACAGATTGGAAATAGCTTTCTTTTGCCCAATGAACTCCTGTAACGATCCCGGGCGAACCGTTTGTTCGAAAGCTTCTTCTTTTTCTTCTGGATTTAATAACGGATTATTCACGTTGTGTTTTTGAAGATTTGTTAACGCTAAGTTTACAGAATTATACTTAGTTTTAGATCTAATTGCGCATGCTAATTAAAGAACGCCACTTATGAAGAAGACGTCACTGTCACCAGATGAAGTTACATTCGATCCCTCAGTGGAAGATGAATCGAAGATTGGGAAGAATGCACTCAATCCCAAAAAGAATGAAATTCTAAAAAAGAAGGGTCTTCCCAAAGATTTGCGATCCAGTAATCTGAAAATATTTGGCAGCGACTATTACCTAAATTATGAATTAAGCTGGCTGAATTTTAACGGCCGTGTTCTAGCTGAAGCTCAAAGCAAAAGCAATAAAGTACTTGAACGGATTAAGTTCCTTGCCATCGTCTGCTCCAACCTTGATGAGTTTTTTCAAAAAAGAGTGGGTGGCTTAAAGCGTCAATTGCTAGCCGGGGTTAAAGAACTTTCTGTGGATGGAATGACGCCGGCTGATCAGCTTAAAGTGGTTCGCCGTGAAGTTCACAATATGATTGAAGCTTACCGAAGCTGCTTCTTTGATGACCTGCTTCCTAAGCTCGAAAAGAAGGGCATTCTTATAAAGTCATACAATGATCTCGAGGATTATCAGAAAAGTGTTTGTGACCGATATTTTCAGAAGCAGGTCTATCCCATTGTAACACCTCTGGCAGTGGATGAATCTCACCCCTTCCCTTTTATTTCTAACAAAAGCCTCTCTTTTGCGATTGAGCTAAAGAATCCCCGCACCAATGAAGTGTCTTTTGCACGCCTCAAAATTCCCGCTAACAGAAACCGGTTCGTTGAAATTGACCGTAAGGCAAGCAAAGTAACCCTGGTTCCCATCGAAGATATTATTCGACATAAGATGGATCACTTCTTTCCGGGTATGGAGGTTCTGTCTGCCCACATGTTTCGGGTAACCCGAAATGCCTCCGTAGATCGTAATGAGGAGGAAGCTGAGGATCTTCTCGAGACCATTGAAGGCGAGTTGAGAGAAAGAAAATTTGCTCAGATTGTACGCCTGGAAATTGACACCGAAATGCCAAAGCATCTCAAAAAGTATATCGTTAAAAACCTGGATATAAACTGGAACGATGTATATGAAATGAAAGGCACTATCGGGCTGGCTGATGTTATGGAGATTGGCAGGATAAATGGCTTTAGCAGGCTTAAAGAAAGAAATTGGACTCCGGTTTTACATCCTGCCCTGAAGCATAGCCCTGAAGATGAGATTCCCAGCATTTTCGAAGTCATTAGGCGTGGCGACTTTATGGTCCACCACCCCTACCACAGCTTTGAGCTTTCGACTCAGCGTTTTGTGGAGGAGGCGGCTCAGGATCCCAAGGTGCTGGCTATCAAACAAACTTTATATCGTACCTCAAAAGATTCACCGCTAATGCATTCGCTCATGAGTGCTGCCGAAGATGGCAAACAGGTTGCTGTTCTTGTTGAAATCAAGGCTCGTTTTGATGAAGAGCGTAATATCAATTGGGCGCAGAAACTGGAAAATTATGGCGTGCATGTTGGCTACGGCATTTCCGGATTAAAAATTCATACCAAAATGACTATGGTGGTTCGGGAAGAAAGTGATGGCCTCAGGACATATTGCCATATCGGTACCGGAAATTACCACCCAGATACAGCACAACTTTATGAAGATTTAGCGCTCTTCACCTGTGACGAAACTCTCACTTCAGATGTAACAGACGTTTTTAATTTGCTTACCGGATATGCTCCCGGCCAAACATTTGAAAAGTTACTGGTTGCCCCAAATCACATGAGGCAGCAAATGAATGACCTCATTGAAAAAGAAGTAGAAGAAGCCAAGAAAGGCAATACAGCCCGCATCATTGCAAAAATGAATACGCTGGAAGATCCCCTCATCATCCAACAGCTTTACGAAGCCTCGGAAGCCGGAGTTAAAATTGATCTCATCGTCCGTGGCGTTTGTAGACTGATTCCCGGCAAAAAGGGACTGAGTGAAAACATCACCGTCCATTCCATAATTGGGAGATACCTAGAGCATTCTCGCATTTACTATTTCCATCATGCAGGCGAAGATAAGTACTTTATCGGCTCCGCCGATTGGATGCACCGAAACCTGGATGCCCGTGTTGAGGCCATTGCCCCAATTGAGCAGAAAGAGCTAAAGAAGTATCTGCAGTTTATACTCAACATCTACTTCAACGATAACAAACAAAGGTGGCTGCTTATGTCTGACGGGAGCTATCAGCGGGCGCCGAAGGAAAAGGGATGCAAAAAATTAAGTACCCATGATTACCTCATGAATCATATGAAAGAAGGAACGGAACCAATTCCCATTGTCAGTTAATCTAACTGCTCGGTATCAAATTCTTCGTAGTCAACATTTCCTAAATCACTGCTAAGCTTTTTAAGCAAGCGGAAGGCTGGTTTTCTAAATATCCCTTCAAGTTTATACGCTTCATAGACGGCTGAGCGAGCTTCTTCCAGCTCACCAATATTAATCAGCGCATTCCCCAGGTACCAGTAAGCTTTTTCCAAAATCATGCGGCTATCCTCAACACGATTAGCCGATTCTTTAAATGCTTCAATGGCTTCATCATACTCTGATTCATTGTAGAGGACAATTCCTTTATTCAGGAACGCTTTAGAGCCATACGGTTCTTCATCATACTTTGATATTACCTCATCAAAAAGCTGAAGTGCCCGGTTTTCATTTCCGGATACAATGGCTTCAAAACCAAGATTGAGTAAAGAATCTGCAGTCGTAATTCTTATGTCTTTGGCCCGAACCCCATCGGAAGTTTCCAGCTGACCAGGCTCAATATTCTGCACCACAAATTGGTTCATCTCTGTAGGAGTATTTACCTGGAATAACTGAACCAAAGCGATTATAGCTATTACAGCCGCCGCAGCTGCATGCCAAGTCCATGAAGGAAGCTTGCTTATGGTTGGCTTAACTGAACTGAGGGCTTCCCTCTCAATAACTTCTTTGACATTAACTTCTATTTCTAAGATATCCAGCAGTTCCGGGTTCTTAGCAAATTCAGTCCAAAGGTCTTTTATCTCTTCTTCCGTGAGCTCACCTTTAACGTAAGCGTCTATTTGTTGTCTGATCTCGTTTTCTCTCGAATTTTCCATACTAAAGCTTTTCTTTTAGTTCAGAATGTATTCTATAAATACATTCTGCACCCGTGTAGTAAGAGCGATGAAAAGACCATTCCTTACAGTTAAAGTTTAATTTTTTTTTCAAAGCAATCTTTAAGCACATTTATCACTCGGTGCTTCTTGGTCCAGGCATTGCTTACAGAGATCCCAAAGTAGTCCGCAACTACTGAAGTTTCGTAACCGGGGTTTTGAAACCAATATTCAATATAATTTCTATAATCAGCCTTCAAACCCTCTATACAGCGTGTTAAGATGCTCATCTTTTCATCATCAAGCAGCCTGCTAAGTTGATCAGGCTTGTCAAAATGATGTTCTGGAAGGTCTTCATAATTAACTTCACGATCCTTCGAAAGCTGCTTTAAATACTCGTGTTTTGCTGTGGTGAAAAGATAGTTTATGACGTAATCCGGGTTCGTAATTTTGTCTTCCCGAATTTTTTCTATTGCGATAAGCAGGGTATTTTGTGCGCAGTCTTGGGCATCATGTATCGAAGCGTCGAGCCGGACGGTTAAGAATTTGATGAGCACAGGAGTGATTACATTCACCTGATCGGTGATGGCATTTTCATCGCGGTCTAATACCGCTTCCACAAATTTTGAATAATCCATGCCCTTATTTTTGCCTAAATTACAAGCTATCCTAAAATAACATTCACTGTGTAAAAGAAAACAAAGAAATTTAGATTATAAGACTGTAGTTTCAAATTATGTATCGCGTACAACTAAACAATTTTGAAGGACCTCTGGACCTCCTCCTCTTCTTTATAAAAAAAGATGAGTTGGACATCTATAATATCCCCATCTCATACATCACGAAGCAGTTTCTGGAGTATATCCATGTAATGGAAGAATTGGATCTGGATGTTGCCAGCGAATTCATTTTAATGGCCAGCATGCTCATGTCGATCAAGGCGAAGATGATGCTTCCCCGCGAAGATTCTGAAGATGAAGAACTGGATGAAAGTGACCCGCGATACGAACTCGTTCAGCGACTTCTCGAGTATAAGCGCTACAAAGAGATGTCGGAAAAAATGGCCGATATGGATGAAGAGACCCGCAAGCAGTATATGCGTGGTTATCCTGAAGCCGACAATGTAGATCAACAAGCTACCGGAGAAGCCCTGCAAGATGTAACGATGTTTGATTTGATTGCCGCATTCAAGAAAGTACTGCAGGATATTGAACGTAAGAATATTGTACATCACGTAGAGAAAGTAAGTACCACGGTCGAAGAACAGGCTGAATTTGTACTTAACAGACTTCAGGAACACGGACGACAAACGTTCATGGAAGTCTGCGCTACCCTTAAGAATAAAATTTATGTTGTTGTTACATTTTTAGCTGTACTCGAAATGATCAAGGAGCAACAAATCAATTTATTTCTCAGTGAAGAACCAACCGATTTTTATATAGATCTTAAACCCGTTGATGAAATAATTGGCGCTAATTAAAACAAACTACCCCTATCTTAATGACTAATAAAATACTTCTATTCCTGCTCGCTGTAACTGTTGCAGCATGTAGCACTTCTACTCCTAAAGACATCTATTCCTTTTCTGAGGAAATCACTGAATCGAGCTTGTACAGTGATTTAGCCGTGCTCGCTGATGACTCTCTGCAAGGCCGTGAAACCGGAACCATCGGTGAAGAAAAAGCCGCTCGATACCTTTCCAAAAGATATACTGAAATGGGCTTAAAAGCCGTCGGCGATAATGACACCTATTTTCAGCACTACAAAGTTAAACTGAGGGGCACTGAAGATTCTGTTGCTACCAAAAACGTAGTCGCTTTTTTGGAAGGTTCTGATCCTCAAATGAAAGATGAAGTCGTTGTACTTAGTTCACACTATGATCATGTAGGCGTTGGCCGTCCAGACTCCACCGGAGATACCATCTATAACGGCGCTGATGACGATGGAAGTGGAACAACTGCCACTCTTCAAGTAGCAGAGGCGATGGCAAAAGCAAAAGCAGCCGGTGTTGGCCCAAAACGCAGTGTGCTTTTCCTTAATGTTTCAGGTGAAGAAAAGGGATTGCTTGGCTCCTACTATTATTCTGAAAATCCGCTTTTTTCAATTGAGAACACTGTGGCTAATATCAATATAGATATGATTGGCCGTGTTGATCCGGAACACCAGAACGGAGACAGCAGCTATGTGTATGTAATTGGAAACGCCATTATTTCCTCTCAAATGGATAGCCTGACCCGAATAGCAAACGACATGGGCCCGAACCTTGATTTAAGTGATCGCTATAACGACCTGAATGACCCGAACCAGTTTTACAGAAGAAGTGACCACTGGAACTTTGGGCGGTTGGGCGTTCCTTTTGTATTCTTTTTCAATGGAACTCACGAAGACTACCACCGGCCTCAGGATCATATCGAGAAAATCACTTTTGAGCCTTATCTAAAGAGAACTCATTTGGTGTATAACCTGACTGCTATCTTGGCAAACTCCCCTAATCGACCTTTGGTTGATAACCAGGAGTTTATTGAGAAAACTCAGGTCAACCCAAGGTAGAGTATTCTTTCTTTGAATGTTGATACAGCCCTGCACATAAATTTATGTGCAGGGCTTTTTTTATAGTCTATTTCCCGATCAAAATAAAAGGTGCCCAATGAACCGGTTTGTTGTAGTAGGGGTGATCAATCATTGCCAGCTTGGCATCTCTTAAAGCCTTGGCCTTATAATCAAACATTGGGTGTTCATAGAGTCCAACAAGATCCAGGCTTTGGTTCCAGATACCATAATCTTCTTCCTTATGCTCTAACACACTTTTATAAAACTTGGACATAAACACAGAAGTGCTTCGGTCAAAGATATTCCATAAGCTAACCATAACTGAGGATGAACCAGCCGTCAAAAATGACCGTTGAAGACCAAGCAGCCCTTCTCCATTTATAAGTTTACCCATTCCTGTTTGGCAAGCACTCAGGGTTACCAAGTCTGCATTTAACCTGAGACCTGATATTTCCGTGCTATTCAGGTGTCCATCCTCACCGAACAAAGATTCTACTTCCATTTTTTTTGAAAGCATGAGTCCGCTTTGTGAGGGATTTATCTCATCAATTTCAGCATGAGTAGCAAAATGTATGTAGCGAAACTGACTCAGATCGAATGACTTCAAAGTAGCTTCGGTCACATCTTCATTTTTGAGTAAGCGGGTAGTGCTAAAATTTGCTGCTATTGAATCTACTTCAAGCAAGGTCGAGGGCAGTGAAGCAAAAGAAGTTTGTGAACTACTTTCGGTTATTCCTTCTTGCCCTCCCTCAAAACCAGACCCGGCCAGGGCCAGAAGCTCCTGACTCGTTGTTCGGTGCGGTGGTCGTATAAATGGATATATAGAAGCGGAAGGCAGATATTTAACATTATACGTTTGGATAATGTACTTGCCATCTTTTGAAAGCGCCTCAAAAGGAACAAACGAAATAGGGCCACCCGGCACAACTACAAAGTTCCTGACTCCTTTACTTCTCAACAGGTCTTCTCCCGGAATCAATGCATTATAAAGTTGTTCATATTCACCTTCACCCGTACCATCGATTATAAACTCTCTGAATTTTTTGATCTCCTGTGTCAGGAAGGTCTTTGCAGGCTGACTTCCTATTTGTTCGATAACAGTTCCCTCGATTGCATCTTGTGTTATCAAAAACCTGATGAGCTTATCGTTAGCAAATGCATACTCAAAAATGGCTGTTTCGTCATCGAGCAGATCCATGGCATCACCTGCTCTTAAAGGCTCTGGGTATTCAAAAGCCTTCAAATCCGGCACTTTTTGCCGAATAGTGTTAAGGAAAGTTTGATACTCAAATTCTAAGTTTTTCAGTTCATTCCGAAGCTGCTCAGACTCAGTATTATCTTCACTTTCCCTTATCTCGCCATACAGCTTATCAATCTGCTTTTGCATTTGCTGTTTACGGATCAGCGTAGCCTCATCCAGCTGCTGGAATAACTTGCTTTCAGCCTCGGCCAACTCATCCATTAATACTCGGGCCTTGGCTCCTTCAACCAGCTCAAATGCTTTATTATGATCTTCTTTTCTTACGATGTACCATTCCGCTACTTCATTATAAAACCCTGCATATTCACTGAAAAATCCTGCTTTAAAGGTGAAGCCCGCCACATTGTTTCGAACCGCATCAATATTTTCAAAAACCTGCTTTGCCAAAACAAAGGCACTGTCAGATTCAACCCTGTTATACGCTCTTGCCAGATGAATTGCCGGCCATATGCTCAGTGACAATGCCCCTTCATTCGAGTTCAGCTTATAGTACTTTTTATATTCTTTAAGGCTTGAATCGAAATTCCCCTGCATTGCATAAACTTCCCCTTTTAGCTTGTGACCTTGAGCTAATAAAGTAGTTTTATCTATGTTGCTAGCAATTTCAAATCCATCGCTGAGATACTTTTCTGCACTATTGTAATCACCCCGGCTTAATTCCATTTCACTTAACCTAAAATAGATCTGAGCTGATTCAGCCGTTACCTCTCCACCCTCCAAAAGGGAAAGAGCATCCATATAAAAGGATTCGGCCGTACTGTAGTCTCCCTCCTCAACTGCCAATTGGGCAATCATGCTTAAATTATTAGCAATAGATACCGGCCGGTTGGTCTGGCGATTGAATTCCAATGCCTCGTTATAATAAAGCAGAGCAGTCTCATTCTCCCCTGATTCTTCATAAAGGTTCCCGATGTTAAGTAAGGTCTGAGTTATATCGTATGGGTTTTCCAGCATTCGGGACAATTTCAGCGATTTCTGGTAATTGATGATGGCACTATCCCTTCTACCGAGCCTGCTGTGACTCGTTGCCATGTTATGATATGCGATATCCAGCAAATTTGGATTGTTGATTTCCTTACGGATTTCGAGGCTGGCCCTGATATATTTTTCTGCCTGTTTATGTAATCCGAGATCAGAAAGTGTTAAAAATATGCCGTTAAGAACGGAAGAAAGGTGACGGGTTCTGCCTAAATCCTCATAAACTTCTTTAGCTTTTGTTAAGTGAAAAAGAGCCTTTTCATAATCATCCGTATACAGATAAGCATAAGAAATATTGTTATTCAGATAGGCAATCCACAGCGAATCTTTTGAAGCATTTACTAACTCAATACCCTGCAAATAATATTCTTTTGAGTTTTCGTACTGCTCGAGAAGCCGATACGCCCAGCCAATTAAGTAATTTATTCTAGCCTGCGTTAAAAGTGAAGCATCGGAAGGTTTTTGTTGAGACAGATCCAACCCAGAATCAAGGGCTTGCTGAACTTCCCCGTTACTGATCAGTGCATCAATCTGTATAAGCTTTGTTTTAACCCAACCCAGGGAGTCGTCCCGCTGTAGGTAGTCTTCGCCGGACAAAGTGTAATACTGAATCGCATCATCATATTTACCGGCCGTGTAGTAATCTTCGGCGATATCAAAAAGTGAATCGGCTGAAGACTCCTGAGCCATCAATTCTGAAAAAAAACCTACGGCGCATAAAAATGTAAAGATTAGTATCGCCTTCATAAAACGTCCTAGAATTATTGCAAGTAGTTTTAATATATCGTTTTTTGCTTTGAACTCTAATTTAATCAGGCACAAATGAAAGATACATTGGCTTTTCAGAATACGTTAAAAAATCGTGCAGATGATCCTGATGACGATGATACAGACACCGGTAACCCCGACGATGGAGGAAAGAGCGGAACTGGGAGCGGTGACTAATTTAACAGTCCTTATTTTCTAAAAAAAAACTATTTAAAAGCCTGTTTGAGCAACAGGCTTTTCTTTTATTCGCCAAATAGTGCATTCACAAAATTAGCTCGGTCAAACACCTGAAGGTCTTCAATTTTTTCCCCCAGACCTATATACTTGACCGGCACATTTAGCTCATTCGAAACTCCAATCACAATTCCCCCTTTCGCAGTGCCATCAAGCTTGGTTAAAGCCAGGCCGGTAATATCAACCGTTTCTGTAAAGGCTTTTGCCTGCTGCATTGCATTCTGTCCGGTTGAGGCATCCAGTACCAGAATCACTTCGTGAGGAGCGCCTTCCACCACTTTGCCCATCACGCGCTTAATCTTGGCAAGCTCTTCCATCAGCGCTTTTTTGTTGTGAAGGCGACCGGCGGTGTCAATAAGTGCAACGTCACTGCCTCGTGCTTTTGCAGCTGCAACCGTATCGTAAGCTACGGAAGCAGGGTCTGCATTCTGGCCTTGCTGAATGATTGGAACATCGGCCCTTTCACTCCAAATTTTAAGCTGATTAACAGCCGCTGCACGAAAAGTATCGGCAGCTCCCAGAATCACTTTTTTGCCTGCCTTCTTATAAAGATGGGCAAGCTTCCCAATGGTTGTAGTTTTCCCAACGCCATTCACACCCACTACTAAGATTATGTGAGGCTTAATCGGGAAATCTGCTTCAAACTCTGCCGGCTTATCCGGGGCATTGTCTTCCAGAAGATCAACAATCTCTTGCCGAAGCATTGTTTGCAGCTCATCCTGACTTACATATTTATCCTTGGCAACACGAGCCTCAATCTTTTTAATGATTTCGATGGTTGTATTAACCCCTACATCAGAAGTAATAAGGATTTCTTCGAGATCATCAAGGATCGCATCATCAACTTTATCCTTTCCAACAAAAGCCTTCCCAATTTTATTGAGCAAGCCATCACGGCTTTTCTCAACGCCTTTATCAAGCGTCTCTTTTTTCTTCAGTCCTAATTTTTCAAGAAATCCCATAAAACTAATTGAATTTTGCTCCGCTCATAATCAGGCGGTAACGATTAAAATAATCAACCCAAGATATCACCATTAGCAATACCGAACATGACATTAAAAACAGGTGGACTTTAGCTGCATCGGGGAAAAAGAATACGGAAATCCAGTACAATGCCAATACATTCACCGAAATCTTTCCTGACATGATAGCCATGGCCACTTTGTTGTACTTCTTTTTTATGTAGTACGACCCCAGCATTATCATACTGTCCCGGACTATTGCGAACAACAAAAACCAAAGCGGAATCCATCCGATCCATACCGTGTATAGAAACAATACCAAGGCAGAGAGTTTATCGGCCACCGGGTCTGCCATTTTACCAACTTCTGAAATGGTATTCGTCTTTCTTGCGATGTAACCATCCAGATAATCCGATATAACCCCATATACTATCAATACCACGATAGCTGTATTCACCTGAAGATCGTTCACATAATGTAGATAGGTAACAGGGAAGGCGATCAAGATGCGTGAAAAAGAAATGGTATTTGAAAGGGTTAAAACCTTTCCGGTAACCTGAACTTTCTTCCCGTCTATATTTTCAGATGATGTAGCCAAACCTTGTTTTTATTTGCGATATTACTTGTCCAAATTTACAGTCATTAAGCATCTAATACCACCATGAACGAGCAGAAATTACTGGTCGAAGAAACACTGTCATCAAAAGAAGTTTTTAATGGAAAGTTACTTCATGTTTTTTACGATAAAGCCAAGCTCCCGGACGGTTCCACTTCAACCCGCGAGTGGATTAAACACCCCGGCGCCTGTGCAGTAGTTCCTGTTTTTGGAAATGGAGACCTGATGATGCTCCGCCAGTTCCGCTACCCGATGAAGCAAATTTTCTGGGAAGTTCCGGCCGGTAAAATCGATGCCGGTGAAGCTCAGGATAAAACAGCCCTCCGCGAGCTACGCGAAGAAGCGGGCGTTGCGACTCAGGATTATGCTTACGTCGGGCATTTTTATCCCGGGATTGGTTACTCCGATGAAGTCATTCATATTTACGTAGCGTGGAATCTTGAATCTGTCCCCCAGGCCGTAGATGAAGATGAATTTGTGACTCGTGAACGACTACCCTTTCAAAAGGCTGTTGAGATGGTCCATGCCGGAGAAATTAATGACGGTAAAACCGTGATCTGCTTATTAAGAGCCTGGGAATGGTGGCAGAATAATGCGCCGTTTTCCCTCACTTAATAATCCCCTCTTCCTTCGCCAAATCGTACATGCTCTCGTGTAGATTGTCATTATCAAGTTCACCCCGCATGCATAGCTCAGCGACCTCCAATCCATTCAACATTAATACACATCCCATTTCATTAAGAACTTGATCGAACTTCATGGGACTGGCTTTCCCCAGTCTTTTCACGTCAATTCCATCAGGACTTATTTTCTTGTTTACTAATACGTAGAACTGGTCGTCAGCTCCTTCTCCAAATGAAAATTCTTCTAATCCGGTGTCTTTCAGTTTAAGCATGTCGTTCTAAAAATTCTCTGGCTTTAATAATTTCTGTGATTTCATCGCTACCCCTATCCACAATACGAACCTGAAACAAGCTGATGATAGCCTGATCGTTTAGCGTGCTTATCACTTCTTCGATGGTATCACATTCTTCCGTTTCGCTTACAAGATCGTTGATCCCTTGCACAATATATCGGTATTGGGTTCCGTCTTTTTTCTTCTTCTTTGTGGTTTGGGTTGATGGCTCCTGGGGCTCATCAAAATATTCCCGGATGGCTTCTTCCGTCACATACCAACTCACTCCTAATTTCCGGCCTCGAATTCGCCCTTCTCGCAGGTAGGTTCGAAGCGTCATTTTTGAAATCCCAAGGAGTTCATGCAGATCATCTACCGAATACAGCGTTAAATCTCCTACTGTCTTAGACATTTAGCCTCTTAATTATCATTTTTTGATTACTTATTAACATCTATAAACTACAAATAATTTATTATTAGTTACTATTAGTTATACAAAGTAAATTAGATTTGGTCGAGGCACTACTTCCGCCGTATATTGGAAACAGTTACTCAAAAACCAAGCCCGACAGCTTAAAACTGGCCGGGATTTTTTATGCCTTTCTCTCACTGTTTACCCCCTGCCACAATCTATTTTCCTCCATGTTTTTTTGTTAACCATGGCTTCGGTAATTTAGGTCCATGATTCAAAAGTCTCTCTCACTTTTACTACTCATCACTATTTTCGCCTCTTGCTCTACAAGCCAGACGTATATCAATAAGGAAGATGGGAACCCACTTATCTTGACTCCGCCTCAAGAGAAAGACTTAATCTATCAGGTTTTTTTAATCGGTGATGCCGGTGCTCCCTCTTTAGATGTGCAGGAACCTACCCTCAAACTATTTCAGCAAAAACTGGATGATGCCGGAGAACGAAGCGCTGCTATATTTCTTGGCGATAATATTTACATGATCGGACTGCCTGATTCTACCCACCCACGCCGCGCCTTTTATGAACAAAGAATTATTGAGCAGCTCAAAACCGTGGAAAATTATAAAGGCAGAATTGTCTTTGTTCCCGGAAATCATGACTGGGATGATGGCGGCCCGGCAGGACTTGAAGCTGTAAATAGGCAAGAACAGTTTGTGGAATCTTATCTGAATCGGGGGAACACTTTTGTGCCCGATAATGGATTTCCCGGTCCCATCTCCATAAAGTTGCTTGATGACAACGATGACCCAAGGCTCCGTGAAGACATTCGCCTCATTGTTTTAGACACTCAGTGGTGGCTACACAAATACGACAAGCCTTATGGCGATACCGGCGAATACGAGCTTTTTGATGCCGGAGATGTGCTCATCCAGCTGGATGACATCCTCAAAAAACAGCGCAATGACAATCTTTTGATTGCCGCCCACCATCCACTTAGAACCAATGGAAACCATGGTGGATATTTACCTCCATCAACCCACTTGAAACCTCCTCTATTTGGAAGTTTATATGCACTTTATCGCAGAGTTTTTGGGTTTCCTCAGGATGTGCACCATCACCAATATGCCAAAATGGTGGATGCTCTCGAGAATTTGTTCGATGCTTATGAGCTGGAGGATTTGATTTACGCTTCCGGCCATGCGCACAGTTTACAATACCATCGTGAGGAAGGAACACGGATTAACCATCATTATTTGATTAGTGGCGCGGGGAGTAAAGAAAACTGGGTTGCTTCAGGCAGAGGTTCAGAATTTATCCACTCCGGCAATGGCTTTATGACCGTTCAGTATTACGCGGACGGTTCGGTGTGGATGGAAGCCTGGGCCCCCGAAAGTGATGGGTCAACCGGCAAGATGCTGTATCGAAATCAGCTAAAGCCTCCTTTTAACAACGCCTTTTCTGAAGAAGAATTCCTCGAAACTATTCCCGATTACGATTACACCGACAGCACCAATGTACTCGCTGCTAATCCTGATTATGATGATAAAAGCGCCTTCTTTGAATTTTTTATTGGCGAACATAACCGAAAGTATTGGTCGGTTAAAAATGAGTTTCCATTTTTTGATGTCACCGAAGTTGAAGGGGGATTAACTCCTGTCAGAACGGGCGGAAAGGGTCAGTCCACAACCATTCACCTTGAGCGAGAAGATGGGCGCGATTATGTGCTTCGATCTGTTGATAAAGAAGCCGGGCGTATTTGGGATGAAGAACTCCGAAAAACCATTGCTCTTGATTTAGCCCAGGATCAGTTTTCTATCATCAATCCTTACTCGGCCGTTATTATTCCAACACTTGCTGATGCAATCGGCACCTATCATACCAATCCAAAAATTTACTACGTCCCCAAAGATCCCCAGCTTGGACTTTATGCCGAGGATATTGGACGTCAGCTTGCCCTTTTTGAAGAGCGCCCAAATGGAGATATGAGTGATGTTGCGAGCGTCGGTTTTTCTGAGGAAGTCATAAGCAGTACCGAATTATTACGCGAGCTTGATAACGATATCGATCATCGCGTTGACCAAGAAGATTTTGCCCGAAACCGATTACTCGATATGCTGCTTGCCGACTGGGACCGCCACGAAGATCAGTGGCGGTGGGCTTCTTTTGAGCCCGAAGATGAGCAGGGTAAAATCTATAAACCTATTCCCCGTGATCGCGATATCGCTCTGATGAATATGACCGGAGTGATTCCGTCGCTGGCTAAAGTTTTAGGTCCTTTTAAGCAGTACCAAAATTTCTCCGAAGACTATGGAAACCTTAAGGGGTTGAATAACAATTCCCTTGCAATGACCCGCCGATTCACCAATCAGCTCACAAAAGAAGATTGGCTGGCTATCGCTCAAGAAATCGAAACAGCCCTTTCTGATGAGGTGATAGAAGAAGCGGTGTTGAATTATCCGGAGCCGGTTTTTCAAAAGTATGGTGAAGAAACCATCGCCATTCTTAAAACCCGAAGAAACCAGCTGCTTGAGGTTGCTAATGAATACTATGAGTTGATATCAGGAGTGGTATCTATTCCTGGAAGTAATAAGCGGGAACAGTTTGAACTTGAAGTATTGAGTGAAGATGAAGTCAGCGTAAAAGTGTTTAAGCTTTCCGGAAAAGGAAATCTGAGAGAACAATATTTCGAAAGAACCTTTACCAATGGTGAGACAGAAGAGCTTCGACTTTACGGAATGGGTGATGACGATATTTTCATCCTAAAAGGCTCTGCAGAAAATAACATGAAGATCAGAGTTGTTGGAGGTTCTGGTCAGGATGTTTACGACGACTCCACTCTCAAAAAAGGCTGGACGCGGCAGGTTGAAATTTATGACACTAAACGAGGCAATACCGTCACTGAAGGCTCGAATACCGATGTAAATCTTTACGATAAACCCGAAAATGTTCATTACGATTATAGCAAAGATTTTAAATGGAACACCGTTCTCGCCGGCTTCTATTTTGAATACAATGGCAATGACGGAATCTTTTTAGGAGGCGGACCAAATATCATTCGCAACGGATTTCGCAAACAACCAGCCTCCCGTCATTTTGCCCGGGCAAATGTAGCACCTCTTACCGGTGCTTCCAATGTTCGGTATGATGGAACCTGGTTTCAGGTTTTTCAAGAATGGGATGTTAAATTAGAATCTGAGTTCTTATTCCCCAAGAGTTATAAAAACTTCTTTGGCTTTGGGAATGAATCCTCTCTTCAGGGGCGGTCACTGAATTATTATCGGGCAAGACTTTATCAATTCAACATTGAACCGGGCTTTCTTCTCAAAAAGAACATTCTTGAACTCTATGCAGGCATCAAATTCAGAGGAACCAATGTTGAGAAAGACCCAAATAATATTGTTACCGACCCGATAGACGGGATCCCAAATGGAGAGCTGGATGAGCAGTATTTTGCCGGGGTTGTAACCTCCCTCCGCTTTGTTGATGTCGATAATGGCCTCAATCCAAGGCAGGGCTATCGTTTTCTTATTGAAAGTGATGCCAATCTTGGTGTGATCAGCACCGGCGAAGCTTTCACTCGCTTACAATCTGAGCTTGAGCTTTATTTATCACCACGACTGAACCCACAAATCACCTTTGCCAACCGAGTCGGCTCTGCACATAACATTGGTGATTATCCTTTCTATGAAGCCAACACCATTGGTGGAACAACCAACCTAAGAGGATACAATAGCCGAAGATTTGCCGGACGAACCAGTTTGTACAACAACACTGAATTACGACTCGAACTCTTTGACTTCTACAACTATCTGCTTGGAGGAAAAGTAGGATTGAGTGGCTTTTTCGATGTTGGACGTGTTTGGTTTGATGAGGAAAACTCTGACGTCTGGCATACCGGTTATGGGGGAGGAATTTGGTTTAATGTATTTGAATCTTTTTTACTGAATTCCAGTATTGGTCTGTCAGAAGAGGGAACCCTATTCTCAATAAAAGCAGGATTTTTATTCTGATGCGAATCAGGCATGATTATTGATTATATTTCTACTCGATTCCGCCTTTAATTTCTAAAGCACTACGCCATAAAAATGGCTCAAAAAAACAACATACGCCTGCTTGCAGCTATCATGTTTGCAGACATTGTCGGCTACACTAAAATGATGCAGGATGACGAGGAAAACGCAAAGAACTTGCGCGATCGTCAGCGAAAGGTCATAGAAGAGAACTTGCTTAAATACCATGGACAGGTAATGCAGTACTATGGCGATGGCACACTCATAATGTTTGGCAGTGCTTTGGATGCTGTAAACTGTGCCAAAGAAATTCAGATGGAGTTACAACAAGCGCCCGAAATTCCTGTCCGCATTGGCATTCATATTGGAGATGTAGTTTATGATGATGAAGGCATCTACGGAGATGCCGTGAATATAGCCGCTCGGGTTCAAAGCTTAGGAATTCCGGGTTCCGTTATGGTTTCCGGGAAAGTATTTGATGAAATAAAAAACCACCCCGGCATTCGGGTCGAATCATTTGGGGAACATGAGCTCAAAAATATTTACATCCCTATAGGCATTTATGCTTTAGCGGATAAAGGCCTCAATGTCCCTCTGCAAAGTTATATTGAAGATCTTACCGGCAGTTCACAGAAAAGTATCGCGGTTCTTCCGTTTTCTAATTTCAGTTCTGAAATTGATAACGAGTATTTCAGTGATGGGATCACAGAAGAGATTATCAATACTTTAGCCCGGATTAAAGATATCCAGGTGGCTTCTCGTACTTCCGTTTTTGCTTATAAAAAAGTAACTAAAGACATCCGCGATATTGGCAAGGAACTAAACGTTGCCACCATTTTGGAAGGAAGTGTTCGAAAAGCCGGAAATAAAATCAGAGTAACAGCCCAGCTTATTAACACCGATGATGGTTTTCACATTTGGAGTGAAAACTTCGATGGGGAGATGAAGGATATCTTTGCCGTTCAGGACGAAATAGCCCGCAAAATTGTAGCTAAGCTAGAAGATAGCTTTAGTCTCCAAGATCAAAATAAGCTTTACGAATCGGAAACCACCAGCGTTGAAGCTTACAATTATTATCTGCAGGGACTTTACCACTGGAATAAGCGTTCGCCCGAGTCTATTAATAAGGCTATCATCCTTTTTGAAAAAGCCATTTCCGAATGCAGCACCTATACCAATGCGTATTCATATCTGGCAAACTGCTATACCTATTTGGGTACTATTGGCCACATGAACAGCAAAAAAGCTTTTTCCAAAGCTGAAAAAAATGCACTTAAAGCTATTGAGATTAATAATTCCAGAGCTGATTCTTACATAGCTCTTGGCTATGTGAACCTCTTTTTTAAGTGGGATTTCTATACCGCTGAATCTAATTTCAGGAAAGCCATAACCATGGAGCCCGACAACGCAGAGGCCCGGCAAGCTCTTTCCTTTTACAACCGGATTATCGGTCGCTATGATAAAATGCTCCAGCAAGCAGAAGCCGCTGTCAAAATTGACCCTCTTTCTCTCCCCGCACTTTTAGAATTGGGGCGCTCTCATTGGGTGGCCGGAAATTATGACAGGGCCATTAATAGTTTTAATGAGGCTCTTGAGCTGGATCCTATGTTCAGAGCTGCCCTCGAAGGACGCGCGCTTGTTTACATCAGCCAAAAGAAATACGATAAAGCCTTACGGGCGGCAAAGAAATATATCGATCTTATTGACTCAAAATATAAAGGTGGCTCTCAGCTAGCCTGCATCTATGCCTTGATGGGTGATAAAGTACAAGCTGAAGAACAGATCGAACTCATTAAAAAAAGAGAAAAGGATCAACCCCACCAAAACCTGACGCTGGATTATGCCATGGTATATGCCGCTTTGGGCAAAACTGATAAAGCCTTCAAATATCTTGAAAAAGCCGTAGATATGAGGCTGGGGTCTATCCTTCTGATCAAAACACTCCCCGTAATTAAAGATCTCATTGATGACCCAAGGTTCGAGGATCTTTTAGAGAAGATTGGCCTTCCTGCAGAATCAAAATCAAATCTCGCAGCACATCTACATTGACCTGCTTTTTCTTATCTTAGTTGCTTAATCAACATATCTTAAATCATTATGTCAGAGAATCAGGATCAGGCAGAACAGCAAGAACCAGAGAATAAAAGTCTGGGCTCCAGAAAGCGCGGCGTTTCGGATATGTTCCGAACTTCCTACCGTACGCACATTGAACTCAGCGCCATTGCGGATAACAAGTCTAACATCATGATTAGTATCAATGGTATAATCATCTCGATTATCATAGCATCTATATCACCAAAAATCGACTCCAACCCCTGGCTTCTGATTCCCACCTCTATATTGCTGGTTACCTGTATGGTAGCACTCGTCTACTCGGTGCTTGCAGCTCGGCCACGTGTCAGTAAAGAAGATGTGTCTCTGGAAGACGTTCGGTCAAACCGGTCAAACATTCTCTTTTTTGGGAATTTTAATAAGCTGAACCGGGAAGATTATGTTACCGGCATGGAAGAGCTGATGAGCGATAGCGAGCGGCTTTATGACACCATGGCTCGCGATTTGTATGGATTGGGTTCGGTTCTTTCCGAGAAATACCGGCTGATAAGAATTGCTTACAATGTATTTATGATTGGGCTGGTGCTTTCGGTAAGCAGCTTTATTCTCGTTTATATGATTGTATCTGGGAGCCTCTGGTTTTAGTTCTCGTCGTCCTGATCTATATTTTTGTAGGCCTGTGTTATACGCTGATTCATTAGCCGGCGATAGTTTGTAAACTCATATTCACTCACAATAAATTCTGAGTGATATTCACCGTCAAAGCATTCCACATTCAGCTTGTTTTCTTTATCAGTTTCGGTGATGGTGACCTGAACTTTACCCAGTTTGTAGGAATCTCTTTCTTTCATAGTTTATTTTTTTAGAAAGGTAAAAAAATCTATTCTCAGCTGTTGAACTTTAACCCCTTTTAAATTCGTTCATTCAGACAAGTGAAGGATATTTGTTATTTTCACGCTCAGCATTTAAAACTAATTCTGTTATGCAAAAGAAAGCCATCATTACGGTAGCGATCTGTATTTTTTTAGGGATATTTGTATACATCTCCCTCACTAATGTTCAGCCTACCGTAAACGACAATTCCCCTGACTGGATACCTATTCATGAGGCTCAGGAAGTTGCTGCATCAACCAACAAGCTTATTTTTGTTGATGTATTTGAAATCGGCTGTAAATATTGCCGGGCTATGGATCGTGAAGTTTTCCCTGACTCTACAGTCCGCCAGGTTATGGATGCCAATTATATTCCTGTGAGAATAGACGGAAACTCACCAGAAGTTATACAGTTCAACGGACAAGAAATTCCGTCTAAAGAATTTGCCCAAAGCAAAGGCGCTTATGTATTTCCCACATCTTTGATCCTTGATGCGAATGGAAACGTTATCAAGAAAAAAACCGGTTATATGGGCGTAGATGAATTCCGACAGTTCCTTTATCAATAACGATATTTAAAAACCAAACACCTATGAAATCTAAATTATCGACACACAGTATATTAGTCGCAACGCTTTTACTCTTTTCAACCACGGCATGCTCAGGCCAAGGCACTGACTTTAACAACACTCCTGTAAACACTGACGTAAAAGCAGAAAAGGTTGTTGATGGAATCAGAATTGGCTGGGGGATTGAATTCCTACCTAATGGAGACATGCTAATCACCGAAAAATCCGGAAAGTTAATTCATGCCAGAGACGGTGAAATTATTGCAGAGATCACAGAAGGCATTCCATCAGATCTTGATGTGAATGGCCAAGGTGGTTTTTTAGATATTCAGCTACATCCAAATTATGAAGAAAACGGCTGGATCTACTTTTCCTACGCTTCTAATGCCGGTGAAGGAGAGGGAAGCAATACCAAGATTATTCGTGCTAAACTTGAGAATAACGCACTGACCTCCGCCGAAGAAATTTATAAAGGAACTCCAAACTCCGGTCGCGGAGCCCACTATGGCAGCCGCATTGTTTTTGATAATGATGGGTATCTATTCTTCTCCATTGGAGATCGTGGAAACAGAGATGTAAACCCACAGGATATCAACAGAGATGGCGGAAAAATCTATCGCCTGAATGACGATGGAAGCGTGCCTTCTGATAACCCTTTTGTTGGGAAAGACAGCATTGACGCTATGTTTTCCTACGGTCACCGTAACCCGCAAGGCATGGCAATGAACCCTAACAGTGGCGTGATTTGGGAACACGAACATGGTCCCCGCGGCGGCGATGAGATTAACATTATTGAGCCCGGCAACAATTATGGATGGCCGGTAATCAGTTATGGAATTAATTACAACGGTACTCCTTTCGCGGAAGACACCGTTATGGAAGGCATGGAACAACCCCTCATCTACTGGGATCCTTCTATAGCTCCTTCAGGCATGACCTTTATCACCAGTGATAAGTACCCGGGTTGGGAAGGTGATTTACTGGTCGGCTCTCTTAAATTTGCTTATATCCACTATCTGGATATTGAGGGAAATAAAATTGTAGGACAGCAAAAACTTGTAGAAGGAACTGGACGCATTCGTGCGGTAGAACAAGCCCCTGATGGTTACATCTACTTTACAGCTGAAGGTGACGGCGTTTATCGACTCGTACCTGCCGGTAACTAATTAGTCTCCTTATTTGAATTTGAAAGCCTGCTTCAACAGCAGGCTTTTTTTATGTCTATAATTCTCCTTTTCTAATGACTGAAAAATTTTTTGTAAGGATTTGATTTCTAACCGCTCTTACCGGTATGGGGCGTCGCAATTCATATCAATTTCCCTTTAGCCGATATCCGGCCGTTCGGATAGCATTACTGCTTATCGCTGGCATATTAGTGGGGCATTATTATCAGATCTCCCTCTTCGTTTCAGGAACTGTCTTCTTGGGTGTAGGAGCGATTTTCTTTTTTGCTGAATGGAAAAACATTCAAACAGTTAACCACTGGCTTACAAAGTTCAGCGCCCTTCTTTTCCTTGTGATAGTCTTCCTGTTTGGTCTTTTCAGAATGTCGCTACAATCCGGGCATTCAGCTTCTCAAACCGTCCGGCTTATTCAAGTTTCCGATTGGGAGTCAGTTACCGTTTCCGGCTCTGTTCAATCTATTTCTGTCACTTCCTCTGGAAAAGAAAGATGGGATGTTAAAGTGGATACCTCACGGTTTGGCGTAATTGTTTCAGATCAACCCTACAAGGTAAGAGTTCTTGCTGATGAAGCTGCCGGCAGAGCGACCTTGGGAGACAGAGTAAGTTTTAGCGGGACTATCATTCCCATCTCAGAAAAAAGAAATCCCAAACAGTTTGACTACAAGGACTATCTAGCATCTCAAAATATTTTCGCTCAAATCCAGATTGACAGCCTCATCTCCATCACCCCAAATAACAATATTGCGGAATGGATATGGTGGCGGGAGCAAGCTCTGGAGTTAGTTGACCAAAATTTTGACACCCAAACCGCCCCTATTGCCAAGGCATTACTCGTTGGCTACAAACTTGATCTGGATTCCGAGTCTAAAGCGGCTTTCGCCCGGGCGGGCTTATCACACATCATGGCGGTTTCCGGTCTTCACGTTGGCTTTATCGTGGCACCCTTCTGGATTATCATTCCCTACTTTTGGACTAAGAAACATGGGAGCATCATTGGCCTTGCTGTGCTCGTACTCATATTGATTTGCTATGCAGGTATTACCGGATTCTCCGCCTCCGTTTTAAGAGCCTCTGTCATGGCTTTCTTTCTGAGCTACGGCAAACTGTTTCATAAGGTAAATAACTCCATCAATCTGACCGCGGCAGCAGCAGTATGCCTTCTGATTTTTAACCCTTCTCAACTTTTTGATATCGGGTTTCAATTATCTTTTTCAGCCGTGCTTATTATCCTGCTCCTTCTGCCCGTTATTCAAAGCAAACTCCCTTACTGGATTCGGATTCGATGGTATGGCACTCCAATTATGGTAGTGATTGTTTCTCTGGTTGTGCAGTTTGGGCTCTATCCTCTTCAGGTTTATTATTTTGGGGAGATTTCACTAGTCAGCCCTATTGCTAATGCTCTTTTTGTGCCTCTCTTGGGTATTGTAGTTCCATTATCTTTGATTGCATTATTTATCACGTCGGTTTTTCCGGCTGTTGGCTTTATCATTAATTACCCCTCTTTCTTATTTCTGGGATGGATGAGTGATTTTGTAAACTTGGCCAGCACCTGGGATTGGGCCTGGACAACCGCCAGCCTGGAAAGCAGCCTTATTTTTGTGCTCTGGTTTTTCCTGATCCTTGGGATTTCTTCCTGGCAAATATCCGCATTACGGTGGAGGCTTTTGATTGGGTTCCTTGCCACCATTGTTTTGATGCTTTCTCTCAACTTCATTCAAAAATTAAAACCTGCTACCCTCACCCTTACTTTTTTTGATGTTGGCCAGGGTGATGCCGCGCTTCTCAAAACACCAAACGACAAGCACATTCTTATTGATGCCGGGGTTTGGTCGCCGGGCTATAACAGCGGTAGGTCCATCATCCTCCCTCACCTTCAATCAGCAGGAATTAAAAAGCTTGATGCAATTATTCTAAGTCACCCTCATGCTGACCACATTGGAGGGATACTCGACTTAATTGAAGAAATGCCGGTTGATGTCATTTACAATTCAGGCTATGAATATGACTCAAAACTCTACCACTCTTATTTAGAATTAGCTAAGAAAAGATCTATCCCCACTATACCTTTGGTTGCCGGGGACACACTCAATGTGGATCGATCCATTCTATTCCTCGTTCTTGGACCGGATGGTCGCACGTATAATTCAGATCCCAACGAACATTCCGTTGTCCTTAATGTGATTTACGGTGAATCCGAATTTCTCTTTACCGGAGATGCGGGTGAAGATCAGGAGGAACGACTCCTCCACGCTTACACAGATTTACTGGACACTGATATTTTAAAAGTTGGGCACCATGGCAGCCGAACCAGCTCCAGCTTACCCTTTCTTAAAACGGTCACTCCAGACATTGCCGTGGTCTCTTTAGCAGAACGAAACCGATTCCGTCATCCGCATAAAGAAGCGTTAACCCGCCTTCAGCAGTCACAGGCCGAGCTTCTTTTTACCAGTCTTGAACGGGCAATTATTCTTGAATCGGATGGAAAGGCTATCCATCGTGTCCGGTGGTGATTGTTTACAGTAAACATGCCTTTTTGCTAAAAAACCGGTATCCTTGAGGGATATAAAGTGTATAAAATGACCGGTTCAAAAAAAACTTAATGGCAGAAAAGGAACGACTTAGCTTCGAAGAGGCTTTAAAGAAATTAGAATCCATAGTGGAACAACTCGAGAATAAAGAGATTACACTGGAAGATTCTGTACAACTATACGAAGAAGGCGTGAAGATGTCTCAGTTTTGCACAGAAATTTTAGAACAAGCTGAACTTCGCATAGAGCAAGTAAACGAAGCAAATACGCAGTAAAAGAGCATCATATGGAACAAAAACAGCCAACACCGGGAAAGCTATTAGCAGGAATTAATTCCCCCGCCGATCTTAAAATGTTAGGGCCGGACAAACTTCAGGACGTTTGTGACGAACTCCGACAGTATATCATTGATATGGTTTCGGTACATGGCGGCCACTTTGGAGCCAGCCTTGGAGTGGTAGAGCTGACCACAGCTCTTCATTATGTGTATGATACTCCCGAAGACCTTGTAGTCTGGGATGTAGGCCATCAGGCATATGGGCATAAAATTTTAACGGGTCGCCGAGATCAATTCCACACAAATAGAGTGTATGGCGGTCTTTCCGGTTTTCCTAAGCGTTCCGAAAGTGAATATGATACATTTGGAGTAGGTCACTCGAGTACCTCAATTTCTGCCGCTCTTGGAATGGCCGTTGCTCGAGACCTCGACAAATCAGACAAAAAAGTAGTCGCCGTTATCGGTGATGGTGCCATGACTGCCGGGCTTGCCTTTGAGGCCATGAATAATGCAGGAGCTCTGAATAGTGATGTTCTTGTTATCCTGAATGACAACAACATGTCCATTGACCCAAATGTTGGGGCTCTTAATGAATACTTAGCTGATATCACGACCAGCAAAACCTTCAATAAAATGAGGGATGAAGTGTACGACATGCTCGGGCACTTTAAATCTGCCGGCGAAAAAATGCGCAAAGTAGCATCACGCCTTGAAAAAGCGATGACTGCCGCACTTACGCCAGGCTCACTATTCCGTGCACTTGGCTTTAAATACTATGGTCCAACTGACGGACATGACGTTGAAGGGCTTCGTAAGACATTAGAAGACCTAAAAGATGTGAAAGGTCCCAAACTTCTTCATATCGTGACTGTTAAAGGAAAAGGATTTGCTCCTGCAGAACGAGAGCAAACGAAATGGCATGCTTCCAGTAGTCCTTTTGATAAGATTACCGGAAAGTCCCTTTCAGCTCCCGCCAAGAAAAAAGCTATTCCAAAGTATCAGCATGTTTTTGGTGATGCCTTGGTTGAACTTGCTGAAAAAGATGAGCGAATTGTAAGTATGACACCGGCTATGCCAAGCGGTTCCAGCCTTTGGCCGATGATGGAAGCTTTTCCGGATCGCGCCTTTGATGTTGGAATTGCCGAACAACACGCCGTCACCTTTGCGGCCGGACTTGCTGCAGAAGGCAAAAAACCATTTTGCGCCATTTACTCTTCCTTCCTCCAGCGAGGATATGATCAGTTAGTTCATGACGTTGCCATTCAAAATTTACCTGTTGTTTTCTGTATAGACAGGGCCGGACTGGTTGGTGCAGATGGGCCTACTCATCACGGCGCTTACGACATTGCCTATATGAGAACGGTTCCGAATATGATTATCTCATCTCCCCTGAATGAACAGGATTTGCGTGACATGATGTACACTGCTTCAAACTATGATGATGCTTCCTGGGCTATTCGATATCCTCGAGGGAAAGCAACCGGAATGAACGTTCGCAGGGAATTTCAGAATATTGAAATTGGAAAAGGTATCAAACTCCGTGACGGTGATTCAGTTGCTGTTCTTAGTTTCGGACCCATTGGAAAGTATGTAACAGAAGCTGCTCAGAAGCTATCTCAAGAAGGTATTGAGATTGGACATTTTGATATGCGATTTGCAAAACCAATTGATACCGAATTAATTGATGAAGTTTGCGAAAACTACGATCATATTATCACTCTTGAAGACCACGCCAGGCTTGGCGGCTTTGGAAGCGCAGTTGCTGAATACATAGCTGAAAAAGAAACTAGCCCCACACTTAAAATAATGGGTATTCCTGATCGTATAGTAGAACACGGAACTCAGGAAGAACTTCACGACGAAGTTGGTATCGGTGTTACCGGAATCATAGAAGCTGTTAAGCAAAAAACTTATATAAAAGTCTGATTTTGAAACTTACCCCTTTAGTTTTTTTATCCACCATCTTATTCTTTTTAAGTGGATGTTTGAGTAACGCTGATGGACCAAAAATTTATCGTGATGCCACCGGCGTCGTCCTTACATCCGGTGGTGATCCTGTAGCTGATGCTGACATTCACATCCGAAATCACTTCAATCCCGGCGGCTTTCTTCCGGAGTTAATTGGCGATACCGTAAGGGTGAATTTCTCCGCTCCAACCAGGACCCTTTACCGGGCCTCGATATATCGGCATGACGCAAACAGTTTACTCGCCACCTTTTTTGAAGATACTTTAGAATCAGGAGACCAAGAGCTTATCATACCTGATTCTTTATTGAGTAACGGCATTTTAGGATTTCAGGTCTCGACATCGGCCCGGGTTTTAGGTGGCAGTCTTTTTGTTGTTAATAAACCGGACAGCCTTCTCGTCGGAACCCTTCCGTTTACAGAAACTTCAGCTGAAGGTGAATTTAGACTAAACAGTTCGTACTTAGCTATTGGAAGTTCTTTTAATGCTTCTTCCGGATCTTTTAAAATCACAGACAGCCTCCAAATAATGGTTGTGCAGGATAGTGTAATTACCTCTAAAAGAGCCGTAAAGCTTAAAGCAAACGAACAGAATTTCTTTGAGATTACTGTAGATTAGTCCTTCCTTTGGATATGAATTTCACCCTCTCTGATTTCGATTACCATCTCCCCGAAGAACTCATCGCTCAATCTCCGGCAAACCCGCGAGATCATGCCCGCTTGTTAGTTTATGATCGTGCTTCCGGCTCCATCACCGATGACTATTTTTATAATCTTGGGGAGTATTTGCCAGACGAATCTACTTTAGTAGTTAACAATAGTAAGGTCGAAAAATGCCGGCTACTTTTTGATGAGGGCAAGAAAGAGATTTTTGTTACATCCGTCCGAAATAACAATACCGTTGAAGGCTTAGTCAGGCCGGGCAAGAAATTCAAGAAAAGCAAAACAGTACAACTTGCCGATGGAGTTACCGCTGAGGTTACTCACATAGCTGACGATGGATTACGCACCTTGATTCTATCATGTGATCTTGACTCCACGAAGCTCGAACCCTATAAACACACTCCTTTTCCTCCTTATATCGAACAGGATGAATCCCTTTCGGAGGAGTATCAGACCGTGTATGCCAAAGACTTGGGAAGCAAAGCTGCCCCAACAGCTGGTCTTCATTTTACCGATGAACTGCTGGAAAAACTTAAAAAGGCCGGTATTTCAAAAACGGAAGTTACCCTTCATGTTGGCTTGGGGACTTTTGCGCCGGTTAAAACTGAGGACCTCGAAGAACATAACATGCACAGCGAATGGTTTCAGTTAAAGGAATCAACCTGTGAGCAACTCAACAGCGCTGAACATATTACGGCTGTTGGAACGACCAGTGTCCGGGTATTGGAATCTGCATTTGATGAAGGTGGGCCATTCAGCCCCCAAAGTAAGGAAACAGATATTTTCATTACGCCGGGCTATTCTTTTAAATCTGTAGATGCACTTATAACGAACTTCCACCTTCCCAAAAGCACCTTGCTCATGCTGGTTGCTGCATTCATGGGTTTTGATGAAATGAAAAAGGTGTACGAGCACGCCATTAAAGAGGAATATCGGTTCTATTCTTTTGGCGATGCCATGCTGATTCTTTAGTAAATCCAGACCTTATTTTTGATGTTTCTGAGTAAAGGTCTTCTTATATTTAAGGCCTTCGAAATTTTGAATGCGCCCGTAGCTCAACTGGATAGAGCGTCTGACTTCGGATCAGAAGGCTGAGGGTTCGAATCCTTCCGGGCGTACTCTTACAAAAACCCACCTTAATACTCTTTAAGGCGGGTTTTTTTGTGTTTTCCAATCAACTCAACACACCTTACATCGTGAAAACTTTTCACAAATTAGGGTAATTTTCTTGATTAAAGGGTACAAAAAAGGGTACATTTTTATTGAGCTAATAACCCAAAATGGACTAACATGGCTGGATTAAAGAAGAGGGGTAAGAACTACTATATTGTATTTAGTAAGAACGAGGACGGCAAACAGATAAAAAAAACTTACTCGCTTGGTACTACTTTTAAAAAAATTGCTGAAGAAAAAAAGGTCCGTTTTCAAAAATTGTATGATCAAAGAGAGATAGATCCCTTCCAAGAAGATTGGAGTGTAAGTACCTATGAAGACTATCTGAAGGAGAGTAAAGGTAAAAGTGTGGTGGTTGATAGCTACTACTTGGATCAACTAAAGAAGGACTTCTTAAAGACCAAATCACACACTAGTGATGCAACCAGAAAGGGATATAAGTCTGTTATCAACTTATTTATTGATGATGTAGGACGTTCAATGACCGTTAACCTAATTAGGCCATCGGATATCCGGTCTTTTTGCTTTAAAAAGAGGTATTCGAATGCTACAAAACGAAACTACTATAAGCATCTGAAAGTCTTTTTTACATGGCTTACTGATCAAGCTATTATAAACGAAAATCCTTGTGAACAAGTAGTACCACCAAAAAAGAAAGATAAGTTGGTTGATAAGATATTCAGTGAAGAGGAATTAGGGGTAATCTTCAAAGCCTTTAACGAACACCATAATAAGTGCAAAGAAAATAGACACATTGTTCAAAAATCTTTGAGGCAGGATTGGTTTGTACCCATGATTACCACGGCTTATTACACGGGCCTGAGAAGAAAAGAGATAACAAATCTAAAGTGGCACCAGATTGACTTGAAGAATAGGGAAATTAGTGTGACAGACACTAAAAATGGTCGAGAAAGAACTGTTGTTGTGTTTGATGTAGTTCATGAAGTGCTAAAAAACTGGCATAACCAACTTGGAAAACCTCAAAAAGGGTATGCATTCCCAAGTCCAAAATCGCACAAAAAAGCAGAACTTTCCTTACCAGGCGACTATGTATCTAAAGTGTTCAAGGGTTACGTTAAGAAGACAGATCTAAAGGATACTATCCATTTTCACTGCTTAAGGCATTCTTGTGCAACTTTTATGATTCGCAAAGGTTTTGATGTTACTCTGGTAAAAGAGATGCTTGGCCACAGAAGCATTGAAGTAACAATGAGGTATGTAAGCCTTGGTGTAGGAGACCGAAAGAACAAAGCAAAAGAATTAGGACTAATTACCTAGGATTTATTAAATACTAATGAAAGAGAAACAGCTTTTTACGACTGGAGAGAAAGTAGAACCATTACCTGAATCTACCGTTTATCTAACACTTCTTATTGTTAGGCTAAAGAGCCTTTTAAATTCTTCCTATCCTGATGAATTTAAAAATGCACCACAAAATATGGCCTATGACTACCTTGAGTACCAAGGCTCGTATTGGGAAGTCATGCAAACTTGTTTACGAAACTTTGATGAAGTTAAGCGATCTGAATTTACTCAAGATTATAAGGAAGTGGCCTTAGAGCTTTTAGAAGAAGATTTAAAAAAAGCCAAAGAAGAATTATTGGTATATGTCCAGGAAATCAAAACTGAAAAAGATCAAAAGATTGAGTTTAAAGTTACAGAGGATGCAAAGGCTCATCCTTTAGTACTACATGAATTGAAGATAAGAGATGGTAAACCAAAAATTGATGCTCATAAAAAAGGCAACTCTAGGCTGGTTTCTTTAAAGAAAATCCCTGATAGTACACTAGATAATTTTGAAAGAAGATTATCTTACTTAGCCAAAATGTTACTAATGATTGAGGCTATAACATTTGCTGAAAGGCGGGCTAAGTTGAATGCAGGTAAATACAAATTCAAGAAATTAATGAATAGCTTATCTGAGGTTTACGATGATTATATCATTAATAAGTCATCAAATAAGCCTAAAAAAAGCCTGTTACAGAAGAAAAATGCTGACCTAATCAAATATGTTACTAATAACTATGAAATTATTGGTAATACTACCTATTTACTAAATAAGAGAAAGTTTGAAAAAGCTGTTAGAGGGCATTTTGTCCCAAAACTAAAAAAAGCTCGAAAAGACCTTGCCAAATAATAATTTTTAAAAAGCCTTACAAATCCTCTAAAAGCACTTTCTATAGGGCACATTCAGATTTGGCAAATTATACCCTTCTTAGCTTGTCAAAATGCCAAATCTAAAATTGCTTAATGAGTTCAAACCTTCGTTATAGTCCATATAGTCACCATATTTGGAACAGTTAATCAAATAACTGCAACCCAAAATTGAGACTATAAAAATGAATACAGACAACAAACTATTAACTCGGATTACAAGTCTTGAGGACAAACTCGACTTTGTAGTGAGTGCCCTTCAGCGTAAACGTGACACTACTAAATACCTAACTGCTCAGGATATCGAAGCAGAGTTTGGTATCGACCAAAGAACGGTACTAAACAGAAGTAATCTTCATCCCAGCTCACCGAGATTTATCCCAAGTATGAAGATAAGCGGTAAAGGCCGACGTAAATACTTTGAACGAAAAGTCATCGACCGCTTACTAAAACCAGTTTCAAGGAGGTAGCGCGATGAAAACAATCATTAGATACAAAGACCTAAAAGTGGAGATAAGCATTAATGATGGTGGCAGAGAGGAGGCGGAAACAATTAGTAATTGTATACCTCCAAATCACCCCGCTTTTGAATCAACTGGAGACATCCGAAAGATGGAAAGACGTGTAGAAGAAGCAAAATTAATATTGAAGGGGGAATAAGCCGATGCCAAGATTATCATTTAGTGAAATTAAAGCAGAAGTAAAGAGTAAATCCCAACAAGCGAAAGGTAAGTTACCAGTCAAGAAGATAATACCTCACAAAGATGTTTTATCCGAAATGCTTGATAAGGTCGAAAGTTTGGATTACCAAAAAGAGGCAAAGACAGATAAAAAACTATCGAAAAAGCATTTTTTGGTAATCACGGTAGAGAAGATAATTGAACTTGCGAAAAAACAAGACTGGGGCTTATGCAAACGTCATGATTTCATATACCTATACAATGGAGCTTTTTGGGACCAAATTGAGGAGGATTCATTACAGTCCTTCTTGGGTTCAGTCGCCTATAACATGGGGGTTGACCGGATTGAATCCAAATACCATCGATTCAGAGACGAACTATTAAAACAGTTTATGGTTACGGCACACCTCCCTGCCCCTGAAAAAGATAATTCAGAGGTGTTGATAAATCTCAAGAATGGAACCGTGGAGATCAATCCAGAAGCGGAGAATAAAGTTAACCTGCGACCACCAGATAGTAATGACTTTATTACCTATCAGTTACCGTTTGAATATGATCCCTACGCAACATCCCCACTCTTCGACAAGTATCTGGACCATGTACTACCAAGCAAAGATTTACAGAAGCTCTTAGCGGAATATTTAGGTTATATTTTCTTAAAACCATCAACATTAAAGCTTGAAAAGGCTTTGCTTCTTTATGGTTCGGGATCAAATGGGAAGTCGGTCTTTTTTGATACCGTCAATGCCATGCTTGGTGAGGAAAATGTATCAACCTATACCTTAAAGAGCCTGACAAATCAGAATGGTTATTACAGGGCAAAGATTGCAAATAAATTGTTGAACTATGCATCAGAAATAGATGGCGAGATGAGTACAGCTCTTTTTAAGCAGTTAGTCTCTGGTGAACCGGTTGAAGCAAGGTTGCCATATGGTGAGCCTTTTACCTTAAATAACTATGCTAAGTTGATTTTCAACTGTAATGAGCTTCCGACAGATGTAGAGCATACCAATGCATTTTTTAGGCGTTTTTTGATTGTTCCTTTTGATGTGACCATCCCACCAGAGAAACAGGACAAAAAGCTTTCATATAAGATCATTGAGAATGAATTATCAGGAGTTTTTAACTGGGTAATTGAAGGTTTGCATCGAGTACTGAAACAAAAAGGCTTTACAGAGTGTGAAGAAGTAAACCAACAGGTTGAGAAATATCGTACTGAATCCGATTCAGTTTTGTCCTTTTTAGATGAGAGGGGGTATAAATCAAGCACAATCTCTTACACTCCTCTTGCTGAGCTATATCAAAGCTACAGAAGGTTTTGTGAACAGGACGGATATAAACCGTGCGGTAACAGGAAATTTAGTAGTAGACTAAAGAATGCCGGTTACATTACGGAACGGAAAGAATATGGTAGAGTATTCTATGTCGTGCAGAATTTATAATTTTGTTTACAAGCAGCAGCACTGACAGCATCTACAGTGAAGCATAGTTTAAGGCCTATTAAAAGCCGATTCCTGTTGATACTGTCGAACCTGTTGCTCCACAAAAAACATTTATGAAGACGTTTCGATTTCGATTAGACTCCAGCTCAAACAAATTCACCTGCCCTTCGTGTCAAAAGAAAAGGTTTGTGAGGTACATTGATCAATCAAATGGGGATTATATCCAAAATAGGTATGGTCGTTGTGATCGTGAGGTTGCTTGTTCATACCATTACTCTCCTTACGATGATCACCGATTTGAAGGCAAAAAGACAGTGAACATTCCTAAGCGAATAGTAGAGCCCGTATACATACCTCGTGAGCTTTATAAAAGAAGCCTAGGAAACTACAGAAATAATAATTTCGTCCAGTATCTTAACTTTATATTTGATACTCCAACCGTCAGAAAAGTCATTAAAAAGTATCACCTTGGCACTTCTACTAAGCTGAAAGGTGGTTGTATTTTCTATCAGCTTGACCTTCAAGGCAAAATTAGGAGAGGGAAAATTATCGTCTATAATACTAGAACTGGTCGAAGAGGAAGGATTCATTCTGTGCACAGTATGCTGGGTATTGAAAAAAAGTACTACCCTAATTGGAGGTTCTTCGGTGAACACCTACTTATTGATAAAAGTAAACCAGTAGCCATTGTTGAATCAGAAAAGACGGCTGTTATTGCAAGTGCTTATTTCCCAGAGTTTATATGGCTGGCAACAGGTACAAAATCGACGCTAAAACCAGAGTATAGTCAAGCGCTGAAAGGTCGATCAGTTACTTTGTTTCCAGACATCGGAGCTTATCAGGATTGGTCTGTAAAGTTAGAGGGCTTTTCAGAATTTTGCGATATCTCAATTTCGAATCTTTTAGAATCAAAATCCGGAGACTTTGAAAAAAAAGAGGGGTTTGACCTGGCTGATTATTTGGCAGCTGGTAATGTTTGAGGTTTCGTGAAATTTCAGACACATGCTTCCGTATTAGTCTGGAAAACGTCCTTAAACCCTTTCATGCAACAAAGTACTTACAAATAATTGCAGGATACACCAGCTATCAATTAAAGTATTATGTTGCGGATTTGGTCACTTCAAGTTCTACCATCTGTTCATGCATAAGCTGAACTTCATGTGAAAGGTAAGTAAACAGTTCAAGCGTGGTAATTCCGAAGGGTTTGAATACTTCCCAAAACTCAAGGATCAATTCTTTTAACTCGCTTAGGAATTCCACTAATTCTGATGAATAAGAGCGCATTTTGTCAACCACGGTATCCATTAAGTCTTTGCCACCTTGTCTTAGATCATCTGAAAGAAATAACCCTGCAATAAACATTCCTGCTAGTCCTATCATTATTTCAATAGGAATCTGTCCAAGCGAATGGATAGTAAGTGCTGTTATACCAATTAGAGCTGTTATAATTCCTAATACCACCTCCAAAATAACTTTATTTATAAAGCTGACAAGTCTATAAAGTAGCTCTACAATAGATATAGATGCACCCGCTACAGCCAATGAGGTAATCCCGTGATTGAAAGTATGAATTACTTTTTCGGTATCGTCAATTCCCCATGTTTTAGTAAGGTTTTGGGATTTAAAGATCTTGTCAAAAGAAAGAATGCCATGACTGCTTGTATGTAAGGATAAGGCTAAAAACGAAACATCATCGGGATCTTCATTGCCAATGGTTCGCTGTGCAATTTTCCAGTCCTCAATCCATGGAGCATCCATCATGATTAATTTGTTTAGTAATATATCAGCATGCTTAGCTGCCTGTTCATTTCCCTTTTTTAGTACTCGATCAATTTTCTCGTATAATTCCTCTTTCAATTTAAATGGTGCATAAACTTTGACAAAGGAACAATTTATAAGCCTATAAATGAATGTTTCATCAAGAGAAATATTTTTAGTGACACTGCTTTTTATTTGCCCAAATATGAAATTAGTATCAATCACCAAGGAGAAATGGAGCTTGCCAAATCCTTCAATCTTTAGAATCTCTTGATGAGATTGATTTCTAACATGATCATACAGCGCCGGTCCTAACTCATTGGTTAACGACTCCCATCTCTCTTTAAGTCCTGGAAACTTTTGTTTTAGCTCATTCTCGATCTGTTCTTTATAAGTATATGATTTTGGTTCTTCATTCATATTGCCTCCCCTAGAATCAAATAGTAGGGTTATAATGCGATATCAATACTCTTGTTAGTTGCTCACCTCGCCCTGAAATTAATTCAATATCCTCTTCACTCATCGCTTTAAAATCAGTCGGGTATGTATTTACCTGATCATTGGTAATAAAATTTGCAGGTAGATAGGGAAGTGCATTATCATTCTGTCCCAAGTAGGAAAATATAAACCCGTCAATTTTTCCAGATTTTAAATATTCATGCAGGTCTTTTTTAATTCCATCCTGTCTTTTTCTGAAAGTAGTTTGATAGGATTGATTCATTCTCGAAATCATATAATATGGAGAACTTCTTTTACTATAGATCCCATGTCCTGCATCAAATGCAAAGATATAGTCAGGCTTAAATGAGTTGAAGCTGTAATTACTATCCTTGTCAGGATCAAAACAAGTTACTCCGGTATTATCATACACTCCGCCATCTGTTAAAAAGACTCTCTCATCAGATTCTAAATCCCTTTTTTGAAAGGTGTAATACTTATCCAGTGCTGGCAATAACAAAGGATAAGCAGCTGAACAGGCTACGGTCTCTGAAAGTGAAATTGAATTGCCCTTTACTTTTCCGAAACGCCAATTTCCGGTCTCTCGATTGCCAAATCTAAAAGCACTTCCAGTTGATAACTCACAGGCATTTATGATGACATCAATATCATTTTTTGTTTTAGATTTTAATGTCAATCCTTTGAAAAGTTCTTTCTCTAAAACTTTAATAAAAACATTTGTTCTACTATACCACCTTCTTAATGGTGGATTTAGACTAAAAAAGGGATGCCAGTTTAATATTCTGCAAATAATTGCGGTTGTTCCAGAAATCAATTGAGTACTCAAGATTCTAATTAAGGATACCGGAGATAAATATTTCAAAACTATCTTCATTTGAAGACCAGAACGCAATAATTTGACTACTCTTTCATCAGTAGACGAGAAAGATTCATCATAGTAACAGTACAAAGCAGAAAAAAGACTCCCGCCTGAAACTGAGGAGATATGATCAATCTTATCTAAAAAACCTAAATCATCTAAAGCTCTAAAACACCCAAGATGAAAAGCCATTGCTCTTGAACCTCCTCCTGAAAGGGCCACCCCTAGTGTCTTATTATCATGCATTTTCGATTCTTTATTACGTTTCCCCTTCATCCTAACTTCCTATATTAAATTCAATGGCATTATCCACTTGAGAAACATACCAGTTACTTCGCTTTTCACCTACAATTACCATTATCGCAGGGTAACTTTCTAACTTCATGTATCCTTTAATCCAACCGAATAGTTTTCTATCATCATCACTTGGAGTTAATGCAACGCCATCAGGATGTGAGTGCCATTCACCTATATATTGAAGGTTATTATTCGTCTTTTCCTGAATTTCTGTAACTTGTTCTTTTAGTCCATCTGTTCCCCGGATGTAAAAGGTTGGATATTCATCACTGTCTGAAGGAGAGGCTATCAAATCTACAGCATATACAATGTGCCGTTCGTGATCAAATGATCCAATTAATACTCCACCTGTTTCATTTTCCAATTTTTCGGCCCTTCGACTATCTATTTTGGCAAGTAAATCTTCCGATACCTTAACAGTCCATGATTCATTATTAGCAACTTTATAATTACTTGGCTTTATATCTGTCATTTTCACGGACAGATCATCTGTTAGGTACCAAATGCAAACTTGTGGTGATTCATTTTTTGAAAGGATATCTATAATCTTCTTCGATCCTATACCCGAATGTATTCCAACACTAAATTGTGGTATTCGAGAAGAGATATCTCTACAACTCTGTGCATACCTTATTCCTTCTTCCGTATTCAGATGATCGGCTAAGCTTTCGACTGAATAAAGCGATTTATAATATTCCATTTCTAAACAATCTAATCCGATTGATTTATCATCAGACTCAGAAAGTAAAACTAAGCTATCACCTTTGGGATTCAGAAAAAAAGAAATAATGGGTTTTTCCAAATTTAAATCTAATGAAAGTCTCCTTGAGACAGCTACGGAAGCAGCAAAGTCAAAGATGTATTCTGAGTCAGAGAAGGTTGATGATAAAGTTTCAAGATCAGATTGAAGGATATCCATTTCATGAGGCGAACTAATTGATTCTTCAATGAATATTCTTTTTATATATGCGTCTAGAGCTACTGATTTAGGGAATCCCATGTATACAGATGGCAAAACATGTCTGGCAGCGTTATGAGGTAAAAATTTATCTTTGTCAATTAGTTTCCAACGTCCTTGACCTGCTTTAATCGTGTTTATAATAATTTGTGAACCGAGGGTTCCGAGTCCAATGGCTGAAAGCTGAATATTGTCAGATGAATCAATATTATTATATAAGGCTGCTTCTTTTGTTGTTAGTATTGAGCTGGGATTTAGGATTGACAACTCAATAATTTTTGCATTATCTACAGCGGTATGATTAATTGTACTTCTTACCTGTCTGGGCCCATTTCGATAGATTCCCAATCCCACGCTAATTTCTAAAAGATCTCGTGGAGAAAAAAAAGTTATAATTTCATAGGCTTCTACTTCACCTTCATTAGTTCTCTTCTTGGGTATCCTAATTACTAAAAGTAGTTTATATCCAATTAAGTCTTTTTCATTAGCTTGGAATAGCCTTGATTGCAAGCGGCTAAGTAGGTTTATATTAAAATTTTTGAGGTGATTGTGTAGCCCATATAGGTTATTCGGTTGTAGATCTATGATACCA
This sequence comes from Balneola sp., assembly GCA_002694685.1. Lineage (NCBI taxonomy): Bacteria > Pseudomonadati > Balneolota > Balneolia > Balneolales > Balneolaceae > Balneola > Balneola sp. The sequence continues at coordinate 172,328 of NZMW01000011.1, forward strand.
TGAACTATTGGTTCATTAATATCAATGGTAATTGTTTTAATTTTAATGTCAGAATTGATGTTATATGATTTTGCAACTTCTTGATCTAAACCGACAATGACTATTCTATTTTTTTGGTCAACGATAGGAACAAACTCTAATGCTAGATCATCAACAGGTTTTTTAAAGTCATAGAATGATGAAGGTAACATGACCCTATCAGGTGATCCAAAAAACACATTTTCAAGTGGTTGATCATCCAAATGAAGTTTGTTTTTAGAAGTCAGTGACAACCATCTGTGAATACGTTGTAAATGTTTGGCAGCAGTCCACTTATGTTTCTCTTCTTCATAAAGATTAATTGATAGACATAAATTTTTTGGAGTATCCTCTCGTGAATAGTTTATGTGGGGAGCTGAAGGAAAGTCTTTTCGAAGAGCATATATTTCTGGTTTACCATCTTCATTAGCCAAAAACTTTACTCCTATTCTTTCCCTTTTTCTTATATCGATTTTAGGGTTTTGAGGAATACTTGGTTCTACGTCAAACACCAAGTATTCATTTCCAGAATCATCTTTTTTACACTTAATTAATTCAAAAAATAGATAGTCTTCATCAGTGATTAATTGCTTTACCGATATACAATTTTGAATTGACAGTTCCTTAGGATCAAGTTCCTTTCCCTCAAGTTTATAGAATTCTATATCTCCCATTTTATTAAACTCCGGCTCTTTCAGACCGTTCAGTTATTATTGGGCCAACACCAGTTAATGGCTTCTTTTCAATTTCATATCCACCACCTGTTATTTTTATTACCAGTGGTTTTGGAGAGCTAACTGTTGGATGATCCATAGTTACTTTAAATTCTCCATCCTTATCAGAAACAACCTTTTTGTAATAATCTGATGCTTTTTTGTTGGGTGGATCATAGTCTCCATCACTTATTACACGACTACTTGAAATGATTAATGGGACATCATTTGAATAACCTTCAAAAAGTCTTGATACTGTTTCATCCGGCTCTGAAAATTCTTCAGCAGTTACATTAGCAAGGGATTTGTGACTACAATGATGAGGTATTTTAAAAATATCCCAATATAGCCGGTCTGAATTACTATAAGATTCAGAGATATTTATAATATCTTTTATTTCTTCACTTCCAAGGTCAGAAAAAGTATTAAATAGTACTTCCGTACCATCTATATGAAATTTACAATTTAATGCTATAGCATCCTTGTTTCGATCTATGAGTGTTCCATCTTTTGTTCTGTAAGCAAAAGGGGAGTGCACAAATATTTCCAAACCATCAGAGAATAGATCAAACTCTTCAATTGTCTCTCCTGCATTTACGATTAGATGGCTTCTTGAGTCAAGGTCAATACCCTGATTATCCGCCCAATCCCTTAATTGACCTGGTGTTGAAAAAACTTTAATTCCTTCACCATTTTTGAATCTGTATCGAGCCTCCTGACGAATTATTCTAGAATCAGCCTCAACTCCTTCCTCAACAATTGCTGCTGCAGGGACCCACATTTCATTTATATCAATCTTATCTTCAGACTGATATTTATCAGCATGAAGTAAATTAAAGAAGTCAGGACTACCTTTTATATGATCTGTGTCGATATGTGTAAATACAACAACATCAATGGAATCTTCATCACCAAGTAAAACCTTTAGCTCATTTGGCAAATCAATCCGTTTGTCATCATCATCTGTAGAATCCTTCATATCAGCATAATCAATCAAGATTCTTTTACCATTTTCTAATTCTATTAATGAAGTGTCTGCGTTCCCGAGAGGAAATAAAGTAATTTTATGCATGTCTTGTTCTCCTTGCTTTATTTTTTGTTCAATTGCATAATACTCTCAATCTATGCACTCTATCTGCACAGAAAGACCATGGTCAATTAAAATCCCCGAGATTAGCTTTATAACTACTCAGCTATCTCGCATACAAACCTCAACCAACCTTAATCTCATTCAGGGTCCTAACCTTCTCAACCAGCAAATCAATAACCTTAGCATTGTTATCAAAGACTCCATCTAATCCATCCTCATCAATAAAATCAAATGGTGGTTCGTAGAGGTTGGCAACATCCAGATGGCCTTTTTCGGTGTAAAACTCAATCATCTGCTCAATGAACTGAATCTGGTTTGAACTGAGTTGGTTATTCTGCAAAAACTGACCGAACTCTTTAACAACCGTTTCACGA